>NZ_JBAUJR010000055.1:0-17733 GCF_049683935.1 Mycobacterium sp. | reverse complement strand
GGGCTGACCTCCGCGGCGGCCAACGCCGCGTTCTTCCGGCACCCACCCCGCACGCCGCCGACCCGCCCGGGTCTTGTCGTCGCCCCGGCCGACGGGCTCATCTGCGTGGTCGACCACGAGATCCCACCGAGCGAACTCGGCCTTCCCGCAGTCCCGTTGCCGCGGATCAGCATCTTCCTGTCGCTGCTGGACGCCCACGTGCAGCGGGCCCCGATCGGTGGTGAGGTCGTCGCGGTCGCCCACCGCCCCGGGTTGTTCGTCTCCGCCGATCTGGCGGCCGCCAGCGCGGACAACGAGCGCAACAGCATCCTCATCCGGTCCCCGGAAGGTGCCGAGGTCGTGGCGGTGCAGATCGCGGGCCTGCTCGCCCGCCGGATCGTCTGCGACGTCGCGCCCGGCGACAAGATCGCCATCGGCGACACCTACGGCCTGATCCGGTACGGCTCGCGGCTGGACACGTACCTGCCTGCCGGTTCCACCATTCTTGTTGATGTCGGGCAGCGCTCCCTCGCCGGTGAGACCGTGCTCGCCGAGCTGCCATGATCAAGCCCCGCAAGCGCCGCATCAAAGGGCCGGTCATGAGCGCCCGCATCCTGCCCAGCGCGTTGACGGTGGCCGCGATCTGCCTGGGCCTGAGCGCGGTCAAGTTCGCCCTCGACGGCCGACCGACCGAGGCGATGGCGTTCCTGGCCGTGGCCGCCATCCTCGACGCTCTCGACGGGCGCCTCGCCCGCGCGCTGAAGGCGACGTCCCGGATGGGCGAAGAACTCGACTCGCTCGCCGACGCGGTGAACTTCGGTGTGGCACCGGCTTTCATCGTCTACGCCACGCTGCTGTCCACCTCCCGCATCGGCTGGATCGTCGTGCTGCTCTACGCCGTGTGCATCGTGCTGCGGCTGGCCCGCTTCAACGCGATGCTCAGCCTCGACCAACCCGACTACGAGAAGAAGTACTTCGTCGGCATGCCCGCCCCGGCAGGTGCGATCGGGGCGATCGGTCCGTTGGCCGCCAAGCTGCAGTTCGGCGATGGCTGGTGGACGTCGGAGGCCGCCGTGGTGATCTGGATGATCGCCGTCTCGCTGCTGGTGGTGAGCACCCTGCCGATGCGCAAGATCCACACGTTCTCGGTGCCGCCCAACATGGTGGCGCCGCTGCTGGCACTCCTGGCGATCGGTGTGGCCGCCTCGATTCTCTACGGCTACGTCGTGATCCTGGTGCTCATCCTGGCCTACGTCATCCACATCCCGTTCGCGATCCGCACCCGGCGGTTCCTCGCCGCGCACCCGGAGGTGTGGGACGACAAACCACGACAGCAGCGTGCCGCGCGGCGGGCCATCCGGCGCGCGCAGCCACATCGACGGTCGATGATGCGACTCGGCCTGCGCAAGCCGCCGAGAGGCTGACATGTCCGAACTCGAGACGACCGGCAGCACCTCGCCGGGAGCGCACCTCACACTCACCGCCCGGCTGAACACCTCCGCCCTGGACAACCGCCGCGGCGTGGTCCGACTGCATCCGGAAGTCATTGCCGCACTGGGTATCCGGGAGTGGGATGCAGTCTCGTTGACCGGCGCGCGCACCACTGCCGCGGTGGTCGGCGTCGCTCCCGCAGGCACCCCGACCGGCACCGCACTGCTCGACGACGTGACGCTGTCGAACGCCGGCCTGCGGGAGGACACGTCGGTGCTCGTCGCCCCGGTCAGTGTGTGCGGCGCCCGATCGGTCACGTTGAGCGGTTCCAGGCTTGCCACCCAGTCGATCGCCGCGGCCACCCTGCGGCAGGCGCTGCTCGGCAAGGTGATGACCGTCGGGGACACCGTGTCGCTGCTGCCCCGCGATCTCGGGCCGGGCACGTCGACCTCGGAAGCCAGCGCCAAGCTGGCATCGGCGGTCGGTATCACCTGGACCTCCGAACTGCTGACCGTGACCGGGGTGGATCCCTCCGGACCCGCGAGCGTGCAACCCAATTCGCTGGTCAGCTGGGGCTCGCTCGACCTCGCAGGCGGCGTCACCCCGGCGGCTCCGGAGAGCACCGGCCAGCACGTCGTCACCCAGAACTCCAGCGCACCGGCCATCAGCTTCGACGACCTCAAGGGCGCCCACGCCGCGGCCACCCGGTTGACCGAGTGGCTCAAGCTCGCACTCGACGAACCCCAACTGCTCGAGAAGCTCGGAGCCACTGCGAATCTCGGCGTGCTGGTGTCCGGTCCGGCCGGGGTCGGCAAAGCCACGCTGGTGCGGACAGTGTGCAAGGGCAGGCGACTGGTCGAACTCGACGGTCCGGAGGTCGGGTCACTGCACGCCGAGGATCGGCTGAAAAACGTCTCGTCTGCCGTGGCGACCGTGCGCGAGGGCGGCGGCGTGCTGCTGGTCACCGACATCGACGCCCTGCTACCGGTACCTGCGGACCCGGTGGCCACCCTCATCCTCACCGAACTGCGCTCGGCCATCTCGACCAGCGGGGTCGCGTTCGTCGCCACCTCCGCCGTGCCCGACAACCTCGATCCCCGCCTCCGCGCGCCGGATCTGTGCGACCGCGAGATCGGCCTGTCCCTGCCCGACGGCGCGGTACGCGGCCAGTTGCTCGAAGTGTTGCTCCGCGACGTTCCCGCCGGCGAGCTCGATATCGGCGAGATAGCCGAGCGCACACCGGGTTTTGTGGTCGCCGACCTCGCGGCGCTGATCCGCGAGGCCGCCTTGCGAGCGGCGGCGCGGGCCAGCGAGAACGGCGAGGCCCCCGCACTGACCCAGGAGGACCTGACCGGTGCGCTGGGGGTCATCCGGCCGTTGTCGCGCTCGGCCACCGAAGAGGTGTCCGTCGGGTCGGTGACGCTCGAGGACGTCGGCGACATGGCCGACACGAAGCAGGCGCTCACCGAAGCCGTGCTGTGGCCGCTGCAGCACCCCGAGACGTTCCAGCGCCTCGGCGTGCAACCTCCCCGCGGCGTCCTGCTCTACGGGCCGCCCGGCTGCGGCAAGACGTTTGTGGTCCGTGCGCTCGCCAGCTCCGGCCGGCTCAGCGTGCATGCCGTCAAGGGCGCCGAACTGATGGACAAGTGGGTCGGCTCGTCGGAGAAGGCGGTGCGCGAATTGTTCCGCCGGGCACGCGATTCCGCGCCGTCTCTGATCTTCCTCGACGAGATCGACGCGTTGGCGCCCCGGCGCGGGCAGAGCTTCGATTCGGGTGTGACCGACCGCGTGGTGGCGGCAATTCTGACCGAACTCGACGGCATCGAGCCGCTCAACGACGTGGTCGTCGTCGGCGCGACGAACCGCCCGGATCTGATCGACCCGGCCCTGCTGCGGCCCGGTCGGCTGGAGAGGCTGGTGTTCGTGGAGCCTCCCGACGCCGAGGCCCGCGCCCAGATCCTGCGCACGGCAGGCAAATCGGTGCCGTTGACCTCCGAGGGTCCCGAAGCCGTCGACCTCGACAGCCTGGCCGAGGATCTCGACGGCTACAGCGCCGCGGACTGCGTGGCCCTGCTGCGGGAAGCGGCGCTGACCGCGATGCGCAGCTCGATCGACGCTGCCGACGTCAGCGCGGCCGATGTCGCCGCGGCGCGCGAATCGGTGCGTCCCTCGCTGGATCCCGCTCAGGTCGAGTCGCTGCGGAAGTTCGCCGACTCCCGCTGAGCCTCATCGCCGAGATTGCATCCTGCGTAGCGAATTCCGACGTCGGGCCGCGTGGAATACAGTTTCGGCGGCCGCGCTAACCCGGTTCGCCGTACTCGTCGAACCAGTACGCCAGCTTGCCTCGCCGACTGACCGCACGCAGTCGCCGTTCGGCTGATTCCCTCGTCGCGGTGGTGGTCACGATCAGGAGTTCATCGCCGATCTCCAGACGGGTAGCGGGCTGCGGCACGAACGAGTGGCCCGCCCGGATGATGAGCGTGATGACGCTGGGATCCGGCAGCCGCAACTCCAGCACCGTGACGTTGTGCAGCCTCGAGCCCGGCAGCACCGTCATGGTCATCAGTTCAGCGCCGAGCACGTCCAGGGGCGCGGCGTCGACCTGGATCTCGCGGGTGGTATCGCGCGGAATGAGGTCGAGCTTCTCCGCGACCCGCCGCAGGCTCGGACCCTGGATCAGCGTGAACACCACCACGAGCAGGAACACGATGTTCAGCAGCCGGCCGCTGTCGGGCACGCCTTCGACGATCGGGTAGGTCGCCAGCACGATCGGCACGGCCCCGCGCAGCCCGGCCCACGACACGAACGCCTGTTCCCGCCACGGCACCCTGAAACCGATGAGCGCCACCACAACCGAGATCGGCCGGGCGAGCAGCAGCAGCACCAGGCCGGCGACGACGGCAGGCACCACCTCGTCGAGTAGTTCGTTCGGCGATACCAGCAACCCGAGGATCACGAACAGTCCGATCTGCGCCAGCCAACCCGATCCCTCGGCGAACGACCGCGTCGCGGACCGATGCGGCAAGCCGGAATTGGCGAGTACCACTCCGGCGAGGTACGCCGCGAGGAAACCGCTGGCGTGTGCTGAGCCGGCGGCCGCGAACGCGAGCATGCCGAGTCCGAAGGTCGCCAGGGGATAAAGACCCGCGGCGGGCAACGCGATTCGCCGCAGAGCCATCGCACCGAGGAACCCGCAGCCCAGTCCGATGGCTGCGCCGATGACCAGCTCATACAGGACGGTTGCCGCGATCACCCCTGGATTGAGTTCCAGCGGGGTGACGCTGAACAGCAACACCAGGATCAGCGCAGGCGCGTCGTTGAAGCCGGACTCCGCCTCGAGCAACCCGCCCACCCGCCTGGGCAGGGGTACCACTCGCAGCACCGAGAACACCGCCGCGGCATCGGTGCTGGAGACGATGGCACCGAGCAGCAGTGCCAGCTGCCAATCCATCCCGAGTAGCCAGTGCACCGCCGTCGCGGTGACCACCGTGCTCACCCCCACGCCGACCGTAGCGAGCACGCCTGCAGGAGCGAGCACCTTGCGGATGTCACTGAACCGTGTGGTCAGGCCGCCTTCGACCAGAATGACGCCCAGCGCGGCGGTTCCCAGGCCCTGAGCCAGCTGCGCGTTGTCGAAATCCAGGCCGAGCCCGGCCTCACCGACCAGCACCCCGACACCGAGGAACAGCAATAGGCTGGGCAGGCCGGCTCCAGTGGCCAGTCTCGTCGCGGCAATGCTGGCCAACAGCACGAGGCCGCCGGCGAACAGCGCCACGTAGAGCTGGTGCAGGCTCACCGAACCTCATCTGCCGAGCGGGAGTTGTGTCGGTGCAAGTAAAACAGCACGGCCGGTGATGATGGTCGTCGCGGCGAAGGAGAGGGTCATGCGGATCGCGATCGCCGGTGCCGGCGCGGTGGGCCGGTCCGTCGCGCGGGAACTGGTGGACAACGGTCACAAAGTCCTACTCATCGAGAAGGACTTCACCCGCTACACGCCCGCGACGGTGCCGGACGCCGACTGGTTCCTGGCCGATGCGTGTGAGGTGTCCTCCCTGGAGGAGGCCGAGATGCACAACTGTGATGTCGCGATCGCGGCCACCGGCGACGACAAGGCCAATCTCGCCATGGCTTTCCTCTCCAAGACCGAATTCGGAATCGACAGGGTGGTCGCGCGGATCAACGACTCCCGCAACGAATGGCTTTTCACCGAGGCCTGGGGCATCGATGTGGCGGTCTCCACGCCGACCGCGCTGGTCGCCGCGGTGGAGGGCGCGATCGACGTCGGTCATCTGGTTCGCCTGATGGACCTCGGCAAAGGACCCCGACCGGGCATGGGACACGGTCAGGCGAATGTCGCCAAGCTGACCCTGCCCGGTGACAGCGCACTGGTGGGCCAGCGGGTGGGCGACCTGGAGATGCCCGGCGACAGCGCACTGGTCACGCTGCAGAGGGCCAACAGACTGATCATTCCCGGACCCGACGACGTCCTCCGGGCCGGCGACGAGCTGCTGTTCATCTCCGGAGCCGCGGTGGAAGACCGGATAAGGGCGATGGCGCAGGGAACCGCACCGCCTCGGCTCTGAGTCGGCTGCGAGCATCAACATCAGCTCCCCGTAGACTGGGGCGACTCCAGAGTCAGCCCGGCCGGTCAAGCCCGTCGCCTCTGTGGTTCACCTGCCCGACGGCTCATCGCCGAACCATGACGAGACGGAGCCATGCTCGCCATCCTCGCTGCCCACGCAGTCGCCACGTTGTTGGCACCGCTGCTGGTGTACCGCTGGGGACGGGCGGCGTTCTATCCGTTGGCCCTGGTGCCGCTCGGTTCACTGGTCTGGGTGGGGCTGAACTGGCCCGGTCGCGGCTCGGCACAGAGCGTCACCGTGCCGTGGGTTCCCGAGCTCTCGATGGACATCACGCTGCGCTTCGATGCGCTCGCGGCGATCATGAGCCTGCTGGTGCTCGGCGTCGGCGCGCTGGTGCTGTTCTACTGCGCCGGCTACTTCAGGCACCACGACGGCAAGCCCGAGAAGCGGCTGCCCAGTTTCGCCGCCGAAATGGTCGCGTTCTCCGGCGCGATGTTCGGCCTGGTCACCAGCGACAACATGCTGGTGCTCTACGTGTTCTGGGAGATCACCACCGTCCTGTCCTTCCTGCTGGTGGGGCATTACGCCGAGCGTGCGACCAGCCGTCGCGCGGCGACGCAGGCACTGCTGGTGACCACCTTCGGCGGGCTGGCGATGCTGGTCGGCATCATCGTGCTCGGCAACATCACCGGGACCTACCTGCTGTCCGAGCTCATCGCCGACCCACCGACCGGCCTGGCCGCCTCGGTCGCGGTGGTGCTGATCCTGATCGGCGCACTGTCGAAGTCGGCGATCGTGCCGATGCACTTCTGGCTGCCGGGCGCGATGGCGGCCCCGACACCGGTGAGCGCCTATCTGCACGCGGCGGCGATGGTGAAGGCGGGCGTCTACTTGATCGCGCGGATGACGCCGGGGTTCGCCGACTCCCCCGAGTGGCGGCCGACGGTGGTCACACTGGGTCTGCTGACGATGCTCCTGGCGGGCTGGCGAGCAATCCGTGAGTACGACCTGAAGCTGATCCTGGCATTCGGCACCGTCAGCCAACTCGGTCTGATCACGGTCATGGTCGGTTCCGGTGGCAGCGAGATGATGCTGGCCGGTCTGGCAATGCTGTTCGCGCACGCCATGTTCAAAGCGTCGCTGTTCATGGTCGTCGGGGTGATCGACCACGCCACCGGAACGCGCGACATCCGCAGGCTCGCCTGGCTGGGCGACCGCAGCAAGCCGCTGCTGATCATCGCGGCGGGCGCCACCGCCAGCATGGCCGCGCTGCCACCGTTCTTCGGTTTCATCGCCAAGGAAGCCGACCTGGAGACAGTGCTGCACAGCCCGACGCTGGGTGCCGCCGCGCCGTTCGTGCTCGCCGGAATCGTGGTCGGCTCGGTGCTCACCACGGTGTACAGCCTGCGATTCCTGTTCGGCGCATTCGGCCGGAAAGGCTTGCCGCAGCCCAGCGTTCGGGTGGCCGAGATGCACCGCCCGGAAACCGCGTTCATGATCCCGCCGGGGATCCTGGCGTTCGCCGGTCTGCTGTTCGGTCTCTGGCCGAAGGCGCTGGACAACATCCTGGCCGACTACACCACCACGGTGCCCGACCCCGCCGGCTACGACGCCGACTACCACCTCGCGCTGTGGCACGGCTTCAATCTGCCGCTGCTGCTCTCGGCCGTGGTGCTCGGGGCGGGCGTCGCGGTGTACTTGGGTCGGGGCCGGCTCCGCCGCACCCGGGTCGGCTTCCTCCCCCTGTCCAACGCCGACCGCATCTACGACGCGGTCCTGCGAGGCGCCGACATCGCGTCCGTACGGCTGACCGCCGTCACGCAGCGGGGCTCCATCCCCGCGACGCAGTCGGTCATCCTGGCCACCCTGGTGGTGGTGCCGATCACGGTGCTGGTTCTGGGCGCCCGCGACCGACCGGAACTGGAACTCTGGGATTCCCCGGCGCAGATCGTGGTCGGACTGCTGATGCTCGCCGCCGCAGTAGGCGCGACGGTGATGCGCAATCGCCTGGCGGCGGTGCTGCTGGTCGGCGTGACCGGCTACGGCTGCGGTGCGATCTTCGCGTTCCACGGTGCCCCTGATCTGGCCCTGACCCAGTTCCTGGTCGAGACGCTGACCCTGGTCATGTTCGTTCTCGTGCTGCGTATCCTGCCCGCCGAGACAGGTGCCGCCGACATCAAGCGGCGCCGGATTCCGCGCGCCGCGCTGGCGCTTGCGGTAGGGGCGACGGTCACCACCCTGGCCGCGTTCGCCATGGCAGCCCGGTCCACCAGACCGATCGCGGACCTGTTGCCGGAAGCCGCATACGTGCGCGGTCACGGCTTCAACACCGTCAACGTGCTGCTCGTCGACATCCGCGCCTGGGACACCATGGGTGAAGTGGCCGTGTTGCTGGTGGCCGCGACGGGCGTGGCATCACTGGTGTTCCGCAGCCGACGCTTCGGCGCCGCACCACGGGTCGCCGACGCGGGTCAGCCCGACATCGGCCAGCTCGCGATGCCCGCCAAGAACAGCCCGGCCGCCGGGGACATCACATGGCTGCGCGGCAGCGGATTGCGCGACCCGCGGCACCGCTCGCTGGTGCTCGAGGTTGCCACCCGCCTCATCTTCCCGGTGATGATGGTGCTCTCGGCATACTTCTTCTTCGCCGGCCACAACACGCCGGGCGGCGGCTTCGCCGGCGGTCTGATGGCCGGGCTGGCGCTGGTCCTGCGTTATCTCGCGGGTGGCCGCTACGAACTCGGAGAGACGTTGCCGCTGGATGCGGGCAAGATCCTCGGGGCCGGCCTCGCGCTGATCACCGGTACCGCGGTGGGTTCGCTGCTGATGGGGGCGCCTGCCCTGTCGTCGGCGCTGATCGAGGTGGACCTGCCGGTGCTGGGCTCGATCAAGTTCGTCACCGTTCTCATCTTCGACCTCGGGGTGTACCTGATCGTGGTGGGTCTGGTGCTCGACGTGTTGCGCAGCCTCGGGGCGCGCGTCGACGAGGAGATCAGCCAGCAGCAACGGGCGGCGGTGGGGTCCCGATGACCACCTACCTGGTACCCCTCATCATCATCGGCGGCCTCACCACCGCCGGGGTGTACCTGCTGCTCGAACGGAGCCTGACCCGAATGCTGTTGGGGCTGTTGCTGATCAGCAACGCCGTCAATCTCCTGATCCTCTCGGCCGGCGGCCGCTCGGGCAACCCCCCGGTGCGTGGCCGCAGCAGTGTGGGGCAGACGACGACCGCAGATCCGTTGGCGCAAGGCCTCATTCTGACCGCCATCGTGATCACCATGGGCGTCGCGGCGTTCGTGTTGGCGTTGACGTACCGCTCCTACCGACTGAACACGGCCGAGGAAGTCATCAACGACCCCGAGGACGCCCGGGTGTCCCAGATGACCGGCACGGAATCCGACGACGTCACCGAACGTCGGGTTCCGGACAAGGCACGTGACACCGACCTGCCCGACGAACTCGACGCGCTCCCCGGTTTCGAGGGGTCGCGATGAACTCGCTGATGCCGGATGGCGACCTGGCCCTGGTGCTGACCCCTTTGCCGGTTCTCGTCCCATTGCTCGCCGCAGCGATGACGCTGTTCGCCGGCCGCAAACCGCGTCTGCAGCGGGCCATCACCGTGCTCGCGCTGTCGGTGGTGCTCGCCGTGTCGGCCGCGATGGTGTACCTCGCCGACCGCGACGGGACCATCGCGCTGCAGGTGGGCGGATGGGGCGTCACCGAACCCGGCATGGGACCTCTGGGCATCACGTTGGTGGTCGATCGGCTGTCGGCCATGATGCTGTTGGTGTCGTCGATCGTGCTGCTCGCGGTGGTCGTCTACGCGATCGGGCAGGGCATCCGCGACGGTGACGACCGTCAACCGGTGTCGATCTTCCTACCGACCTACCTGGTGCTGTCGGCCGGTGTGTGCATGGCCTTCCTGGCCGGCGATCTGTTCAACCTGTTCGTCGGGTTCGAGGTGTTGCTCTCCGCCAGCTTCGTGTTGCTGACCATCGGTGGCAGCAAGGAGCGGGTACGGGCGGGCATCACCTACGTGATGGTGTCGATGGTCTCGTCGCTGATCTTCCTGACGGGCATCGCCCTTGTGTACGCCGCCACCGGCACGCTGAACCTGGCCGAGCTCTCCGTCCGTCTCGACGACGTCTCGGACGGCACCCGCACCGCGTTGTTCGCGGTGCTACTGGTGGCGTTCGGCATCAAGGCTGCGGTGTTCCCGCTGTCGGCATGGCTGCCGGACTCCTACCCCACCGCGCCGGCGCCCGTCACCGCGGTGTTCGCCGGCCTGCTCACCAAAGTCGGTATCTACGCCATCATCCGCGCACATTCGCTGCTGTTCCCCGGCGGCCAGATGGACAACGTCCTACTGGTCGCGGGACTGCTGACGATGGTGATCGGCATCCTCGGCGCGATCGCGCAGAGCGACATCAAGCGCCTGCTGTCCTTCACCCTGGTCAGCCACATCGGCTACATGATCTTCGGCATTTCGCTGTCCACCGAACTCGGGATGTCGGGGGCGATCTATTACGTCGCGCACCACATCCTGGTGCAGACGACGCTGTTCCTGGTGGTCGGGCTCATCGAGCGCCAGGCCGGCGCGTCGACCTTGGAGCGACTGGGTGGGCTCGCCGCAGCAAGCCCGCTGCTGGCCTTCGTCTTCGTGGTGCCCGCGCTCAACCTCGGCGGGATCCCACCGTTCTCGGGGTTCATCGGGAAGGTGGCGCTCTTGCAGGCAGGCGCCCAGGTCGGCTCGTCGCTGGCATGGACCCTGGTGGCCGGCAGCGTCATCACCAGCCTGCTGACGCTCTACGTGGTGACCCGGGTGTGGACCAAGGCGTTCTGGCGATCGCGCGAAGACGCGCCAGAAGGACATCTGTCGGCGTCGGCACCCACAGCACTGGTGGACAACACCGACGACACCATGGACATCCAACTGGCCGATCGCGACGACGTGGGCCGGATGCCCGTCGGCATGCTGGCGCCCACAGGTGCACTGATTGCGGTCGGGATCACCCTCACCGTGCTGGCCGGTCCGATCTTCGCCTACAGCGAGCGCGCCGGCACCGAAGTCCTCGACCGAGGCCAGTACATCACCGCCGTACTCGGGGAGCCCCGG
Organism: Mycobacterium sp.; assembly: GCF_049683935.1. Taxonomy (GTDB): domain Bacteria; phylum Actinomycetota; class Actinomycetes; order Mycobacteriales; family Mycobacteriaceae; genus Mycobacterium. The sequence goes on along the minus strand of NZ_JBAUJR010000055.1, from coordinate 6,624 downwards.
CGATGAGCCCGCGCGCGAAGAGCAGAGGGCACATGCGGACCTACGCGCTGCGGGTTTGGATGCTGTGTTGGCTCATCCTGGTCTGGGTTCTGCTGTGGGGCAACATGTCCGCGGCGAACATCCTGTCGGGGCTGGCGGTCGCGTTGGTCATCACGCTGTTGCTGCCGTTGCCACCTGTTCCGGTCGAGGGCAGGCTCCACCTGTTCTCGCTGGTGCGGTTGACCGTCACGGTGGCCTACCTGCTGTTGGTGTCGTCGTTCCAGGTGGCCGTGCTCGCCCTCAAGCCGACAGTGCCACTGTCAGCGGTGCTGCGGGCCCACCTGGCGATCAAGTCGGATCTGGTGCTCGCACTCGCGGTCAATATCCTGAACCTCACCCCCGGCAACATCGTCCTCGAGATCGACCAGGAACGCCGGATGATCTATGTCCACGTGCTCGACGTCGGGTCGGATCGTGAGGTGCAGCGCTTCCACCGGCAGGTCGACCATCTGCAGAAGCTTCTGGTTGCGACATTCGAGCGCGACGCCGAATGGCAGCCGTCGGCCGACAAGGAGGCCAGCACATGAGCACTGTATGGGTGATCGCCGGAGCGATGCTGGCAGCCGCGGCCGTCGCCACGATGTTCCGGATGCTGCTCGGTCCTACCACGTTGGACCGACTGGTCGCCCTCGACGCACTCGTCGCGGTGACGATGTGCGCCATCGGCACGTGGGCGGCCTTCAGCCTCGACACCACCGTCACCTACAGCCTTACCGCCCTGGCGTTGATCACCTTCGTCGGTTCGGTCACCGTGGCGAGGTTCCGCGTGCCGGACCTCGCGAAGAAGACCGACAGAGGCTCCGGGCAGTGAACGTGCTCGACATCATCACCAGCGTGCTGATCCTCAGCGGATCGGCATTGGCGCTGACCGCGGCGATCGGCGTCCTGCGGTTCCCCGACACCCTGTCGCGAATGCACGCCGCCACCAAGCCGCAGGTGCTCGGCCTGCTGCTGGTGCTGGCGGGCGCGGCGATCCGGCTGCGCGGAAATCCCGACGTCGGGATGTTGATCCTGACCGGCTTGTTCACGCTGATCACCGCCCCGGTGATCGCCAACCGCGTCGGCCAGCTCGCCTACCGGGAGCAAGACCTCGGCGATGAGCTGTTGAGCAGGGATGAAATGCATGAATTTGTCGCCGACGGGGAACCCGGCGGCGATGAACCCCCTCGCCAGTGACGCGTCTGCCTGCCGCAACGACGTGGTCGGCGCCCACGTGCGCGCGAAGGAATCCGCTTCGGGTCAACCGCTGTTCACCGATCGGTACGTGCAGGCGCTGCTGGACGGACTGGGCACCGCGACGCTGGACGGGCTCCCCGGTCCTGCCCTGTCCGCTCAACTGAGCACCCGCACCAAGTGGTACGACGAGTTCTTCGTTGCCGCGGGAGCGTCCGGTATCAGCCAGGTGGTCATCCTGGCGGCCGGATTGGAGTCCCGGCCGTGGCGGCTGCCCTGGCTGACCGACACCGTCGTCTACGAGATCGACCGACCGGATGTGTTGGCGTACAAGAACGCGACGCTCCGGGCTGCCGGGGCCGTGACCGCGGTCAAATATGTTCCCGTGCCGGTCGACCCCGGTGCCGACTGGTCGGTGCCGCTTCGCGACGCCGGATTCGATCACGACGAGCCCACGGCGTGGTCTGCCGAAGGGGTGCTCGCGTTGTTGTCGGACGATGCCCGCGACCGGCTTCTCGACCAGATCACCCGTCACAGCGCGCGCGGCAGCAGGATTTCCATGGACGCGTCCGGGGCGGCGGTCGAGGCCATCAACTGCCTGCTGTGCACGCGGGGCTGGGAGATCAGTTCCTTCAGCGCGGACAACCTCATGCATCGTTATCACCGCGACTCGCCGACCGACGACGACGCGCTCGTGGCGTTCGGCGGATGCATCGAAGGCCGGCTGCTCTAGCAGAGGTCACGCCGGGCCGCTCACTCAGACAGCTGGAACTCCACCATGGCGATGACGGTGTCGACGGCTTCGGACAGGGCGGCCACCCGCTCAGCGACCGTCGGTGCCGCCAGCATGGCGTACCGGTCGGCCTGACCGATCGGCAGCCGAGAAGCCAAGGCGTACAACCATAGTGCGGCATCGCCGGATTCGTCGGCGCCCAGCACGATGTCGCGGGCGTTCACCTGCGCGCCCCGCGCCTCGGCGATGCGCTCGAAGAGCGTCACCATCCGGTCTTCGATCTCGCGGATCGCATCCGCAGTGACCGCGGCACCCGGTTGGTCCGGCCACAACTCGACCGCCGCCTGCGGATAGGGATTGTCCGGCTGCCATTCCAGCACCCGGAACCGCTCCCCGATGTCGCAGGTGAGCCGGTAGCGGCCGGCACCCATGTCCACGCATTCGGTGATGTGCGCCAGCACGCCGACGTCGCTTCGACTGTCCCCGCCACCGACCTCGCGACCGGCCGCGATGAGCACCACCCCGAAGGTCGGGTCGTCGGCAGCCAGACAGGTCTGCACCAGCGCCGAATACCTCGGCTCGAAGATCCGCAGCGGCAGCCCTTCGCCGGGCAGCATCGCCACCTCGAGCGGGAAGATCGGCAACGTCGGCACGGCTAGATCACCAACTCGGCGATCAACGCATCGACGACGGCTCGCAGGTCCCCGTCATGCTCCTCGGCCACCCTGCGTTGCCGCTGATACGACGCACCCGCGCGGCAGATGTCTCCGACCCGGGCGAGCTCGTCGACACACGAGAGCGACTTCGCCACCGGCGTAAGGCGTTCCAGAAGATCGTCGAGATCCTCGGTGACGAGTCGTTCGTTGCTGTCCGCGTCGAGGATGATGATGGCGTCCAACCCGTATCGGGCCGCCCGCCACTTGTTCTCCTGTACATGCCACGGCGGCATCACCGGCAGCGCCTCCCCGGCGTCCAGCCGGCGGTCCAGGTCGACGATCAGACAGTGCGTCAGCGCGACCAGAGCCGAAAGCTCACGCAGGTTGGACACCCCGTCGAAGATCCTGACCTCCACTGTGCCGAGATGCGGTGAAGGCCTGATGTCCCAACGTATCTCGTTCATGTGGTCGATGATGCCGGTCTTCTTCTGATCCGCGACGAAACCTTCGAACTCGCGCCACTCCTGGAAGTGGAACGGCAGGCCGGCGGTGGGCAACTGCTGGAACATCATGGCGCGGTTGCTGGCGTAGCCGGTGTCCTCGCCGTCCCAGAACGGGGAGGACGCCGACAGCGCCAGCAGGTGCGGATACTGGTTGAGCAGCGAAGTGATGATCGGCATCACCTTGCGCGCGGAGGAAACCCCCACGTGCACATGCACTCCCCAGATCAGCATCTGCCTGCCCCACCATTGGGTGCGCTTGATCAACTCGGCGTAGCGCGGGGCGTCGGTGAACTTCTGCGTCGACCATTCCGCGAACGGGTGTGTGCCCGCACAGAACAACTCCATGCCACGATCGCGCACGATCTGCCGGACGGGCCGCAGGGTCGACTGCAGGTCGTCCATCGCCTGCCCGGTGTTGTCGCAGATTCCGGTGACGATCTCGACGGTGTTGCGCAGCAACTCCTTGTGCACGTGCGGGTTCTCGCCGAGTTCGGCGATCACCGACGCCGCTTCGTTGCTCAGCTCACGGGTCTCGGCGTCGACGAGCGCGAACTCCCATTCGACCCCGAGGGTCGGCCGGGCCGACCCGACAAAATCGATCCGGCTGTCAGCCCGAGGTGATGACACCACAGGCCACCCGCGCTCCGGCGTCGCCGGTCGCCAGGGTGGTCTGATCCGGCGGCGGATCGCCGTTGACCTGCTGGTAACGCTCCGGCGGGATGTTGGCGAAGTTGTCGGCGTTCTCGTGGATCATGATCGAGGTGCCTGCACCGTCGAGCAGATCCTCGTAGGTGAACGCATCGGTGGTGGTCACCAGCATGGCCGAACCGTCTTCGCGCACCTGCAGCGAGGTCAGGTCGCCACTGGCGGGATGTCCGCTGTTGCCCGTCACCTGGAAGTGCCCACCGGCGGAGGCGAAGTCCGCCGGCGCGCCACCGGTCGGTGCGACGGAGTCGGCCTCACACCGGCCGACCGAGTGGATGTGCAGACCGTGGAAACCGGGGGTGAGTTCGCCGGCGACCGTCGTCTGAACCGTGACGGTGGCGTAGCCGTCTGCGAACGCGATCTCGGCGTTGGCGACCGTGGTGCCGTCGGCGAGGTTCAGGTCCGCGGTCAGGATCTGCCCGCCGGACTCTTCCGTCGCCCCGGCACCCTCTTCACCCGGTGAGGCCGACGGCGATGGCGAACCGGTCCAGATCGACGGCGTCGTGCCCGGCGATGTGGCGACGGGTTCGTTGGGACTGCAGGCGGTCAACGCGAGCGCGGGCACTGCGAGGAAGGTGGCGACGGCAACGGTCCTGAGCATGCCCAAGAGCCTAACCGGTGACCGCCACGACCACGCCCGGCGGTTGCTCAATGAGTTCCGGGACACGGGGAGCCACCGGAGCCTCGAGCAATCGACCGACATCCTCGGCGGCCTGCTGCTCGCCAGGCTCGTCGCTGAAGTACACCGTGGTGACGGTCGTCTCGGGCAGCGTCAGATTTCCGGTCTCGGTGACGTTCCAGCCGTCTTCCCTGAGCCGGTCGGCGGTGGCCTCCGCGGCGCCGGGGGTCTCGGAGATGTTGAACACCCGCACGTCGGCCCGCGCCGGTTCGGCGGGCGGTTCCGTCGTCGTGGTCGTCGTGGTGGTCGTCGTGGCGATGGACGAATCAGCGTCGTCGGAGCCGCCGCCCATCGCCTGGAGGGCGACCAGCAGGAACACCACGCCGAGGAACAACAGCACCATCACCATGGCGCGGAGGGGCAAGCCCGAGGACTCTCGCTGATTCATTGGCGCCTACTGTATCGGCAGGTCGAGCGGAGGAGGAAAAGCTCGGCTCACCTCAGGTGACATCAAAACCGAGGCGGCGGGCCGCTCTGGCCTTCTGCCGACTCGCGCGCAACCGTCGCAGTCGCTTCACCAGCATCGGGTCTGCCGCCAACGCTTCGGGACGGTCGACCAGCGCGTTGAGCACCTGGTAGTACCGTGTCGCCGACATCGAGAACAGCTCCTTGATGGCGTCTTCCTTGGACCCTGCGTACTTCCACCACTGCCGTTCGAAGGCCAGGATGTCGTGCTCGCGGCGGGTCAATCCGTCGGCGGGGGCAGAATCGTCCCCGGAATGCTCAGTCCGCGCGATGGCGCCGTCCATATCGCTTTGGGACCCTTCCGACACTCGAAAATGACATCGCTGTGGTTCGGCACGTATTCAATCACGGCTTGGTCACCGCGGGGGTCACCAATCGCCGCGAGTCGGCTCACCAAGCTCGCCCCTTAAGCTCTCGTGCATGGCCGTTGTACCCATCCGCATCGTGGGAGATCCCGTCCTGCACACCGCGACCGAACCGGTGCCCGTCGGCGACGACGGCTCCCTGCCCGCCGATCTGTCGGATCTGATCCAGGATCTGTTCGACACGATGGACGCCGCGAACGGGGTCGGGCTCGCCGCCAACCAGATCGGGGTGGCCAAGCGGGTCTTCGTCTACGACTGCGCCGACGCCCGCGGCAAGACGACCCGCCGGCGCGGCGTGATCGTCAACCCGGTGCTGGAGACCACCGAGGTGCCCGAGACGATGCCCGACCCCGAGGACGACGACGAGGGCTGTCTGTCGGTGCCGGGGGAATCCTTCCCGACGGGGCGTGCGTCATGGGCCCGCGTGACGGGACTGGACGCGGACGGCACGCAGATCACGCTGGAGGGCACGGATCTGTTCGCCCGGATGCTTCAGCACGAGACCGGCCACCTGGACGGCTTCCTGTACCTCGACCGACTGGTCGGGCGCAATGCCCGCAGCGCCAAACGCGCGGTGAAGTCCCAGGGCTGGGGCGTTCCCGGGTTGTCGTGGATGCCGGGCGAGGATCCCGATCCGTTCGGCCACTGAGCGATGACGGACCTGCCGGCTGCCGGCACGCGTGTCAGCCTGCGGTATCGCCTGCCGACGGGATCGACGCCCCCTCACACCGATGTGGTCGGCCATCTGGTGGAGGTCTCCCCGATCGTGCGGGTGCGAACCAGGCACGGCGATGTCGTGGACGTGGTGCCCGAGGATGTGCTGGCGGTCCGGGTGGTGCCCGAGATGCCGGTGCGTACCGGTGAGATCCGCAACCTCGAACACGCCGCCGCGCTCGGATGGCCCGGCACCGAACAGCAGTGGCTCGACGGCTGGCTGATGCGCGCCGGGATGGGCAGCACCCGCCGAGCCAACTCCGCAGTGCCGCTGCGGTTCACCTCGCACGCCGAGCTCGTCGCCGCCGCGGACTGGTACGCCTCGCGGGGGCTGCCGGCCCTGATCTCGGCGGCGGACCGGTTGTTCAGGGTTCCCGACGATGTGCCGGTGGAGGCCGAAACCCTGGTCATGGCAGGTGATCTCAGCCGGGCCGCCGCGGTGCCCGACTTGGCTCTGAGCGCCTGTCCCGACCGGCGCTGGCGGGCGGTCAACTCTCGCGACGTACCTGACGAGGTGTTCACCGCCGTCGTCGACGGCGCGGTGGTCTTCGGAGAACTGGCCGGCGCGGCGGTGGGGCGCGCAGCGGTGACG
>NZ_JBAUJR010000054.1:0-23330 GCF_049683935.1 Mycobacterium sp. | reverse complement strand
ACGTAAGGGGGGTTCGATACGACCAGGTCGTACGGCCCGAATTCCTCTGCGCGCGCCCACGACCCGCGATGCACCTGCACGCTGACACCGGCGGCCGACGCACTGGCGCGGGCGTACCGCACGGCGTTCGGGCAGATGTCGAACGCGGTGACCTCCGCCGCACCGGCCGCAGCCGCGGCGATCGCCACCACGCCGCTTCCGGTACAGAGATCCGCGACTCGGGCTCCCGATGACAACCCTGCTTCGACGATCGCGTCGATCAGCAGGTGTGAATCCTGTTGCGGGGGATAGATCCCCACCGGCACATCAGGTGCATCAAAATCTGTGTAAGCGGTGGTCACGTGGGCTCTCCTCGAAGAATGCCGACACCGGTCCGGCGTCGCTTCTCCAAGATGCCCGCTCCGGCTTGGCCCAAACCCGTTGCGAGCGCCCGGTCAGGCGGCGGCAGCGTGCGGCAGGGCGCGCACGGCCCGGCGGATGGCGAGATAGATCAGCGACGACGTCACCGCGAACACCGGCCACCCCATCGCGATCCGGGCGGCCGCCAGCAGTCCCTCCTGGTCGGTGTCGTACAGGTAGTACTGCACCAGGAAGCGAGTCCAGGACACCAGTGCCATCGTGATCGTGACGATGTCGAAGGCCAATCGCACCCGCGGCACCCGTCGCCACGTGTCGTCGCGGCCGGTGACCTTCGCCCATACCACGCCGACCAGCGGTCGGCGGATCAGCACCGAGGTGGTGAACACGATCGCCATCACCAGGTACATCCAGATGCCGGGCAGATAGAAGTCCTTGGCCTGCCCGGTGACATAGGCGAAGGCCGCACACACACCCACACCGGCGAAGCCGAGCACCGCCGGCCGGGTGGATTCCCGCCGCAGAACCTGCCATGCCAGCACGGCGGCAGCAGCCGACAACGCCGCCACGATCGCCGGGATCAGCCCGGCCGCCGGCGACACCACAGCGAAGGTGGTGACCGGCAACGCGGTGTAGACCAGTCCGCGGACGCCTCCCGCGCGCGCCAGCAACCCGTCGATCGGCGTTCCGGCATTGGTCATGGCGTCAAGATTACTGACGGCGCCCACTACCGCCGTTTGTGAGTTCACTCTCAATGCCGCCATCTGCTGCTCGGGGCGTTTGGCCCGCACGGCGCACCGGGAACGCTTTCCTGTGTCGCGACCGATGTCGCTCGTCGGCGCCCAACTCTCTGATCGCCCGCGATCCATCCCTTTCCAGGAGCACTGCTGTGATGCCCGACATGTTCGACCCCACCGGCCACCCCGTCGTCAGCGCGGCATGGATCGTCGGGGCTCTGGCGATCGCCTACGCGATCGGGCTGGGGTTGTCGTGGACCGTCCAGCGGCTCGGTCGGCGCAGTGCCGTACTGCACGACGTCGCACAGCTGACCCGGCGCCCGGTGCGGGCGACGCTGATGGTCATCGCAGCCTCCGCAGTGCTTCGACGGGTCTCCGAACCCGATTCCGGGTGGCGTGCCTTCCTCGATCACGCCCTGATCCTCGTGCTGATCGCGACGATCACCTGGCTGTTGGCCAGTCTGGCGTCGGTGGCTGAGCGACGGGTGATCGCGCGCTTCGCCGGCGGCGACGCCGGACTGACCGACGCCGACCGGCACCGTCGGAAGATCCGCACTCAGGTCACGGTGCTCCGCCGGTTGGTCATCGCCATCGTCGTGGTGCTCGGCGGGGCGGCGGCGCTGATGACGTTCCCGTCGTTCAGCGACATCGGAAAGACGTTGTTCGCCTCGGCGGGCGTGCTCTCGGTGGTCGCAGGGCTGGCGGCTCAGACCTCGCTCGGCGCCGCCTTCGCCGGGATCCAGATCGCCTTCTCCGACGCCATCCGGGTGGGCGACGTCGTGGTTCTGGAGGACGAGTGGGGCCGCATCGAGGAGATCACGTTGACCTACGTGGTCGTGCACCTGTGGGACGAACGCCGCCTGGTGTTGCCGTGCACCTATTTCACGACCACCCCCTTCCAGAACTGGACGCGCAACGCCACCGAACTGCTCGGCACCGCGGAACTCGACGTGGACTTCACCGTGCCCTTCGACGAGATGAGGGCCGAGCTGGACCGGCTGCTGCACGCCAACCCGCTGTGGGACGGCCGTGTCGGCGTCCTGCAGGTGACCGACGCGGTCGATGGTTACGTGCGGGTTCGGATGCTGGTCAGCGCGTCCAATGCCGGGGCTCTGTTCGATCTCCGGTGCGATGTGCGCGAAGGCATGGTGGCGTGGCTGCAGCGGGCGAATCCGGGCGCGCTGCCACGCCGTCGGCTCGAGCACCAGAGCGGACGTGACGCGAGCATCACCGGCGGCGGCGCGATGCGCACGCACCGGCAGGCCGACTCAGGTCTGTTCACCGGCAACCCGGAAGCGGAGCGCCGCGGTCGCGCCTTTGATCAGACCGAGGAGGTTGCGCCGCTTTCCGATCGCGAGTTCGCCCGCGTGCGCTACGACGGCGGCTAGCGATGCAGACCTCAAGGCGGCCAGACGATGACGCTCAGAGGAACGGGTTGCTGTTCGCCTGCCACTCGGCCGATTGCGGGCGCGGGCCGAACCGCCGGACATAGTCCTCGTCGATGTGCGCCTTCTTCTTGCGATTGATCACGTCGACCAGGTTCGGGTCGAGGCCGTGTTGCGCAAGCCGGTGGCGGCGCCACACCTTGTTGAGCGCCAGGGCCATCAGCAGGCTCCAGGTGTAGATCGGCACCGTCATCTCCAGATGCACGTACAACGACGCCGGCAGCAGCCACAGCGGAGCGAGCAGGAAGAACGGCGGGATCGCCATCCTGATCATGTGCCGCCGAACCGCCCCCTGCGCGGCGAGATCCTCGGCCACCCAGGTCCGCATCGAGGACGGCAGGCGACGACCGTATGAGTAGCCGATGTACTGCAGAAATGACGGTCTGTCCGTGGCCATGGTTGCTCCCTGTCGTTCTTCGTCTTCAAGTATCTACAGAGCGCCGGCCGCGAGCGCGGCGGAGTTGATTCTGGTCAACACCCGATGCAACTCCTCGAGTTCGCCGAGGTCGACACCGAGACGTGCCACGACGGCACCGGGTACTGCCAGCGCGCGTTCTCGCAGCGCCGCGCCCTCTTCGGTCAGCTCGACATCGGTCGATCGCTCGTCGGCGGCGCTACGGGTCCTGCTGATCAGCCCGAGCACCTCGAGGCGCTTCAGCATGGGTGAGAGCGTGGCCGAGTCCAGCTGCAGCGCTGTGGCAATCCGTTTGACCGACAGCGGCGACCGTCGACCCGGAGAAGCGCGCTGGTTGTCCCACAGCGCAAGCATCACCAGATACTGCGGGTGCGTCAGGCCCAGCGGCTCGAGCAGCGGACGGTAGACCGCCAGCACCGCGCGATTGGTGACCGCCAGCGCAAAACACACTTGTCGCTTGAGGGCGAGCGGATCGATATCGGAGGTGACCTGCGTAGACACAAGTTGGATGGTACCCGACTAGTTAGGGCACTATCCAACTGTGATCTGTCCGTACCTCCTAAAGCCGCCCGACGGCGTAGGCGGCGCCCTCGTTGACGCTTCCGTTCACCGCGTACAGCGCGTGCGCGAAGGTCGGTCCGCCATCGGGCGCACCCGAGCAGATCGTGTCGCCGGGAGTGCAAAGCTCCAACGTCTTGTCGGCGTACAACGGGCCGATCGTGATGGCCGGGGCGCCGTACCTGCTCAGGAACTCACCCGACGGAGTCCCGAAGAGCACGACAGCGGCGACGTTGTCGGCCACCTCGGGCGGCAGTGGCCGCGGCGCCACGTCGGCGGGCACACTGCTCGGAACCACATCCGACGTCGCGAACCCGGAGACCACGGCACCCTGGGAGAACCCTCCCAGAATCAGCCGGGTATCCGGACAGTCGGCCGCCATGGACTGAATTCGGTTGCCCGCGTCGCGGACGCCGTCGATGACGGTCGAGGCGAAGATCTCGCGCTGGTCGAAGTTGCTTCCGGCCGGGTAGTTCACGGGATAGACGCCTACGGTCCTCGGTCCGGCCTGCGCGCGCACCGCGTCGACGAAGCCCTGGCCGACGCCGCCGACACCCGGGGCCTCCCCGGTGCCTCTGGCAAAGATCACCTCGACGTCGGGGCACGGTGCCTGCGCTGCCGCTGACGGCGCAACCACCCCGACGAGCGTTGCCCATGCACCGAGCGCCGCGGCGACCCCGCCGCGGACAATTCGTCGTCCTGCCATGAAAACTCCTCTGTTCAGCCGACGCACAACGGTTAGGGCGCCAATCGATCAGTACCCCGAGCTTCGCTGGCCAAACGGCGCAAAGAGTTGGGGCCCCTCCCTGCGGGTACTGCCCGATGGTTGACAGCTACCGGACGTCGATCTCGACCGCCAACGGCCGATGATCGGAAATCGGCGCCGCGGGAGCGACACATTGGTGTCCCTGCAGATCCGGGTGGTCGGTGAGAATGTGGTCGAGTTGCCGCGTTGGCGCCTCGGCCGGAAATGTCGGAGCGCTCGCCAGCGCACGCATCCGCGACCAGCGCGCCGCTGCGCGCGGGCTGATGTTGAGATCACCCATCAGCAGACGCGGCCCGGGCAGACCGCGTAGATCCCGGACCAGGTGGCGGAGTTGATGGCGATTCCAGCCGGGTACGAAGGACAGATGGGTGTTGGCGACCGACAGCGGACCCACCGGGGTGTCCAGCTGGGCGATCACCGCCGCCCTGGGCTCCTCGTCGACAACGATCACGCGGTTCGGCTCAGGCAGGTACATGGGAAAACGCGTCGGGATTCGCGGCAGCCGGACGACTTGCCAGCTTGCCGCAGGAAATCGGGCCAACAAGGCGATTCCGTACGCCGACGTGCCGGGCTGTTCCCCGCCGGTGGCGGCCATCCACGTGGCACCCGGTGTGCCGGAGATGGCTGCGACGAAGCGGTGAGCGACCGCGCCCATCGCGTCGGCGGCGATGGCGGTCAAATCGGTCCGGCCCGACCTGTCCTGCTCGAGATCGACCTCCTGCAGCGCGAGCACATCGACATCGAGGTCGCGCACGAAGGACCACAACCGGTCGGGATCCACGACGCCGTCGCGCACCGTGCGGCCATGCAGGATGTTGAACGTCGCGATACGCACGGGTATCAGTTACCCGACAGCGGCGCCGCCGATAGCAAGGAGCGCAACAATGCTTTCGCGTGATGAGCAACTGCGCAGTGCACTGAAGACCGCGGCATCGGCCCTGAAGGGGCACGGCCCACAGTTTGCGCTGGCCGGCAGCTACGCGCTCTGGGTCTACGGAGGACCCGAACCGGTTCACGATGTGGACTTCGTCGTGGCCGACACCGACACCGAAACCGCGGCGACGACACTGGCCAAGGCCGGGTTCGTGATCGAGCGCACCCCTGAGGACTGGCTTTTCAAGGCCTGCGTCGACGACGTGGTCGTCGACGTGTTGCACCAGGTCAACGGAGTTCCGGTAGATGAGTCGCTGCTCGACGGCGCAGAAGAGCACGATGTGCTGGCCATCAGGATTCCCGTGTTGACCCCGACTGCCGTCTTGATCCAGAAGCTGCGGGCGCTCGGTGAGCATCACTGCGATTTCGCAGGCTTGCTGCCCGTGGTGCGGGCGGTGCGTGAGCGCGTCGACTGGGGTCAGTTGCGCGCAGCGACGGCCGACAACGACTTCGCGGTCGCTTTCCTCGTGTTGGCCGACCGTCTGCAGATCACCCGGTGACCGCAGGTGTGTCGGCACGGCGACACCGGGTATGCCGCGATGATGACCGAACCTGGCTTGATCGTGATCGGCAGCGGCCCCGCCGGAGTCGCTGCCGCTGCGGCCTTCAGGAAGCTGCGGGCCGATGTTCGCGTGCGGATCATCACCGCAGACGGCGATCAGCCGTACGAGAGACCGCCCCTGAGCAAGGAGTTCCTGCGCGGCGAGACCGACGACGTGAGCATGCATCCGTCGTCGTGGTTCACCGAGCGAAATCTGGAACTGACGACCAATGCGCCGGTGGACGAGATCGACATGGCGGCACGCACCGTGACTGCGGCAGGCCGTCGGTACGAGTACGCGCAACTCGTCCTGGCATCCGGCGCCGACCCGACCCGGATGCCCGTTCCAGGGGGTGAGCTGGCCCTGCAGCTGAGATCACTCGGCGATGCACGTCGGCTTCGCACGACCGCAGAGCGGGCCGAGTCGGCCATCGTCATCGGAGCCGGGTTCATCGGCTGCGAAGCAGCGGCTTCCCTTGCCCTCAAGGGCCTTTCGGTCACCATGGTGGCACCCGAGGATGTGCCCCAGGAGAAGAGACTCGGTGCCGCCGCAGGCGAGAAGCTCGTCTCGCTGATCGAAGAGGCCGGGGCGCGTTACACCGGTGGTGTCGGCGTCCAGGAAATCCGTCCCGGCGCCGTGGTGCTGGACAACGGCGTCACGCTGCCAGCGGACCTCATCGTCGCAGCGACCGGGGTCCGGCCCAACAGCGAGGTGGCCGAGGCCGCGGGATTGCAGACCGAAGACTCCCGCATCGTGGTCGACGCCGGCATGGTGACCAGTGCGCCGGGTGTGTATGCGTGCGGAGATGTCGCACTGGCCTCCAACGCCACGGCGGGGCGCCCGATCGTCGTCGAACACTGGCAGGACGCCGCCGACCAGGGAGAGGTCGCCGGCGCACGGGCGGCGGGCGCACAGGTGGACTGGTCCGGCGTTCCGGGATTCTGGACCACGATCGGTGGTGCGACCCTGAAGTACCACGCCTGGGGCGACGGATACGACCGCAGCCGCCTGATCGAGCATGACGATGGATTCACCGTCTGGTACGAATCTGACGGCGCCGCTGTCGCGGTACTCACCTGCAACGCCGACGACGACTACGACCTCGGCGAGCGCCTCATCACCTCCGGCAAGCCTGCACCGGTGGCGATGACGTGACAGCCGTTCAGTGGTTGCGCAGTTCGTCGATGAGCTCGCTCTTCCTGAGATCCGAGTAGCCGGTGATCCCGAGTTCCTTCGCCCTGTTTTTCAGGTCCGAGACCGTCCAGTCGTCGTAGCTTCCCGACTTTCCGCCCTTTTCGCCCACATCCGAAGCGCCTCGGGCGGCGGCCGCGTTGGAGATTCGCGCCGCCTTTTCCTTGGAATTGCCCTGTTCGCGCAGATCCTCGTACATCTTTTCGTTCTTGATCGACGAATTCGGCATAGTGTCACCTCCTGGTCCCCATAACCTTGGTGCGCTCAGAATTCCCGACCGGGCTGAGCCGAAACGCGGTCAATGCATACAAAGCCGGCGGGTGGGTACATGCTCGGCTGCGGGGAAAGGAGACGCGTGCGTACCGAATTCCACCAACAGCTGGATACGCTCAACGCCGACCTGGCCCGGATGTGTGAACTGGCCGGTGACGCCGTGCAACGCGCCACCCTCGGCCTACTGACAGTGGATCTCGAAGCCGCCGAACAGGTATTGACCGAGCTCGAGGTGCTGGCCCGTCTGCGGCGCGATGTGGACCGTTCGGCACTAGCGCTGTTGGCCCGGCAGGCGCCGGTGGCCAGCGACCTGCGCGCTGTGGTCGCGGCCGTGCACATCGCCTCCGATGCCGACCGGATGGGCGGACTCGCCGCACACATCGCCCGCATCGTTCGGCGCCGCCACCCCGACCCCGTCCTGCCGAACGACGTCGTTGGGCAGTTCTCGGAGATGGGCAGCCTCGCCGTCGACCTGGCCGAGGATGCAGCGTCGGTCATCATCGACGGAGATCCGGTGCGCGCCAGCCGGATACGAGACGACGACGAGGCCATGAACGACATGCACCGCAAACTCTTCGTCGCGGTGATGTCGCCGCAGTGGACACACGGTGTGCCCGCCGCGATCGACTTGGTGCTGTTGGGCAGGTTCTACGAGAGGTTCGCCGACCATGCGGTGGCGATTGCGGCGCGGGTGTTGTTCCGCAGCACCGGGGACACCACTCGCGATCTGGGCCAGTGAGCCCGGCACTCAGGGCTTGAGGATCACCTTCACCGCGCTGTCCTGTTTCTTCTGGAAGATCTCGTAGGCGTGCGGCGCTTCGTCGAGGGACAGCGTGTGAGTGGCGAACGTGTCCACGCCCAACGGATCCTCATCGGTCAGCAGCGGCATGATGTCGTCGACCCACCGTTTCACGTTGGCCTGTCCCATCCGCAGGGTCACCTGCTTGTCGAACAGCGTCAGCATCGGCATCGGGTCGGCCGTTCCCCCGTACACACCGATCAGGGAGATGGTGCCACCCCTGCGGACGATGTCGATCGCCGAGTACAGCGCGTCCAGGCAATCCAGGCCGGCCGTCTGCATCATCTTCTTGCCCACCGCGTCGGGCAGTAGACCGGTGACCCGCTGCGCGACCCGGGCAACGGGTGAGCCGTGCGCCTCCATTCCGACGGCGTCGATCACCGAATCGGTGCCCCGGCCGCCGGTCATGTCGCGAATCGCATCACCGACGGTGGAGGCGACCTCGTCGAAGTTCACCGTCCGGATCCCGCGAGCACTCGCGCGGGCGAGACGCTCCGGCACATTGTCGACGGCGATCACGTCAAACCCCTGGTGAGCCGCGATGCGCGCCGCCATGTCCCCGATCGGACCCAGCCCGAGAACTGTCACGGTGCCGCCCTGCGGGATGTCGGCGTACACCACTGACTGCCACGCGGTTGGCAGCACGTCGGACAGATAGACGAACCGCGAATCCGACGGTCCCTCAGGCACTTTGATGTGGGTGAACTGGGCCTGCGGTACTCGCAGCAATTCGGCCTGACCGCCGGGCACCGACCCGTACAGCTCGGAGAAACCGAACAGCGCGGCCCCCATGCCCTGGTCCCGCACCTGGGTGGTCTCACACTGCGTGTACAGCTTGTGGTCGCACATGTAACAACTGCCACAAGAGATTTGGAACGGGATCACCACCCGGTCGCCGACGGAGAGGTCGCCGACCTCGCTGCCCACTTCGCGCACGATACCCATCGGCTCATGGCCGAGGATGTCGCCTTCGTTCATGAAGGGACCCAGCACTTCGTAGAGGTGCAGGTCCGATCCGCAGATGTTGGTCGACGTGACCTCGATGATTGCGTCAGTGGGTTTTTCGACCTTTGGGTCCGGCACCGTGTCCACCCGCACATCGCGCCTGCCGTGCCACGTAACTGCTTTCATCGGTGCTCCTTCCAGCAATGCCGCGCCGGAGATCAGCGCGGCAGTGCGTGCTTTCTTACCCGCCGCCGTGGCGGGTAAACACCGGTCCGCATGGGTACCGTTCTGGTATGGCCGACACTGCTGTTCTGGTCATCGACATGATGAACACCTACCGGCACCCGGATGCTGAGCTGCTGATACCGCATGTTTCCGAAATCATGGATCCGCTCAGCGATCTCGTCACCCGGGCGCGGAAACGCGACGACGTGGATCTCATCTACGTCAACGACAACTACGGTGACTTCACGGCTCAGCCGAGCGATCTCGTACAGAGCGCTCTGAACGGAGCCCGTCCCGATCTGGTCGAACCGGTGGCCCCCGGCGCGGACTTTCGCTTTGTGTCCAAAGTGCGTCACAGCGCGTTCTACGCATCGCCGTTGGACTACCTGCTGGGGCGGCTGAGCTGCCACCGGGTGATCCTGACCGGACAGGTCACCGAGCAGTGCATCCTCTACAGCGCCCTCGACGCCTATATCCGGCACTTCGAAGTGATCGTTCCCCGCGACGCCGTCGCGCACATCGACTCCGAGCTCGGCGAGGCGGCGCTGCGGATGATGGAGCGCAACATGCGTGCCGAGCTCGTCGATGCCGGGAAGTGCCTGAAGTGACGACCAGCGTCGGCTACCGACGCCGCCGCCACCACAGCAGGCCGATGACGGCCAGTGCTGCCACGACTATTCCAGCCGGTACGGCTGGATTGGACCTGACGGTCGCGCTCGCCTCCTGCGCGCGCTGGGCCAGAGCATCTCTGGTCTCGCCGGCCTTTTCCTGGGCACGGCCCTTGACATCGAGCTTGTCCGACAACGCGCCCACTGTTTCGCTCAGTTGAACCCGGGTGGCCTCGATGTCGGACTTCAGGTCATCGATCCCAGCGTCCGGTCCCGGCTCTGGCGGGAGTCTGTCAGCGTCGGCCATGTCGTGCCTCCTTGATCTGCTCGAGGTCGAGCTTGACGCTGTCGACCGACTCGGCCGCGGGCGGCGGCACCTGCTGGACCTGCTTGCGGCTGATCAGCGCGGCCACCCCGGCACAGATGAAAAGCACCGCGGCAACGATGAGCGCGGCAGCCCACACCGGCAGGATCAGCGACAGTCCCGCGACGGCGGCCGCGATCACTGTCATGAGGCCGAGCAGTGCGAGAAGGCCGGCAGCGCTGATCAGACCTGCACCGAGTCCAGCGTGGCGGACAGATTCCTGAAACTCCTTCTGAGCCAACCTCAACTCATCGCGTACCAGGCGCGAAGTCTGCTCTGAAAGTTGGCCCAGTAATTGAGGCGTCGAGGCCTCTTTCGTGGATGGTGATTGGTTGCTCACCGGTCGACCTCCCTGACTCTGCCGGTTACTCGTGTCGTGCCCCGCGATCAGCAGCGCGAAACAGGGTTTTACCCGCCGGATGCGCAGTTACACATCGCCGCTTGCGGGTATGCCTAGCCGTACCCGTCAGGAAGCAGGAAAGATGAGCTCGTCCCGCAAGATGTTCTATACCCCGCTGTCGATGGCGGTCAGCATTGCCGGTGGTCTCCTCGCCAGCAAGCTGTTCAGTCAGATCTGGAAGCGTGTGGGTGACGGCGATCAACCCCCACCCGAGCCCGACGATCTCAGTCAGTCGACGGCCAAGGTGCTGTTCGCGGCGGCCTTGCAGAGTCTGATCTTCGGCCTGGCACGGGCCGCCGTCAACCGCGCCAGCGCGCGCAGTTATCAGGCGATCACCCAAGAGTCTCCCGCTTGACGACTGAGCCTGGGAACGCCTGCTGAGCAGCCGGATTCCTACTGGCCGCGGCGTCCGCGGGACCTCCGCAGCATCCGGCCGCGCCGCATTGTCAGCACCTCCTTGGCGTCGTTCTTGTCGATGACGCTGGTGTCACGCAGCGGCAGCTTCAGGTCCTCCTCGGCAGCGATCCCGGCTTGTAGTTGGCGTCCCCGCTCCGTCTCCGCGTTGAGCTCTGCGCCGAACAGTAAGGCCACGTTGGTGATCCACAGCCACAACAGGAAAACGATCACGCCGGCCAGCGCGCCGAATGTCCTGTCGTAACTGCCGAAGTTGGCCACGTACACGCCGAACAACAGCGAGGCGGTCACCCACACCAGGATGGCGATCGCGGCGCCGACGCTGATCCAGCGGAATCTGGGCTGCCGCACATTGGGGGCCGCGTGATACAGCACTGCCACGCCCACCACCACAAGAATCAGCAGGACCGGCCAGCGGGCGACCTGCCATATGGTCAGCACCGTGGTGCCCATCCCGAGGTAGCCGCCGATCGCTTCGGCGACAGGCCCGCTGATCGCCAGCATGAAAGCCACGGCGGCGACGATGACCAGGGCTCCCATGGTGAGCAGCAGCTGCTGGGGGCGCAGCTTCCAGAAGACCCGCCCTTCCTCGACCTCGTAGATCCGGTTCATCGCCCGGCCGAACGCGCCGATGTACCCGGAGGCGGCCCATAACGCGCCCAGGATGCCCGTCAGCAGCGCGACACCGGCCGCGGGGGCGTTGACCAGCTGTTCGATCGGCTGCCGTAAGGTGTCCGCCGCCGCTCCTGGGCTGATTTCCGAGACGATCTGCAGGATCGCCTGCGACGTGCGTTCGCCCTGGCCGAAGACCCCGAGCAGCGACATGACCACCAACAGCGCGGGGAACAGGGACAGCACCGCGTAGTAGGTCAGCGCCGCGGCGAGGTCCATGCACTGGTCTCGGCTGAACTCGCCGACCGTCTGGCGCAGCACATACCGCAGGGACGGCCGGGTCAGATCCGTCGGGGATGCGGGCTTTCGGCTGTCGTCCGGCTCCGGGCACACAGAACTGGCCGGCGCGGGCGACGGCCTGCGTGACGGCGTGGCGGGCTTCCGTTTACGTCCGGCCAGGCCGGCGGTCACCAGACCGGCGACGAAGGCGCCGGCTACCGCGACGGGCCGTAGCCCGGACGAACGGCCGGCGGGCAGCGAACTCTGCAACTGGCGCTGCACGCCGTTGGCTTGGGACTGCATCGCCAGATGGTGCCCCTCGGGGCGGCCGCCAAACCTGGGATCAGAGTCCGGCGGCGACGGACACCACGAGTCCGCCGAGCATGAACGCGACGATCACGGCGATCAGCGCACCCGTGCTCAGGGACGGGATGAACCGTCGCGGACCGGTGACCGTGCCGGTTGCTCCGTGGTACTGGTGGGTCAGCGCATGCCCCTTGCCCCGTCGCAGCAGGTACCGGTTCACGGGGTACGCCGCGAAGAAGGCGACTGTCAACGCAAGCATCATCGCCAGCCAGAACACCGGATTGACCAGGCCGGCGTCCATCGCGCCGGGGATGAGGGCCATGACGGCGTTGTCCACGATCTCCATCGTGGCGATGGACAGCGTGTCGGCCGCCAACACCACAGTCAGCGCGCTCCCCAGCGCCATCCCCGCCTTCAGCAGAGGGAGCGTCGACAGGGTGTAGCCGAAGAAGAACGCCAGACCCACGGCGAGCGCGATGGTCGCGATGGTGGAGAACCCGAGCGCCGTTCCGATCATCAGACCGAGGATCTCGCCGATCGCGCACCCGGTCAGACAGTGCAGCGTTGCGCTGACCGCCATGGCGTCGACGTTGCCGTGCCCACCGTCGGGATGGTCACCGGGTGAATGGCCTTCGTGTGATCCGCTGTCCACCCGGCCATTGTCTCCGACCGATGAGTTCCGCACCGGGAACTTGTCTAGCGCCAGGCGAACACGGGCTGCTCGAGACCATCGACCGAGTCATGTCTGCCTTCCAGGCCCAGCCAACGCAGCTGAAGCAGGACCGCACCCGTCGGCGCGTGGATGAGGTCATTGCCCAGCGGTACCTGCACTACGGGGCGGGAACTTTCGGGGATGCTGATGAACCGCGGCGAGTCTTCGCGCAGCAACTGGTGCATCCCTACCCGGTAGACCGCCACCACTTCATCAGGTGCCGGTTTCGGGTCGAGGCGGCCACCTCCCCAGACCACGACGGGGGTGATGACGTAGCCGGACCGCGTCGGGTAGTCGTCGAGGAGACCCAGCACGGTGGTCTCGGAAAGTCTGACACCGAGTTCCTCGTCGAGTTCCCGCAGTGCGGCCTCGACCACGGTTTCGCCGGGGTCCAGGCGGCCGCCGGGCAAGGCCCACTGTGCGGCGTGGGACGTGAGCCGGGAAGCCCTGCGGCACAGGAAGAAAGCAGCACCACCTGACACGTCGACCATCCGGCCGTCGAGATCGTCGGGCATCGGCCGTCCGGCGATCCAGTCGTCCACCGGCGCCGGGTCGACCCGGTCCTCACCGGCTTCGGAGTCGACGAGCACAACGGCGACGGCCGCATGCCGCTTCGTCGGATCGCTGACCACCCGCCGGTCGTGACCTGTGAGATTCGCCCGAATCCGGTCGCGAAGTGCGTCGTCGTAGGTGATGGTCACCGCTCGACCATAGAGCAGCGCCCCGGGCGGTCACCCGCCGTCGTGTGGCGTGGGGCTCTGTTCGGATTCCCATTTCGATTCCAGCGTCCGGTGTACGACGCTGTCGGCAGGCAACTCGACGTCGAAGGTCTCTCCGTCGTCCCCTTCGAGGGTGACGATGATCATCGGGTTGGCCCCGGAGTTGCCCGAATCCTTGTGGACGACCTTGTACTCGCGCGAGTCACCGCCGCGGCGGTCGGGAAGTTCGAGGGAGATGATGTCGCCGGGAGCGACGTTCTCGATACGTGCGTCGTCCGACTGCTCACTCATCCGCACCTCCGGTTTCCGCGTTCTCCCGTGTTGCCATGCCGCCGCTATCACCGTGGTCGGCCGGTCCGGGCCGACCACCTTTCGGTTCGTCGGCCGCTTCAGTGGGTTGATCGGTGTCTTTTCCCATGGCTGGCTCCTTCGTCCCGGGGGGTGTACCCGGAGAATCCGATGCCCACGCGGCAGGCTCAGATTCTCGGCGGCTTCTTGCTCAGCCCTTCGAGCCAGCGCTGAACGCTGTCGCTCACCGACCGCGGCACGCGGTCAGGATCCATCAGGTCGTTCTCGGCCAGCAGGCTGGCCTCACCGGCAATGGTCTCCTCGGTGAACCGCTGCAGTGTTCGCCCCTCTCCGCGAAGCGATTCCACGGCCTGCAGGAACGAACCGTGCTCCTGCATCGCGCACTCGAAGTCCTCGGCCGAAGCTCCGAGGTGCTCACTGACCAGGTGGTTGCGCACCGAGATGATCGTCGCGCGGACGTGGTCGTATTCGGCGGTGTCCGGATCTGCTTCCACGGCCACATCACACTCGCTGTCGAATCCCTGCGACCGGTTGTTGAGGTTCGACGAACCGACGCGCAGCAGCCGATCATCGATCACAAGGATCTTGGAGTGGACGTAGATCGCGGTGCCGCCTTCGGTCACCGGCCAGTACACGCTGAACCGCTGGTGGGTGTCCGCGGTCCAGAGTAATTGCAGGAGGCGATATCTCGCGCTGTCCATGGACTGTTCTTCGAGACGGCTCTCCGAATTTCGGGGCATCACGACCACGATCTCCGGACCGTCGGGTTCCTGCAGCCGTTTGGCCAGCGCTTCGGCGAGCGTGCGGGACGCCAGGTACTGGTTCTCGAGATAAATGGTGTGGCGGGCGGCCGCTATCGCGGCGAGGTTCAACGCCTCCACCTCGCGGACCTCGCTGCGCTTCTCCAATTCCGGCAGGGTGCGCATGATCCCGACATCGACGTTGCGCATGATCGGCTCGAGATCCGACGGCCAGACCTCGTGGTCGACGACCACTTGGGCCACGTACTCGCCGGTCGCCATCCGCCACCGCTCGCGGGCCTGATCACCGAACGCGCGGGCGGCGGCACCGCTCACCGCGACGGCGACCTCATGCCGGGGTCCGTAGGCCCGTCCGGCCTCCACTCGAAACGCGTTGCTCTCCAGGTGCTCCCGGGTGTCCCAGCGGTCATGGGTGAGGTCGATGCCGCCACAGAACGCCATCACATCGTCGATGACCACGATCTTCTGGTGATGGACGGCACCGGTCGGATGCGCGCCGTCGATGGCGAACTGCAACCGCTCGCGGGTCAGCCAGTTCAACAGCGCCACCGGCGTGAAGTCGCCCCAGAGCCCTTCGAAGGCCGGAAGCAGGCGCAGATTCGACCTCAGAAGATACACATCCAGGTTGGGCCGCACGCGCACCAGCCAGCGCAGGAAGGTGCCCAGCTGATTCGGACCGGGGAGCGTCTTGCCGCCACGTTCGAACGTGGTCCTGGTGTCGAAATCCCACCCGATCAGGAGCACCCTGCGCTGGGCGCGCAGCAGCGCAGCTTTCACGTGGTAGAAGTAATCGGCACCGTCGACGATGCAGGCGAGTTGGTCGGCGCGCTCCACACGCCAGCACGTCTCGCCGGGAATCAGCAGGCCATCGCTGTCCATGTCAGGCCGCCGAGTGAACGTCAGAGCTCAGCGCGGACATAGCGCAGTGTTTATCACACTGATGCGCAGGCAGGTGGTGACAGAATGCTGACTCGCCCCGGCCAGGCTCCAACAAACATGTATGTGCTATGCATATACAGTGCCGCCGTCCCGCTACGACCACCTCGACGAGCTTCTGACACGCATTCACCTCGCGCGCCAGCGGCCGGCCTGGCGTCGTCGCCTGCTCGACGGAGCCGACTCGGTGACGAACGTGTCGACGCTGCGGGTGCTGCGTGCGGTCGAGGAGTGCCAACGCACCCAAAGCGGGGCCTCTATTCGCGACGTCGCCGAGTTCATGGCCATCGAGCATTCGACCGCCAGTCGCACCGTCGCCGCCGTCGTCGCAGCCGGGTTGCTGACAAAAACCTCCGCCCCTGACGATCAGCGGCGGTGCGCGCTGGTGTTGACCGACGTGGGCCGCAAGGCGCTGGCGACGGTCACGGAGAGGCGACGCGCTCTGGTCGCCGAGACGATCGCCGACTGGCCCGACACCGATGTCGACACCCTGGTGGCTCTGTTGGACCGACTGGCCGACCGCTTCGAGCATGGGGCCGACGCATGACCGCGGAGGCCACAGCCGTCCCGATGCGCGCCCGCAGTGCACTCGGATTGATGTTCGACCCGGTGTTCGGCGCTCTCTTCTGGGGCAAGATGTTCTCCGTCGTCGCGGTGTGGACGCACGGCATCGTCGCGGCGATCGTGATGTACGACGCGACGCGTTCGGCTCTGATGGTCGGACTGGTGGGCGTCGTCCAGTTCGCACCGCAGCTGATCCTGAGTCCTGTCAGCGGCAAGTGGGCCGACACCGGCAACCCGGCGCGGCAGATCCTGCTCGGCAGGGTGTTGTGCGTCGCCGGTTCAGGATTCGTGGCGACGTGGCTGTTTCTCCAGCCCGGAATGCAGGGGTCGTCGGCTGCCGTACCGATCCTCCTCGGAACCGCCCTCGTCGGCTTCGGTTTCGTCGTGGGCGGACCGGCGATGCAGTCCATCGTGCCCAACCTGATCCGTGACGGTGAGCTGTCCACGGCGATGGCACTCAACAGCATTCCGATGACCATCGGGCGCATCGTCGGCCCCGCCACCGGCGCCTACCTGGCCGCACACTTCGGCTACGCGACCGGTTTCGCCGTCAGCGCCGGTCTGCACCTGGTGTTCACGCTGTTCCTGCTCGTGGTGCGTTTTCCGGCGCCTCCGAAGCGCCGGTCCGGCGCGGACTACCGGGTGCGTGCCGCGCTGAAGTACGTCTGGTCGGACCGCCCACTGCTGCTGGCCCTGCTCGCGGTGACGACCGTAGGATTCGCGTCCGATTCGTCGATCACGTTGACCCCCTCGGTTGCCGACGAACTCGGCGGCGGAGCCAAACTCGTCGGCACACTGTCGGCGGTCTTCGGCATCGGCGCGGCGGTCGGCATGGTGGCACTCGCGCTGATGCGGGGCCGGATGGTCTCGGCACGGGTGTCGAGCATCGGACTCGCTGGGCTCGCCGCCGGCTGTGGAGTGCTCTCCGTCGCGGCCGGACCCGTCGTCGCGATGGCCGGGTTCGGGTTGGCGGGACTGGGCTTCGGCTGGGCCATGACAGGTCTGAGCACCGTCGTCCAGGAACGTGCGCCCGAAGAGTTGCGGGGCCGGATCATGGCGCTGTGGCTCGTCGGGTTTCTCGGCTCGCGCCCCCTCGCGGCAGCGCTGCTGGGCGGCACCGCCGACCTGGTCAGCGTCCAGGCGGCGTTCGCGGTAGCGGCCGTGCTGACGTTGGCGGTGACACTGTGGTGCCGGCCGTCGAACCTCACAGGCCCGCTACCTGCGCAGGTGTAGCAGGCTCAGGGGTTGTTGGCAGCGGCAAGCAGTGCGTCGATCGCGGTCTGATCCACGCCGCCGGCCGCAGCGAACATGGCGACCCTGCCGATCGGGAACGATTCGACCATCCGCGCGAGGTCGGTGTCCTCGGCCATCGCACCTGCTGCGCCTGACGCGTCGCCCATCATCGAGGCCATCGCGGCCTGCAGCATCGGTCCGCCGACCGGGTGGGCCAGCACATCGCCGATCGACGACTGACGCGTCAGCGGAACGACGACGTCGTCGCCGGTGACCTCCACGTCGACCGACGACCGGATGTCCCTGCTCGACGCTGCGGTGTCGATGGTGTACGTCCCGCCTTCGACAATCCAGGAGTCGACACGAACATCCCAGTACGCCAGATCTTTCCGACACACCGTCAGCTCGACGACGCGGCTCTCACCGGGATCGAGCGCCACCGAGGCGAAGGCCTTCAGTTCACGCGGTGGGCGCTGGACCCGACTTCCAGCGCAGGCTGCGTACACCTGGACGATCTCGCGCCCCGGTCTGTCCCCGGTGTTGGTCACCGCAACTCGCACATCGAGGTCGCCGCCGGTGTTCACAATCGCTGCGGCAGCTCCGTATTCGAACGTCGTGTAGGACAGGCCGTGACCGAAGGGGAAGGCGACGTCGAGATCGCGGGCGTCATACCAGCGGTAGCCGACGAACAAGCCCTCCCCGTAGCGGACGCGGGAGAACTCACCCGGAAAGTCGAGATGGGCCGGGGTATCGGACAACCGCAACGGGATGGTTTCCGTCAGCTTGCCCGACGGGTTGACGTCCCCGAACAGCACGTCGGCGATCGCACCGCCGCCCGCTTGCCCCAACAACCAGCCTTCGAGGATCGCCGGCGCCCTGTCGGCGAAAGGCAGTGCGACGACTCCACCGTTGGCCAGCACCACGATCGTGTTCGGGTTCACGTCGAGCACGGCATCGAGCAGGGCCAACTGCCCCGCAGGCAGGTCGATGTCGTCGCGGTCGTATCCCTCCGACTCCAGACCGGCGGGCAGGCCGAGGAAGACCACGGCGGTGTCTGCTCGCGACGCCGCTTCCTCGGCCTCCTGACGAAGGCGCACCGACTCTTCATCACCGACATCTTGGGCAGTGCTGAAACCCGCTGCGTACGTGATACTTCCGCCAGCCAGGGACCGGATCTCGTCGAGCGCGTTGTCCAGTCGCGTCGGGTTGATCCGCGACGAACCAGCGCCCTGGTACCGGGGTTCGGCGGCGAAGACACCGATGACGGCGACGTCGGCATCCTTCGCCAGGGGAAGCATGCCGTCGTTCTTCAGCAGAACGATCGATCGGCCGGCGGCCTCCCGGGCGAGGGCGTGGTGGGCGTCGGCGTCGAGGGGTCCTCCAGCCGACCCTGCTCCGTCCAGCGCTCGGCGCAGGAGGCTCAGGATCCGGTGCACCGCGGTGTCGACGATGCCCTCGTCGAGTGATCCCTTCTCCACCGCCTCGACGATCTGGGCGTCGGTGACACCGTTGGACGACGGCATCTCGAGATCCAGGCCGGCTTCGATCGCGGCGACACGGTCGTTGACCGCGCCCCAGTCCGATACCACTACGCCGTCGAAGCCCCACTGGTCACGCAGTACTTCGGTGAGAAGCCAGTGGTCCTCGGAGGCGTACACCCCGTTGATGCGGTTGTAGGAGCACATGACGGTCCACGGCTGAGCGTTCTCGACGGCGTATTCGAAGCCACGCAGGTAGATCTCGCGCAGCGGCCGGGGATCGACATCGGCGCTGACCCGCAACCGATCGGTCTCCTGGTTGTTGGCCGCGAAGTGCTTGAGGGAGGCGCCGACGCCCTGGGACTGGATACCGCTGATCAGCGCGGCGCCCAACCGGCCTGCTATGACCGGGTCTTCGGAGAAGTACTCGAAGTTGCGGCCGCACAGCGGCGACCGTTTGATGTTGATGCCTGGGCCGAGCAACACCCCGACACTCTCGATCGACGCCTCGACACCGAGTGCCCGGCCGACCCGGGTCACGAGCTCGACATCCCACGAGGAGCCGAGACCCACCGCAGGCGGAAAGCAGGTCGCGGGCACGCTGTCACCGAGGCCGAGGTGGTCGCCACCTTCGCGCTGCTTGCGCAGGCCGTGTGGGCCATCGGTGAGCATCATCGACGGAATCCCGATCTGCTCAAGCGGTTTCGTCCACCAGAAGTTGGCACCGCTGGTCAGCGAGGCCTTCTCCGCGAGCGAGAGGCCGGCAAGTGTCGGGTCGTCAGAAGCCGAGGTGGTCACCTGGTCCATTGTGCATATCGCAGCGGGCGTGC
Organism: Mycobacterium sp.; assembly: GCF_049683935.1. GTDB lineage: Bacteria > Actinomycetota > Actinomycetes > Mycobacteriales > Mycobacteriaceae > Mycobacterium. The sequence continues at coordinate 3,619 of NZ_JBAUJR010000054.1, read as the reverse complement.
ACGGATGACCTGGTCAATCACCGTTCCAGTACGGCGGCCAGTGCGTCGTCGAGGATGCCCAGGCCAGTGTCCAATTCGGCGTCGGTGACCGTCAACGGTGGCGCGATGCGGAAGATCCCGCCCATGCCGGGCAATTGGACGATGTTCATGTGCAATCCGCGTTCCAGGCACGCGACGGTGACTTCGGCTCCCAGAGTCTCGGCCGGCGCCTTGCTCGCCTTGTCCGAGACCAGTTCGATGCCCTGCAGCAGGCCGCGCCCACGGACGTCGCCGACCTGTTCGTAACGATCACGCATCCCCGCCAAGCGCGCCGCCAGTGTTCGGCCGAGGGCCTCTGCCCGGGCAACCAGGCCGTCCCGTTCGACGACGGTCAGAACGGTCAGTGCGACGGCAGCGGCCAGCGGGTCCGAGACGTGCGTGGTGAAGAAGAGGAAACCTCGTTCATGACAGACGCTTTCGATCTCGTCACTGGTCAGCACCACAGCTACCGGAAGTCCCGCGCCGAGTGTCTTCGACAGAGTGAGCAGGTCCGGGACGATCCCCTCCCGTTCGAACCCGTACATCTGACCGGTGCGCCCCACACCCGTCTGGGCCTCGTCGACGATCAACAGCATGTCGCGTTCCGCGCAGAGTTCCTTCAGGCGACTCAGGTAGCCCGGCGGAGGCTCGATGATCCCGCCGGAGGACAGAATCGGTTCGACCAGGCACGCCGCCAGACTCCCCGAGGACTGCGCGTCGACGGCCGCAAAGCCGTAGTCGAGTTCGGACTGCCAGTCATAGCTGCCGTCGGTGTGACGGAACGGCGACCGGTAGGCATTCGGCGTCGGCAGCGTGAGGTTGCCGGGCATCGGGGGGCCGTAGCCACGCCGCCCGGCGCTGAACGTCGCCGAGGCGGCACCCGATGTCATCCCGTGCCAGGACCGATCAAAGGAGACGATCTCGTATTTGCCGGTGTGGAGCTTCGCCATCTTGATGGCGGCCTCGTTGGACTCCGCGCCGGTGCTCAACAGCAGCATCCTGGTCAGCGGCGCGGGCAGAGTCGCGCAGAGCGCCTTGGCGAGTTCGACCACGGGCACGCTGAGCATTCCACTGTACAGGTGGTCGAGTGTGGAGATCGCCGTGCTGACCGTGTTCACGATATCGGGATGCGAGTGTCCGAGAACGGAACTCATCTGCCCGGAGGTGAAGTCGAGGATCGCGGTTCCGTCCTGGTCGTAGACGTAGCTCCCCTTCGCCCGGGTGATGATGCGCGGCACGAACGATCCGCCGTATCGCACCATGTGCCGCTCGGCGGCATGCCAGAACTGCTCCGTGTTCGTCACTGAATCCCTTTCTGGGACAGGCCTCAGCTGAGTCAGGGCTGGATCGTCGTTTCGGCGTCGATGACCGACATCGCCTCCAGCAGTGCCTGTTGTTGATCGGCGGTCCCCTGCGCGTCGATGGCAAGCAGGTACGTCGCGTCCGTGCCCGGTATCACCACTGTCTTGCGCGCCACGAACACCGACTGGCCGTCTTTGTACAGGGTGCCGGCGATCTGGGCCGCGTCGAAGCCGGAAAGTGTTCCAGGGCTGCCTGTCTCGGGTCCGTCATAGCCCGGCTGATTCCGGACAGCATTGGGCGCAAGTTCGAGGATCCTGGCTTGATCGACCTCGCCACCGCTGAGGCGCGCCATGCTTGCGACGATCACAGGGGGGTTGGGTCCCCCGGCGGCGCTTTCGAGCACGATCGCTCCGTAAGCGTCTTTGGGTGTATTCGGGCCGACATCCATCCAGCCCGGCGGCGTCGGCAGATCGAGCTGGGGTGCGGTGGCGTCGCCGCGACTCACCATGATCTGGGTGATGCCATTCTCGTCCAGGTAGTCGCCGACGGTGGTTGCCGGCTGCTGCGCCTGCTCAGGAGTGCTTGTTGGGGCGCTGCTCGTCTCGACGGAGGTCGACGACTGCTCCGAAGGCGTTGCCTCCGTGGCGCTATCCGTACCACACCCGGCAAGACCCAGACTCAGCGCGATCGCCGCGGTCCCGAACACCACCTTTGTCGCCTGCGTTCCCATGAGCTCGTCCCTTTGCGTGTGCGGTACCTGATCTCGGCTAGGGCTGACGGTAGTGCATGAGACGGTGAATGGGAGGCACCGTGGGAGCCTGGGCACGGCCATACTCACTGCGGCCGTATTCATCCCACCGTTAACTTCTTGTTGCACAGGGTTGAGCGACGCCCATGCCGGTTATGCAACCAGCAGCGGAGGTCAGGGTCGGCTGCTCCTCGTCCTCTGTGAGGCGGACATCGGGGGCAGCTATACCTGGGGGAGGCACGACCCGGTGTCCGCCGACGCCCAGGTCGTCAGCGCTGTGCGGGTCGGGGTGACCTCTGTCTCGGGGCGCGCGCACAGCCCACCTATCAGAGCTGGCGACGCGGCGGCCTCATCCGGTGGATTTGCACGTCGGACGCGCACCCGATACATCAACCCGCGGTTGACCCTCGCCTGGGTTTCCCAAACGGTCGGCTATGTCCGCCCGAAATGCTGATCCGGCCTGGTCAGATCACAGGTCGCGTGAGAACGCCGCCTACGACTCCTTCTCATCGCTGTCGTCGTCGTCCGTCGGCAATGCCTGCGCGCCGGGCGTGGCGGGTGCCAGCACCTCGTCGTCGACGGTCGGTTCCTGGCCTTCGTTCGGTCCTGTGGTCATCGTCGTGAGCCCTCCGATAGCAGTTGCGCGCAGCCACTCCGGGCTGCGCTACTGTCTCCTACCCCGAAAACGGCTCGGCAATCATCGGTTTCGTCTCGAGCCATCGGGGCACTCTGCTTCATGGCATTCAAACTCACGTATACAGATGGACAAGAGGCCGAGTACGACGACGACACCGCATGGGAAGTCGACGACGGCGTTCTGAAGATGGGGCGTACGGAAGGCGACTGGACCGTGCTCGTTTCGCCCAGCCACTGGGCCGTGGTCGAGGTGGGCAGTGCGGCGGCGCGCGCCTCCGACAAGGACGACAACACGAAGGACGACTCGGAGGACGACTCGAAGGACGACTCCGACGACGACAACAAGGAAAAGACCGAAGACTGACCCCGGGAGACTCAGAAATGGAACACGAGTGTGAGGGCAGTGGCCGGGAGCTCAGCGGCGATCCGCCGGCCGCTGAGGCGGCAGCGTGTCCGGTGTGTGGACGCGCGACGGGAGTAGAGCCGGCAAAACCCGGGGCGGGCACGAACTTCCGGATCGCCAGCCATCAGACGGTGGTCAACGAGTCCCGCTGAGGCGAGGGTCCGCGGTCCAGGTCTGCGTTTCACTGCGGGACACCACTGCTCCACGATGGATGACGACACGATCTGCCGGGGCATTGGCGATGACCTCGACCACGCTGGTTCCGCGCACGGCGAGCAGGTCCGCGCGGCCGCCCACCCACGGGCCCGCTGCGGGTAATCCGAGCACGGCGCGAGCCTCCTCGGTCACCATCGCGAGCGCGACACCGGGATCAAGATGCCCGGCGATCACCGCAAGCATCGCCGTCTCCAGCGCATCACTGCGGCCCAACGGGTTGAACGGATCACTGACGTTGTCGGCACCCGCCGCGACCCGCACTCCGGCAGCGCGCAGCGGTTCGATCGCCGTGATGC
>NZ_JBAUJR010000053.1:0-4341 GCF_049683935.1 Mycobacterium sp. | reverse complement strand
GGCGGTCCGTTGAGGAACGTGTTCCCCGACGGCGGGGCGGTGTCCGCCGGCGGCTCCTGCTCGGTGTCGGCGGTACCGGTGCTGGGCGACTGCTGCGGCATGTGCTGCGTCTGGTCGCTCTGGCTGTTGTCGTAGGTCGAGTCCGAGGAGCCGCTGGACCCCGAGGAACCGGTGGACTGCGACGACGACTCGTTCGGGAAGTCCGGCATCGGGATCGGCGGCAAGTTGAGACGTTCCTCGGGGATGTCCGGGGGCGGCACCGGCGGCTGACCGTTGATCATCAGCGGACCTTTGGCGCTGTTCAGCAGCGTCGACCACCCGCCGTTGCCCAGGGTCGCACCGATGCTGCACGACACCTGATGGCTGCCGGCCGCCCAGCTGGGCAGCGACACGGTGCTGTAGATCAGCGTCAGCGTCGTGTTGCGCAGCTGGATCGGCGCCAGGTAGGCATCCGTCATCCGGGTGCACGTGTCCTTGATGAACGAGTCCTGCTCCGCCTCGGCCGGGAGTCCGTCGGGGAACCTCTCGGCGAGGTTGACCGCGCCGGTCACCTCCATCGCGTGCGGCGCCGCGCAGTCGACCGGGATATCGGTCGGCTGGTTGGTGGCCGGGTCGATGCCCAGGCACGTGCCCGGCGCCCACACCTTCGACTGGTCGATCTCGGCGACCCTGCCGGTGAACGGCAGCTGCTGGTTGTTGGGGCCCGGCAGTTGCAGGCCGCACAGCATCCTGCGCTCACCCGACTGCCGCCACGCCTTGTCGCCGGACCACAGCATGCTGACGGTGAACTTGCTCTGCGGGTCGAAGCGCGGACCGAGGTAGCGCTTCACGGCCGCCGAACACTGCTCCTGGCTGATCTGCTGGATACGTGCGGCGGACGGGGGCGCCGCATCGGGCCCGTATTCGCTGCCGGGGAACGTGCGCATGTCGACCGACTCGGCGACCTCGAACCGGTGCTCGGTGGTGCAGTCGACGATCTCGGCCGCATCGGGTGTGCGGTCCGGCCAGTTGAGGCAGTCGCCGCTCTTGGCGTGGTCGAAGGTGTCGTTGCCGCGGGGGCCCAGTGAGATGGAGTTGGCGGTGAGGCTGCCGGTCCGATCCGACTGCGGCAGTGCCGTGATCACCCCGGCGATCAGCAGCCCGCCGAGCGCGGTGAGCAGCAGCGCACGACGGGTCGACTCGGCTTGGAAGCTCCGCCACCAAGCCTTCTCGCCCGGTGTCGAGCCGCCCTCTGGGTGTTCGGGTGCCTGCGACATCTGCTCCATTGTGACAGGCGTGTCGGGTGCTGTGACAAGTGATGCAGTTGTAACGTTATGGGGCTGTGTCGCGGCAGCGGCAAATGTTGCGCCTGTGCCCGGACGCTCTGACCACCACGTAGGGTTTTGCCCGTGATCGACCTGAAGGTGCTGCGAGAAAACCCCGCCGCGGTGCGTGCATCACAACAGGCCCGCGGTGAAGATCCGGGCCTCGTCGACGTGCTCGCCGAGGCCGACGCTGCGCGACGGGCCGCCGTCTCCGCCGCCGACAACCTGCGCGCCGAACAGAAGGCGGCCAGCAAGCTGGTGGGCAAGGCCGCCCCCGACGAGCGACCGGCACTGCTGGCCACCGCAAAGGAGCTCGCCGAGCGGGTCAAGGCCGCCGAGGCGGCCCAGACCGAGGCCGAGAAGTCCTACACCGCAGCCCATATGGCGATCTCGAACGTCATCATCGAAGGCGTGCCCGCCGGTGGCGAAGACGACTTCGTGGTGCTGGACACCGTCGGTGAGCCGCCTACGCTCGAGAATCCGAAGGACCACCTCGAGCTGGGCGAGTCGCTGGGGCTCATCGACATGGAACGCGGCGCGAAGGTGTCCGGCTCCCGGTTCTACTTCCTCACCGGCGCCGGCGCGCTGCTGCAGCTGGGGCTGTTCCAGCTCGCGGTGCGCGTCGCGGTGGACAACGGATTCACCCTCGTCATCCCGCCGGTGCTGGTGCGGCCCGAGGTGATGCAGGGCACCGGCTTCCTGGGCGCCCACGCCGACGAGGTCTACCACCTCGAGGAGGACGACATGTATCTCGTCGGCACCTCCGAGGTGCCGCTGGCCGGCTTCCACGCCGACGAGATCCTCGACCTGTCGCAAGCGCCGAAGCGCTACGCCGGCTGGTCGACCTGCTTTCGGCGCGAGGCGGGCAGCTACGGCAAGGACACCCGGGGCATCATCCGCGTGCACCAGTTCGACAAGGTCGAGGGCTTCGTCTACTGCCGCCCGGAGGACGCCGAAGCCGAGCACCAGCGTCTGCTGGGCTGGCAGCGCCAGATGCTCGCCCACATCGAGGTGCCGTACCGCGTCATCGACATCGCGGCAGGCGACCTCGGATCGTCGGCGGCGCGGAAGTTCGACTGCGAGGCCTGGGTGCCGACGCAGGGCACCTACCGCGAGCTGACGTCGACCTCGAACTGCACCACGTTCCAGGCGCGGCGGCTGGCGGTGCGCTACCGCGACGAGAACGGCAAACCGCAGACCGCAGCGACGCTGAACGGAACCCTGGCCACCACGCGGTGGCTGGTGGCGATCCTCGAGAACCACCAGCAGCCCGACGGCAGTGTGCGGGTACCCGAAGCGCTGGTGCCCTATGTCGGAGCCGCCGTGCTCGAACCCGGGAGGACAACGTGATCGATGTGATCGAACTGGACGACGACGAGCTGCGGACGTGGTTCGGTTTCGGTGTCGCGGGCAACTTCGCCGGGCACCTCGAACAGGCCGGCGAGGCCGCCGATTTTGTGAACGTCAGCTCCGAGGGGTCGGCCCCCAAGGGCATCTTCCCGTGGTACGCACCGGGTCACGACAGCTTTCTCGGGGAGTTCCCGCTGTCGCACGACACGATCCGGCTGCCCGCCAGCGACACCCCGCTGAACCTGCAGATCGAACCCGAGGTCGGGCTGGCGTGTGAGGTCAAGTGGGCCGGTGACACCGTGGCGTCCTTGCAGCCGTTTGCCCTCGGTGCATTCAACGACTGCTCGATACGGCGGCCGAACGCGCCGAAGATCAGCCACAAGAAGAATTGGGGCCCGGCATCAAAAGGCGTTGCGCGGCAGTTCTTCGACGTCAGCGACCTCACCCCCGACGGTCCCACCGCGACGCTGCGGCTGGTCTGCCATCTGCTCACCGCCGACGGGCAGCAGCACGAGTACGGGGTGGACAGTCCGCTGCTGGGCTACTCGTACTACGGCGAGGTGCTGCTGGACTGGATCGTCGACCGGCTGGCCCATCAGAAGGGTTCCGCCGACACTCCTCTGGAGGATGTCGGGGCCCTGATGGTCGCCGGCGGTCACCCGACGAAGCTGTTGATCGGCATCGGCGCCACCCGGTACACGCCACTGGGCGAATCCACCTATCTGCAGCCCGGCGACCAGGCCGTCGTGCGGGTGTACGACACCGCAAGCGACGCATACTCTGAACTGCGCCAGACGGTTTCGGGATGAAGTCGTCATGAGCGGTTCGGTGGTGCAGCTCTGGCGGTTCCCGGTCAAGTCGATGGGCGGCTCGCCGGTCGACGAGGTGCGCATCGATCGACGCGGGGTGCACGCCGATCGGCTGTGGGCGGTCCGCGACCTCGAGCAGAACATCACGGCCTCCGCGCGCAGGCTCCCCAAGCTGCTCGGCTGTTCGGCCCGCTATGCTATCGCTCTCAGTCTCGACGCCGGCCCGGGAAACGTGCCCGAGGTGATCGTCACCATGCCGGACGGCACCGAATTGGCCAGTGGCGGTGACGAACTCGATCAAGCCCTGTCGGACCTGGTGGGACGTGAGGTACGGCTGACGGCCCTGCCGCCGAGCTCCGACACCAGCCTGCACCGGTTGTCGGTGCAGCAGACCCGCGCCAACTACTCGCCGACCGAGGTGCGCCGCGACTTCGGCCTGTCCGATCGGGAAGCGCTGCCCGACACGTCGGTCTTCACGACCAGGCAGATGCTGACCCTGGCCCGATTCGCCACCCCGCCGGGCACATTCGTGGACCTTAGCCCGGTCCACGTCGTCAGCACCACCAGCCTGGCTACTCTTTCCGCCGACGGTGTGCCCTATGACGTGCGCCGGTTCCGGCCCAACGTGCTGGTGGCTCTCGACGAGGCGGGCGACGGGTATCCCGAAGCGGGCTGGGTCGGTGGCGACGTCGAATTCGGTTCGGCGGCACTGCGAATCACCAATCCGACCATCAGGTGTGTGGTGCCCACCCGTCCGCAGCCCGGGCTCGAACTCGATCGTGCACTGACCCGCAGGCTGGCCGAGAGCACGCAGCGGTTCCTCGGCGTCTACGCCGACGTCGCCACACCCGGGGTGGTGCGTGTCGGCGACGCGGTGC
>NZ_JBAUJR010000052.1:0-18643 GCF_049683935.1 Mycobacterium sp. | reverse complement strand
TACCCGGACCTTCGGTGCCGCCCCCGCCGCCGACTGGGCCGCCGGGGTCGGTGCCGCCGCCGCCTGGTGGTGCTGCGAACGCGAGTCCGATCGGCGCTGCGAGCAGCATCCCCCGGCCAGTAGCGCTGCAGCGACCGTCTGCCCTGCACGACTCTTAGTCGCAGATGAGTGTGTTGCCACGATGGATCCCCCTGTGGATTGTGCCAGTTCACGCTTGTGTGAACTGGGACGATGCGCGTAGCCTAAGCACGAGGTGGGCACCGGAGATATAGGGGAATTCCCTGTAGTTCGGCGGCTGAGACGCCTGCCTACTGCAGTGCGCAAAGCCTTTCAAGGGCCGGCGTACCCGAGGTTTCAGCAGATTCGCAGTTGACACCCTCAGTGCTTTCCGGGAGCACTCCCCGGAACATCTAGGCCTACTCGCGAAGCGTCCCGACGGGCCTCTGTGGCGCGGCTATTACGCGGAGACGTCGAAAGCCCGGTGAAGACCGGGCCTGACCTCGCCGAACAATGGTGCGCGATACTGGGATTGAACCAGCGATCCAGCAAAATCAGATATGATGCCCGACCAGCGGAAGTGGCGTTGATCAGGGAATTTGCGTCCAACGAACTGCCGCGAAGTGGACACAGTTACCCAGGGTTTTACTCTCAAGTTGCACGTAAGTTGCACGAAAATTCGATGCTCTAACTAACCGGCGAGGCGCCCCGCAGGCGCTCTATGGTTAACCGAATCCGCTCCGAGATTTGCCCATCGCGGCCAATGTCCCGAGAGTGCGACGGCCCCGGTGAGGGCGGCAGTGGTCGATCCGCTTACGGCGCGAGGGGCGCAAGATTCGCATGGCTCGTCACGTCCCCGTTAGGCAACTGACACCAAAATCGCGCTTACCAGTGATTATCCGGCGTGTGGCTTGTGATCTACGGTTGGAACCGGCTAGCCTGAAATAGTCGAACGTGTGTTCGATAGCAGTGGATAGGGGCAAAATGGCGGATCGATCGGCGATCGAATGGACCGAAGCGACTTGGAATCCCGTCACCGGCTGCGACCGAGTGTCTACTGGTTGTGACCACTGCTATGCGATGACGTTGGCGAAACGGCTAAAAGCGATGGGGTCGGCCAAGTATCAGAACGACGGCGACCCACGCACGTCCGGGCCCGGTTTCGATGTCACTGTTCATCCTCAAGCCCTTGATGAACCCTACCGCTGGCGTCAACCTCGAGTTGTGTTCGTCAATTCGATGTCGGATCTATTCCACGCTCGTGTTCCGATCGGGTTCATTCGCGACGTATTCGACGTCTGTCGTGATACGCCACAGCACACCTACCAGATACTCACCAAGCGGAGTCTTCGGCTCCGTCGGGTGGCTGAAAAGCTCGAGTGGCCAACAAATGTGTGGATGGGGGTGTCGGTGGAAAATGGTGAGGCGTTGACTCGTGTGGATCATCTCCGCGAGGTCCCGGCAGCTGTCCGGTTCCTTTCCTGCGAGCCGCTTCTGGGCCCCCTCAGCGGTATCAACCTCGACGGCATCCATTGGGTGATCGCGGGTGGGGAATCTGGCGCGAACTACCGACCCGTCGATGTCAACTGGGTCCGCGGTATCCGCGACGCATGTGAGGATGCGGACGTTGCGTTCTTCTTCAAGCAGTGGGGTGGCCGAACGCCAAAAGCGCTGGGCCGCGAACTTGATGGGCGGCTTTGGGACGAGATGCCCATCAGTGCGGTCAGTTAGATCGAATCGTCGTCGAGCTCGCCGTCCGCCTCCAGTTCGTCTTCATCTAGGTCGACCCGAATTTGCGTGTACAGCGCGATGCTAGAACCGGCGGGCCACGGGGAGTTTTTCGGTGAGGTCGCCGGCTCAAGTCGGAAGGCCATCCCACGTGCGAAGAGCTCGTCGAGAACTGTTCGCACGTGAGTTTCCTTGAAGCCAAGTCGGGCCGCATTCTCGACCAGATCCTCGAACTGATGAAGCCCGCTCATCTCCTCGAAGGCAGCGATGAGGCCGCCAATCTCAGGTTCGAAGAGTGTTAGCTCGAATCCCGTGACGGCGCTAGCTCCCTTTCCGCCGGCGGTATCTGCGGACCATTTTGCGTCGTTAAAACATTCCAGGCCTGCCTGGTGGTGGGTTACAAAAATGAGTGAGTATCGGGATTTGCGTCCCTGCACATCGATGTCGAATGACTGCGTCAGGCATCCAAGCGTTTCGAGGCGTTTGCGATACAAGGCGATGAGCGCCGCCTTCGATTCGGCGGTTGATCGCGGAGTGGGGAGATCCTTCCACTCTTCGCTGCCGAACGTCGCGGTCATCAGGCCGTCCATAACCGGATTGGTCCGGTATCTGTGCATTTCGTCGACCATCAAAGTGATGAGAACGTCGTTCTTAAGCCGAGTGGCGCAGCTAGCAACGGCTTTCCAAGGGATTTGCTTGAGGCCAAACGGGTCGACGATCCAGAGGGTCCTGCGTCCGGATGGGCTGTCGCTCGCCTGGACCGGGTCCACGATCGACTCGAATGTGGCTGGCTCCAGCGGGATGTGTTCGAACCGAGCATCGGAGGGTAGGGCCGCTAGCCGCGTGTTCAGCGCAGCGGTACGCCTGGGGTCGAGGTCGTTCGTCACAAACTTCAACGGATGAAAATTGGCGCTGTGGATGTGGTCTCTGTAAAGCTTCGCGATCATTAGCGCGCTTCCGTCCGGTCCATCGCTGTACTTGCCGGACCCAGAAAACCCTTCAACCACGGTCGCGGCTGATCCCCACTTCCCCTGGAGGACCCGCGGCATCCAGCACGCCACGTACCTGCGGTAAAACGCGTGCTTCAGGCGCGTGTGGGCATCGGACGGGTAATCAACCTCGTCGCGAATCTCCTGTTTGCGTGTCATCGTGTCGCGGCCATCCCCGGTGAGGCGCTGGTCATTGCAGCGATAGTCGCACGGCACCCTGCGAAAACGTCGGAGGGTGAGGCTTGTCGCGTCACCCTCGTCGTCTGAGGTGCCGGCTCTTCGCCTGCTCGCAGAGTCCATGGGATCGAGGTCATGAATGTCCGCTGAACACCCACCCAGGTCTTGGCGAGGCTGCGCAACGTGTAAACCGCAGAAGCGCCGCAGAACCGACCGCGCTACGAAGAGTCCGTCACGGTGCGACGCAAGCTCAGCAAGCGTCGTCGCACCAGTCGGCTCGACCTCGGTGGGTGAGCAGGCGACGCGCGGTCTGCCAGAGGTTGGTTCTGTCGGACATCGCGTCCAGGTCCCCGGCGTTGTTGAAGACGCAGTGAGCCGCGCCACTGGTAAGTACCGTCGCACACATGAGCGACGAATGGGAAGAAATCGACCTTGGCACGATGATCTGCGGAGGATGCAAGGAAAGTACCGGCGCGTGGGCCCGCCGCCGGAAAGGGTCAGGCGCGGCTGGAGACACCATCAGCATCGACTGCAAATGCGGACACGTAAACGTGTGGCCAATGCCTTTACCAACTTGAACAATCCTTAGCCCGTCGGGCCTTAGCCCGTCGAGCCTGTATGCGTTTCATTGCAGCTCGCTGCCTATCTGCGCCTGTCGGATTGCATTACTGCGGTGGTCGGCAGGCTTTGATCTGTGTCGCAGTCCTGACCGTATCCAGCAAACTTCCCAGAATCTGTCCACCTGGGGGTCAGTCTGACCTACCTGCCAAAACCAAGTTGCACGCAAGTTGCACGAAATTTTGTTTGCTTGTCTACAAACGCCTCTGACCAGGTTTTTTCTGTGCGCGATACTGGGATTGAACCAGTGACCTCTTCCGTGTCAGGGAAGCGCTCTCCCGCTGAGCTAATCGCGCCGGGACATACTCGGAGGTGGAGACGGGAATCGAACCCGTGTGCACGGCTTTGCAGGCCGTTGCCTCACCACTCGGCCACTCCACCGCTGGGGTTGATGCCATTGCACCTTCGAGCGGACGACGGGATTCGAACCCGCGACCCCAACCTTGGCAAGGTTGTGCGCTACCAACTGCGCCACGTCCGCGCGCCACGGGCGAGATCGTCGCCCGTCGCGATGCAGAACGATAGTCCACCCAGTAAGGGGTACACAAATCCCTCGCCGGCCATGTCGCCTGCGGATCAGAACAGTGTGTAGCCCTGGCGCGAAATCGTGAACCCGCGCCCGTCGGAGTTCGAACATCGCATTCCCGAGGGCTCGCTGTTGCAGCTCATACCGCCACCGGCCTGGAACTCGCCGTAGCCCAGGACCGGGCCGAAGCCCATGGTGGTGTCGCCGGCGCAGACAAAGCGGGCCGGGCCGGTCGGATTCAACTCGATGCCCTGGCCGAAGTTGACGAAGCTCGGGCAGTCTGCGGGACGTGGGGGAGGAGACCAGTCGCGGTCCGCGATGTCGCAGCGCAGCAGGTCGTCGACCATCATGCAGCCGATATTGCCGCTGGGCGAGGTGAACCCGACGGTGTCGGCCGTTGCGGCCGGTGCGCCGAAGATCGCTGCACCGGCCAATCCCGCCATTGCCACGGTGAGTCGCTTCATAGCGTGAAGATACCGGTGAACTGGCTGGTCGGCGGGGCGAAGACGGAAATGGAGGTGTGAGGGATTCTGGGGCGAACACCCTCGCGTGTTAGTCTTCTGCCTCGTTCGATTCGTTGGGATCCGGTCTCGTAGCTCAGTGGGAGAGCGTCCGCCTCACACGCGGAAGGTCGCTGGTTCGAAACCAGCCGGGACCACCACCAAAAACGCAGTTCAGAGGCTAAATCCACGTTCCGCTAGTGCATTTCGGAAGTTGTCTTTGCCCCTGGATGGGGCCAAAATTTGACGATGGGTTTTGTCGCGCGGCTGCAGTCGCGGCTTGTGCTCGCTGAAGTGTCGTAGCGTGACGTGGAGAACGAGCTCGCGGGCGGTTTGGTTTGGTGATTGAGATCCCTTCAAACTGCTCCACTCGACGAACTGACGGTCATGGGCGTTGCGACATTGCTACGGCCGGTGTTCGACCTACACTCGCGAGAGCCCTATGGACGAGTTCGGGGGTTCGCCAACGTGCTTATCGGAAGACGCGGCCACGCGCGCGTCGTTGTAGTGACCGTTGTCGAAGAGGAGATGACTGCCGCACTCGAAGAGTTCAGGGCGACTGTAGAGATACCCGGGTCTGGATGCTGGTCGACCGAGAGCAGCGATACTTCGGTCTACCCAGTGTTGATAGCCCAATCAGAAGATCGGTCAAATATGCCGGCTCTCATGACCGTTCGAGATCTTGTCGAGGACTGGCAGCCTGAGTGCGTGGTCTTGGTAGGAATTGCTGGCGGCATTGTGAGGTCGGTAGACGATAGCGGCAATGTCTCGGGGCCTAACCCAGGGGATGTCGTATGTGCGGAGTACATCCACTATGGCGAGTACACCAAGCGAGTCGATGGGAAGCGTCTTATTCGCTACTACCCGCTAGCGCAACCCGACAGTCATCTCATCCATTCACAACTGAAGCCACTAGTGCGCCAAGATTGGCATCTGGGTCTACCCGCACGCCCTAGCGGTCCAGCAAATGCCCTGCCAGAGGTACAGTTCGGCGAGATTGTCGCAGTCGAGTTTCTCGCCGGGGACGCAGAGTCGGAAGCCCAGCGAGAGGTTTTCGGGCAGTACGATCACGCGCTCGCGGTCGACATGGAATCTGCGGGCGTGGCTCGGGCCATGCATAAGGCGAGCACCAGCGTCCATTACCGCCCTGTTTGGCTCTGCATTCGAGGGATCAGCGACCGGACCGCCGCAGACACGTTTACGCAGACAGTGCTGCCAGCGAACAATGACGCCGAACGACGGCTGTGGCGCGACTACGCGGCGGCCGCCGCAGCATTGCTTTGCCGGCGCTTGGTGGGGAGGCTCCTTGCGGAGCCAAGGCCGGCAGGCGTTGAGGACCCGGGTGCTCCGGCGTGGGGAGGCATCGATGGTTGACCCGAATGTCAGACGCGAGTGGGACGATAGCGGTGTGGCTGCAGATTCATCTCTTGATTGGTGGAGAATCGCGTCTTACCCAGATTTCGATGACCTGCTCGCCGGTAGCACGGGCATCGCCATGGACAGCACGGAGTTGCTGGACCTTGCCTTCAAGCGGGGGCGCGTGCTGCTGCAGGCGCCGGCTGGCTCCGGCAAGTCTTCTTTTGTTCGATCCCTCGCGAGGAACGTTAGTTTGCACGGGCGGCAGGCCCGTGTAATTGCGTTGTCGTATCTCGACGTATCGGACGAGTTATGGCAGTCGCAAGAGGGTATTGAGGAATGGCTACTCGCTGAATTCGGTCGTAGTCCTCACCCCAAGCTCCTACTCTGTCTTGACGGACTCGACTCTCTCCCAGTCAAGGAGAGTCAAAGACTGCTCAGTGCTATCGAAGAGGTTACCCGGAACGCTCCGGCGTCTGCTGTTCTCGTCTCGGATCGTCTGAACCGGCGGGTTATCCGGGCGCAGCGTTGGGTATTGGCAAGCATCACGCCGAGAGCCAACGCCGTGAACGCCCTCGTACGATCGCACTTGTTAGCAGCGGGCGAGCCACATCCAAACTCATCACCAATACCAGTGCAGGATCTTGGCGACGGCCTTGAGCGCAGACTCACCGAAACTTTGCCCGGCTCAAAGGATCTCGATGCGCTTGCCAACGCAACCCTTGACCACCTTCAGCGGGAGGGCTTGTCCCCGTTTTTCGAGCGGCGATGGCTCGAAGATGTGATCTCCAAGCACAATGTCCAGCGGCTTGAAACAGAAGAAATACTTTCGGCCCACGGACCGACCCATCTGCATTTTATGCACATGCTTTACCCCGCGTTTTTAGCTGCTCGTGCTCTATCCATGGACGAGCGCGACTGGAACTCGGGTTGGTTTAGCGTCGTCACGGCGAGAGGTTCAAACCTCGAGGTTCTAGGGTTTCTGCTTCAGCTCATTGAGGCGGATAAGGTCGATGTCTTGGTCAGGGCGGTAGATGAGTGGAATTTTTACGCCGCGATGTACGTGTTATCCGAGGATCTCCGGGCAGGCGACCGCACCAGTCCTTCGCTAAGGTCAGCATTGCTGTTGTTGATGGGGCGTCGACGGTTTTCGGGTGTTCCCAGCACCAGAATTCAAGCGGAAGACTCGCTTCGACTACATGGTGGGTCGATTGCGAAGCGCCTGCTGTCAGTGGACTCGTTAGATTCGGTCATCAGCATCGCGCTGGATCAGAGCTTCTCAGACGAGTGGTGGCTTGCATGGCAACGTCTCTTTGTTCGGGAGGCCGGCTCGGCTGCCTTTGCATCCGACATTCAAGCCCTTGCAAGCGACGACGCTGTGATCGGATGGACTGCCGCCAACGTGTTGTTAACGCTGCGTATTGATGCACGCAACCGGGCTGAAATAGCTGCCTTAGCTCGCACCGGACCAAATGAAAGCGTTCGGTGGCGCGCTGTGCACGTCCTAGGAAGTTTGGGTACGGAGGAGGCTTGGAGCACGTGCTTCGAGGTATTCAAGAATGATCGGTCGACTTGGGTTCGCAATGGAGCATTGCGCTCTTTGATTCTTGCAGCGTCGCGGCTCGGCGATAGTGAGGATCGCTCTGAGGTGTTCTCCACGCTCGGCTCGCTAAGCGCAGAAATTCTCGATAACCCAAAATGGAGTAGGGAAGTAGAGCGGTCGGTACAGATCGAGAATCGACCGGCAGGATGGTCCGATAGCGTCGCGGTGCTGCTTGAAGCTCTATGGGCGCGCGCTAATTCAGTAGAAGATCAAGACAGATGGCGGACCTTGAGCGCATCGTTGCGCACCCCCTGGCGAGGCGTACCCGAACTTGGATCGGAAGCATGAGTGAACACGCAATCATTCGGGATAGTTGCCGCAGTCCGCGTGAATTGGTCGACATGGCATTCAAAACATCAACTGCTACATGGCTTCTCGAGGAACTGCGAGAGACGCCGACGGACTGTTACTTGGTGGGTGGCGCTGTGCGGGACATGTTCCTGGGGGCTGCGTGCCCTGCCGACCTGGACTTAATGGTTCCGAATCGTGACACTTTTGTACACGGCGTCCTCGCCCGTCACGGCAGGGCGCGTCGCAATCGGCATGGCAACTGGCGCTATATATTTCCCAGTGGAAGCCATGTTGATGTGATCGAACCGCGATTCTTCTATCGCCAGTTTCACGCGCCCGCAGAGGCGCTCGCATATTTTGACACTTCTGTTAATGCGATAGGGCTTCGCCTGCACGATGGGGACTTGCTCGATCCCCTTGGAGGCCTCCAAGATTTGTTTGAAGGTCAGTTGCGTCTTGGCCACGATAGGTGGACGACGATGAATGACTTCGAGAGTGTTCACTTGACTTTGCGCCTACTCCGGTTGCTCAGGAAGCACCCGTTGCGCGTCGTGAACCCCTCGATGGCGCTAGCTCATGCCGAGAAGTTTGACTCTGTCGACTGGAATGAGCTAGAGCGTTTAAACGGAATGAGCCGAGTCCGAGCTTATGCCGAGGTCCGCGCGGTACTAGGTTGCCGCAATGGTCCGAGCCGGAGTGAATGCTATTCGGTCTAAAGCCAGACGAAGTCAGTCTGATCCATCCTGGGGCTGGTGGAGATCGTGATCGCACCAGGAGATGTGGTTGTGGCTGCACCGAGGAAGTTCGACCCAGAGACCCATGAGCGGGCGGTACGGATGTATGAGGACCGTCTCGCTGAGAGCGATGACTCGAGATTGGCGGCCTGCCGCCACGTCGGAGAATTGCTCGGAATCAATCAGGCCAAGGCGCGCGGCCCGGTCAGCGACACCGACTGGGCCGATGCGCACGCCGCCAATACCCATGCATCGACTCCATCGGGACAACCGGCGGCTCTACGGGATCCGCAAGCTCTGGCATGCGATGAAACATGCTGGTCACGGCATCGGGCGCGACCAGGTGGGCCGACTGATGC
Organism: Mycobacterium sp.; assembly: GCF_049683935.1. Taxonomy (GTDB): domain Bacteria; phylum Actinomycetota; class Actinomycetes; order Mycobacteriales; family Mycobacteriaceae; genus Mycobacterium. The sequence continues at coordinate 9,765 of NZ_JBAUJR010000052.1, read as the reverse complement.
GCCTGAGCGGGATCACCGGGGCCATGCGGGCGCGGCGCACCATCACCCCACCGCAGTTCCGGGCGCCCCGCGGCACCCGGATCCGATCGACCGGCAATGGGGGTTTGGGTGGCTGATTTCACCTACACCTGGAACCAGGCCAGCTCGTCGATACCGCGTTCTGCGTCGATGTCACACGAATTCGTGCCAATCTGCACCTAATTTTTGGTCCGAGTCAGATGAATGGACGGCCTCGTCAGGCGAAAGCGGCTCGATGACAGACGCGTCTGGTAGCCCGGCGCTGGTGTGATATACATGTCATTGACATTGATGTCAGGCTCCGTGAGAGTCAAAAGGCGTGGAGGATGTGGACGGTATCGCTTCGGATGGTTCAAACATCAGGGCATTGGAGGGCGACGAACTCGCGCGTCGGTTGTCGGAGCTTGCTGACGCCGGTGACGTCAGTGGCGATGAATGGCTCTTAATCCAGGCCGAACTGGCCCGACGCCGCGTGGAGACGGCACGTAGCGCGCCGCCACCACCCGGCGCGTCGCTGCGCAGCCAGATCCTGAACTTTTTGAATGAGGCCCCGGGCAGCACGCCAACGCAGATTTCCGCCGCGCTAGATCGCAGCACTACCGTGGTATCGCGCGTCCTGACTATCCTTTTCGATGCCAAGCTCGTCACATTCACACCGAACGAGGATGACGGGCGCGTCCGGCATTACCATCTCGCCGCAGCTGACACGGTGTCTGCGGATGGCGAAATCGCGTCGCCATCACAGGTCGAGGAGGAACGGCAGTACCTCGGTCTCGTCATCGCGGCGGCGGTAAAGGCACGTCGTGGAAAGAACCACCTCAGATACTCCATCGATCGACTAGAACGCGTGCTCCAGCAGGCCACCGCGTCGAACGCACACGACCTCGCGTTGGTGGCACGTCGGGAACTCGCCACAACACTCCGCCAGGACGGTCAACTCGACGCTGTGAAAGCCCACGTCGACGTCTTCTCCGAGATCGCAGTGGGGGCGGTCGAGGTCGAACGGCACCTGATCGCCCCTGCTACCGCATGCTTGGATTACGAACTAGGACGCCGGGAAGGCTTGCCCGAGCGCGAACGACTAGAGCACTACGTTGCCGCGACAACCATGTTCGAAAGGTGTAAAGGCCTCGACGGAGCCCACGATTGGGCCCCGCGCCAAGGCTGGGCGCTGCTCGGCAGCGCCGAATTGTGGCGCCAGCAGACCGAGTACGGTACCGCGCTTGCTCAAGCCAAGCGCGCCGAATTAGCCTTCGTCGCCTACGACGACACCTACGGATCTGCAGAGGCCACTCGGATGCAGGGGTTCTGTCAGCGACTCCGAGGTAATTTCGACGAAGCAATCGTGGTCCTTAAGCGAGCCGATCAATTAGCAAAGGACAGCTCGGCCGATCGTAGCCGGGCCGACATCTTGCTTCAGTTGGGTGACGCAATGCGCTGCGTCGGCGAATTTAAGGCCGCCGCAATGACACTTGCCGAGGGGGCCGAACTTGCGACCGAACTTGGTCGACCGCGCACCGTCGGCTTCTGCTACACCTCGCTTGGTGCAGTGATGCACGCTCTCGGCGATCTGGACGAAGCCTGGAAGTTCACGACGATGGCGAGCCCCCTCGTCGCGCCGTCGGTACCTGGCCGCGCGCTCAACGCGCGACGCCGGGGCGTTATTGCCCGCGACCTTGCCCAACGTGGCGCGCCGGATATGTTGGAGCAAGGACTGAAATCCTTCCACGACGCAATTGATGAATACTCGGAGCAACGCAGCCCCGCCGGAGTAGCAGCTTGTTGCGTCGGCTTAGGAAAGTTTCCTGGCAACAACGACACAGCGATTGACCGATTGGTAAGCGTGGCGAGTTCAGGTGTCGGTCGCCTTCTGCTCCCCTTGGATCCGTGGATCCCGGCGCTCGTAAAGCAGTGGGCCGATGCGACCGAGAACACTGACGTCCTAAAAGTCGCCGAATGGACGTATCGAAGCGACAAACAATTAAAGGTTGCCGACGCCGACGAGATGGCAGGAGAGCCGCGGGTGAAATCGGGGGTACTGGCCGCTTAAGGCGCCCACAACCAGTAACCGTCCGTTCCTGGCATGAGGTTCGGATCAAGTACTCCGACGGCGGGCGTCGTCTGCGGAGGGTACGTGCGGTCCTCGCCGGCGCCTGGCTCCCGCGGCACGACAGTGTAGGCCCAGAACGGGGGCGGATCGTGTGGACGTGCCAGCAGGTGACCAGGGGTGTTGGCTACGACGCCGACACACTGACACGACGTTGCGAGGTCAATGAGTGCACCCGCGAACCCGCCGACCCTCGGAGTCCACGACGGTGACAGAAGAAAGTTGACGCCGGCCCATCGCATCGCTTTCTGAAAGTCGGACGAGTTCAGATCGGAGCAGATCGCAACCGCGAGCCGAGTGGCCGTTCCGGCCGCCACACGGAGTACGCGCGGAACCCGTTTTATGTCTTCGCGGTAGATGACCGGCGACCCGTCGTAGTCCTTGCCTCGAATAGCGAAGGCTTCGTGCTTCGACACGTGAAAAATCCGAACGCGGTCAAGGAACACGTGCGATGTGTTCGCGCGTCCCTGTTCTACCGCGACGTCCCTGTGGGCGCTTCCCGCAACAACAAGCGCGGGTAGCCGGTCTGCGTATCTCGGAAGCAAGTCGTCTAGCCCGTCCGGGGAGTGTAAGCAGAATTCGGGCAGAACGGCGACCGAAGCCTGGCTTCCCACCAAAGCGAGTGCGTCGAGAACGTGCTGGTGGTTGTCTTTTCGGAGGTCGTCACTCGACACGGTCGGACTGCGTGTAGGCAGCGCAGGCTGGACTGAATAGAATCGCTCGCGCTCGTGGTCGAACACCGGCGCGGCCATTTGATCGCCGCCGAACGGATGCACCGTGGCGATTTTCGGGAGGCCATACGCCAGGGTCGCAGATGCGCTCTTGGTAGCAGGTATGTCCATGTCGGGTCTCCGTACCGCGCACACCTGGTCGAGCCGCTCACGGCAGCGGTAGTCGAGTTCGAGTGCCCAATCATGCTCCCAAAGAACGAAATTACACGGCTCGTCGAGAAGATTCTGGTGCATCGTCGGCGGTTTCGGAGTTTCTGCAAGCCCCGGCAACCACCGCTCGGGTAGCGGCGCTACTAAGCCCCTCTCGATACGAACGACGAACGAGGCGTTTGCGAAATAGACCTTTGCCGCGCCGAAGCAGATTCCCTCCAGCACCGTGATGGTTGCCAATGATGGCGTCAGCCACAGCTTGGTCAGCTGTCCTTTGAGCTCATCGCTGGGGCCAATAACGAATTTTCCTTCGGCGTCCCACATACGAAAGCTCTCCTCGGCGACCGTCCGACGGAGCGTCCGACTGACGTCGGCCTTCGCCGGGTAGTCGTCGTCGACCACGTCGTCTCTGTTGTCGACGCAGTCAGTGCCGAGTTTGCGGATCACGCTCGTGAGGGGGTCCTGTGCGTCGAGTACGGCGATCAGGTCTTTAACTTCCACTATTCGGATGCCCCCGTTCTGCGATTTACCACCCGTTGCCCGTCCAATCCCCGACAGAACCTACCCGACCTGCTGCGTAGAGTGTGCAGCGCGATGTCCGCTAGCTGGGGTGAAGCGAATTGTGGGGGAGAGTGACCGCGAATCAAGTGCGACCTGAGGTGGTCAGGCCTCTGAGTTGCGACGAGTTGTTGGCTGCCGTCGCTGATATCGGACAGTCGCGCATCGAGCGCGTCAACCCCGCTGTCGCTGCGGCGGTGACAGGAATTACGCACGACTCGCGGTCAGTTCTCGCTGGCGACTTGTACGTCGCTCTAGAGGGTGCGAAATTTCACGGAATCGACTTCCTGGCCCAAGCACTCGCTTCTGGCGCGACTGCCATTCTCACGGACAAAATGCACGGCTCCGCCCTAAGGGAAAGTTCGGTGGCCGTCTTAGTTGCCGACGATCCGCGGTTTTGCATGGGCGACGTTTCCGCGGCAGTCTACGGTAGGCCCGCCGAGGACATGACGACCATCGGCGTGACGGGCACCTGCGGCAAGTCGACTACGAGCTACTTCGCGCACCGTTGCTTGACGGCGACCGACTCGACAGCGGGGCTCGTTGGCGGTATCGCGTGGAAATGCGGAGGCATAACGCTCTCTGAGTCTGAACGAACGACGCCTGAATCCCCAGAACTGCAAGCACTTCTTGGAGTTTTGCGTGATCGGGGTGCGCGCTCCGTCGCAATGGAGGTGTCGAGCCACGCGTTGAGCTTGGGCAGGGTCATGGGCATGACTTTCGACGTGGCAGTTTTTACGAACCTCAGCCACGAACATCAGGACTTCCATCCCGACATGGAGCATTACTTTCAAGCAAAGGCCACGCTATTCACCCCTGAACGTGCGCGGTCGGGAGTGGTGAATATCGACGACCCCTACGGCCGCCGCCTGGCCTACGGTGGCTCGCAGATACCGGTCCACACCTACACGACATCTGCTGCGACGCAGGCAGATTGGCGTGCATCAGAGATCGTCGTCGACGATAGCGGCACTGGGTTTCGCCTGGACGGTCCGGGTTTCACGGATACGCCGCGCATACGGCTCCACGGCAAGCACAACGTTTCCAACGCCGTCGCCGCCCTCAGCGCGGCCGTCATCGCAGGGGTTCCCTATCAGAAGGCAGTCGAGGGACTCGCGGCGCTGGATGCGGTGCCGGGACGGATGGAACGGGTCGACGCGGGCCAGGACTTTCTCGCTGTAGTCGACTATGCCCACAAGCCAGAGGCGTTGAGCGCGGTGCTCGAAACGTTGCAACACGTCACCCGTGGGCGGATCATCACGGTGGCAGGATGCGGCGGCGGTCGAGACCGCAACAAGCGCCATGTCATGGGCGCATTGGCGGCGCGGCATTCGCACGTGGTGGTGCTGACGACCGACAACCCGCGAGACGAAGATCCTAAGGAAATTCTTGCCGCGATGGTCGACGGGGCGCGTAGCGAGCAGTCGGTCGCCGACCTTCACGTAATCACCAATCGACGGCGGGCCATCGACTATGCCGTGAGCCTTGCTGGCCGAGGTGACACCGTCCTTGTGGCGGGAAAGGGGCACGAAACGCACCAGTATGTTCGCGGCAGCTCCATTCCTTTTGACGACCGCACCGTCCTTCGGTCTGCGATCCAGCAGCGGCGTAACGGGAGCAGCGCGATATGACGTGCAGTCACAATCGAATCGCGTCTGTCCGCGAAAAGCGAAGAGACGCAGAAAGCGCCATTGAGCGGACCCGAAGCCGGCAGGAAAGGGATTCTTGAATCCATGCCAGCCTGGTACGTAATGGTTCTGGCCCCATAACGTGATCGGATGCTGTTTCTGGCGCTGATTTGCAGAGGACTAGAGGAAAGTTCCCTGATCTTTGCCCAGGTTAGGCGGAATGTCACGCCAAAATCGACCTAGTTTGCGTCCCTCTGGATGGGGCCAGAATGGGCCAAACGCTTGGAACGGGTGCTCCGACGGGTCCAATTCGGCTTCTGGCCCAACCTGACCAGCGGAAACGGAAAATCATTGCGCCGGAAACCGCCTCACACGCGGAAGGTCGCTGGTTCGAAACCAGCCGGGACCACCACAAATTTCCCAGGTCAGCCTCTGACCTCACGTCCGAGCGTTTCGTTGCTCAACGGTGTATGCCCGACTGTCGCAAGCTCTTCCGGGAAGGCGTTATCGGCGCTGAGCTCGCGTCAACTCGGGCTACATCCGGCAGTGTGTGCGGGCTCTTGTCATCCGATCCTGAGACAGCGACGTGGAAACCGGTGTACAGCTTCTGATCGGCCGACAACCCGACCTAGGAGCGCACCGCCTCGATGATCAAGTCCGCAACCGCCGCCATTCTGGCCGCCTCGCTCATCCTGACCGGATGCCAGAATTCCGAGCCACCTCCCGCCGGTGACGGCTATCCCTCCGGACCCGTGACCATGACGGCCGGCGCGAACCCGGGCAGCGGATTCGACCTCACCATCCGCTCCGTCGTCGAGGCCCTCGAGACCGACGACATCGTCACCGTGCCGCTGCCGGTGCAGAATCGGCCCGGGGGGATCGGTTCGGTGTTCCTCGCGGAGATGGTGGAGCAGTACAAGGGCGCCGACGACCAGGTGTCGGTCACCTCGCTGGCGATGATGATGAACGAACTCCAGGGGATGTCCGAGTACGGCTACCGCGACGTCACCATGATCGCCCGGTTGATGACGGAGTACTTCGTCGTCGTCACCGGCCCTGGTTCTCCGTTCGCGAACCTCAACGACGTCGTGACGGCGATCAAGTCCGAACCCGGCGCCGTGGCCGTCGGTGCCGCGATCGACGACCAGGCGCCGTTCGATCTACTGGTGGCGGCCGCAGGGGGCGATCCAGCACTGGTCGACTACGTGAGCCTGGAGGGTGGGGGTGAGCAGAGTGCGGCGCTTCTCAACGGCGAGATCAGCGTGGCGATTGCCGGTGTGAGCGAGGTGATCAGCATGGTGAACTCCGGTCAGCTCACCGCGCTCGGGGTGCTGTCCGAGGAGAGGCTCCCCGGACTGAACGCCCCCACTGCCAGGGAGCAGGGACTCGACGTGACCCTGTCGAACTGGCGTGGGCTCTACGGACCGCCGGAGATGCCCGAATTCGCGGTCGCTTATTGGCAGACCGCGCTCGGCGAGATGGTGGAGTCGCCCACCTGGAAGCAGATCGCGGAGCGCAACCAGTTCACCACCACCTTCATGATCGGCGACGAGTTCCAGACCTTCCTCGCCGAGACGCAGGCCGACGTCAAGGCCGCCCTCGAGGAGGCAGGCCCGTAGGCGTTGGGGTGGTCACCACCACTGGGTTGCGGCGCCGATCTGGCGCCCCAGTTCCTCGGCCATGGTGCGCATGTAGGTGGCCGACAGGTGGTGAGAGTCGTGATACACCAAGATGTTTCCCTCGCTGACGCGGCAGACCTCGGCGTCGCACACCGCATCGCTGAGATCGAGCGGATGCATCATCGGATACTGCGCCGCCACGGCCAGCGTCGGGTTCACCTCCGACAGCGCGTCGGAGCGCGCAACGCCGCAGCTGACGGATGTGCCGCCGCGCGACAGGCAGTCGGCCGGGTCACGCAGCCGGCCCTCCCGGAACAGCCACGGGGTATCCCGAACTCCGAGAATGGGGATGCCGTTGCTGGACAAGCTGTCCCAGATGCCCCGATACCCGTCGGGCGCCACATCGCCCGGGGCGTCCCGGTTGGGGCGGGTTGAGGTGGTGAACACGAAGTCGGGCCGGTCGGCGATGAGCTTCGCCATCACTTTCTGGTTCCACTGGTGGCACTGCGGATATCCCTTGTCGGAGAGGGCGATCATCGGCAACTGCTCGGTCGTCAGAGGACAACCCATCTTCAGATAGGTGACCACCCGGAAATGGTGCCGCGCGCCCAGCATGTCCAGCGCGGTGATCCAGTGCTCGGCGTGCGACCCGCCGGCCAGTGCGATGGTGCGCATCGCATCCGGGTCGCCATAGATACAGTTGATCACCGCCGGGTTGAGGAAGTCGCTGATGCATTTGTCTTTGGTCGTCGCGGGCAGATCGTCGGTGGCTTCCATGACTGTCGGCCGCATCGGCAGCGCGGGCACCCGCGCCTGGTTGACCAGGGCTCGGGCCCCGGGATAGTCACGGTCGGGCAGCTGCAGCAACTCGTGCCCGCTCGCGCGCTGAATCGTGACGTGCTCGCGCCACCCGAACGATGTCGTCATCAGCGCCACCGCCAGCAGAGCAACCAGTGACCGGACGGCGAACGTCGGCTGGAGTCGCCAGGTGCGCACCCTGACCGCCCGTGTCGGCGCAGGACTGTGCGGGCGCGGATAGCGAAGGGGTTCCTCGATGAAGCGGTGTGTCGCGTAGCCGAGCAGCAGCGAAACCGCGAGCACCGCAAGCCCTTCGGCAAACCGGACGCTACTTTCGCCCGTGTGCACCAGCCAGAAGATCAGGATCGGCCAATGCCAGAGATAGAGCGAGTACGCGATTCCTCCGAGCACGATGAACGGACGTGCCGACAGCGCCCTGAGCGGGTACGGGACGCTGCCCACCTGGCCCGACCCTGCCGCGATCACCAGGATCGTCGCGCCGACGGGCACCAGGGCCCACGGGCCCGGGAACAGTTGCGCGCCGTCGATCAGCATTCCGCACGTCAGAATGGCCGCGATGCCGATTGCCGCGGCCACGGTCCGCGACCATCGGGGAACGCGCAGCCGCGACAGCAGCATCGCAGCGAGCACCCCGGCCAGAAGCTCCCACGCGCGGGCGAAGCTGTTGTAGTAGGCCGCTTCCTGATTCTCGGACTGGGCGATGATGGCGTACACGAATGAGGCGATGGTGAGCGCACCGAGAATGCCGGCGATCACGTGCTTCAACCGGGGCCCGAGTGCCGACCGCAGCAGATAGGTGAGCGCCGTGATCACCGCCAGGAAGGCGATGTAGAACTGGCCCTGCACCGACATCGACCAGATGTGCTGGAGCGGACTGACGCCTTCGCCCGCGCGCAGGTAGTCCGCGGCCGAGTTCGCCAGGTGCCAGTTCTGGTAGTAGCCAAGGCTGGCCAGGCTCTGATCGGCGAAGGTCTCCCAGCGAGTCTTGGGCTGAAGCGTCACGGTGAGCAGCGCCGCGACGCCGAGGACCACGATCAGCGCGGGCAGGAGGCGGCGCGTGAGGCGGCGGATGTGGGGTAGCGGCGACAGCGACGCCCCGGGTGTCAGGGCGCCCCGCAGCACCATTCCGCCGAAAAAGTACCCCGACAGCACCAGGAAGACGTCGACCCCGCCCGATACCCGTCCGAACCAGATGTGGAACACCGCGACGAGGGCAATCGCCACACCGCGCAGACCGTCGAGATCGGCGCGGCGCGCCGACGCGGACCCTGGTTGCTCGCCGACAGTGCCGACAGCGGGCGTGGCTGATCCGCGCATCGTGCCGGACACGCTCCTCACCACCCTCGCTGAACTGGGACTATGCGACGCAGGCCGAGTCCGGCCCGACGCACATTGTCGGTAATTTACCTAGTGGGGCGCCCGAATGCCGACTCGGCATCGTTCGCCGACAGTGCCGGGTGCAGCTGCACCTCGTGTGCCTTCACCACGAAGTGCACGGTTTTGCCGGGCTCCAGGTCGAGGTCAGCAGCTGCGGTGGCGGTGATGTCGGCGGCGAGCCCGGTGCCGCCGTCGGGTTGATCGAGACCGCGGATTCGCACCGTTGTTCCGTGGATCTCCAGTTCGGCGATCGTCACCTCGACCACATTGCGCGGGCTCGCGTGCGGCCGGTCGAGGTGTACCGCCACCGTGCTCGGCCGGAACAGGGCGATCGCCTGGGTGCCTGCAGCGACGTCGCCGACCCCGACGATGTGGGTGCCCCACGCGGTACGCAGCCCGTCGGATTCGGACATCACCCCCGGGATCAGGTTGACGCCGGCGATGCGGGCGGCGAAGTCGCTGCGTGGCGCTGTCAGGACGCGCCGCACCGGACCACTCTCGACCACCCGGCCGTCCTCGATGACGATGACCTTGTCGGCCACGGCCAGCGCATCGAGCAGGTCGTGGGTGACGATGATCGCCGTGCGGCCGTCCCGGCGCAGGATCTCGCGCAGTAGCCGGCGCAGCGCCGGGGCCGCGGTGACGTCAAGAGCTGCCATCGGTTCGTCGAGCAGCAGCAGCCGTGGTCGCGTCATGAGCGCCCGACCGAGCTCCACGATGCGGGCCTGGCCGGTCGGGATCTCGGCGACTTCACGATC
>NZ_JBAUJR010000051.1:0-3451 GCF_049683935.1 Mycobacterium sp. | reverse complement strand
ACTCCGGACACCGCAGCGACGATCAGCAGGCCGACCCACGCCGGACCGAGCGGCGGGGTCGGCACGGCGGCCAGCACCGGCAGCGCCGGGATGTCGCCGCCGAAGACAGTGAACGAGCTGAACGTCGCAAGCCCCACATGAGCGCTGGAGCCGACCGCGACCGCTGCCGCGCCGACCATCACGTTGGGCAGATAGAGCACCGACAGCACGGTCAGGCTGAACTGCCCGAACATGGAGTCGGTGATCGAGTACAGCTCGTGCATGGTCGACCAGTGGACGATCAGTGATCCCGCGACGACCGCTCCGGAAAGCCCCATCAGCGTGATCACGCCCACCGCCGCCGCCCGGAAGGCATCGGGCACCCAGCGCGGGAGCGGGGACGCGACGAGAAGCGGCCGGCCCACACGCGAGCCCACGCCGAGCAGCGCGCCGATCACATGCGCGGTCAGCACACTTCCGAATGCGACCAACGCGTCCGGCGTCTGCAGTTCGGTCAGCACCGATGCGGCATCGTGGATCACCGCCAGGCAGATCGCGGCGATCAGCATCGGCCCGCCGACCGCGGAGGCCACCACCCAGCGGGTGACGAACCACGAGGTGCTGGTGGTGGCGGCCGCCGTGGTGCGGGCGGTGCCGTAGACCATCAGCAGCACCGGGAACAGCGGCATCACGCCCAGCGCACTGCCGCCGATCGAGATCGGCACCTGGTGCACCCCCAGCCACATGCTGGCGATGGCGCCCAGCGCGCCGGTCATGTCGCTGTTGGCGATCAGCAGCTGCAGCAGCACCACCGCGGCGATGACGACCAGTGCGACCACGGACGGCCCGAACGCCACCCTGAGCAGGTCACGCGCCTGGCGTGTCCCGACTGGTTGGTTCTGCACGGGCTGGGCCGCTCCTCGCACACGCTCGGGCGCGCGACGTTCGCGCACGCGCGGCTCAGACTACGACGAGGACTGATCCGACTGCGAGGAAGAAGGCGCCTGGTGTTGCGCGGGCACCTGCGTCGTGGGGGTGTTGCTCGCCGGCGGCTGGCCGTACGTGGGGAACCCGGTCGGCGGGGTCGGCGGTCCGGACTGGTCGCCCTGTCCGGACTGTCCGCCCTGGGAGACGGCGGGGAACCCACCCGTCGAGGGACCGGTGCCCGGGTAGCCACCGTACTGCGAGGGGTAGCCCGGCCGCTGCTGCGGAGGCCCCTGCTGGTGCTGGGGTCCACCGTGCTGGGGCTGTCCCTGCGGCTGGCCGTAGTAGCCGGGGTACTGGCCGTACTGCTGGTGCTGGTCGTACTTGGGCCGTGACACCGGCGCGGTGATGACTCCCGCGTCGAGCAGCAGTGCACCGACGCCGACGATCGCCTGGATCGCGGTGAAAGCGATGAGCAGATACATGCCCCAGTCGATGGTGACGCCGCTCGGGGCGGTCAGCACGATCGAGATGACCAGCAGGAAGCCCAACAGCGACAGCACCCCGACGACGGCTGGGCGCGCCTTCTGCTTCGGCATCAGGCTGACCCCGGCGATCAGTGCAGCCAGGATTGCGGCGGTCACCGCGATGTCGATGCGGACCGGCGTGATGACGAACTCGGTGCCTGCGCTGAACTGGGGGCCGAGACTTCCGACAAAAACGAAGAGGCCCAGCACCGCGACGGCCGCGGCGAGGTACATGGGCAGCTTGCCCGGGTCCGTGCCGGCCGAGTTGGACTCAGGGACCTTGCTGAACTGCTGCGTGGGTGCGGAGAACTGGGCGCTCGGCTGCTGCTGCGCGGGCGGGTAACCCGAGCCTCCGGGCGCGCCTTGTGGGTACGACATGACCTCTCCCTGTGCTGTGCGGGCATCGGATGGACGGTGACGACGTGGTCTGACTTCCAGTCACGGACCGCCTGAGCGATTCGATGATCCACGCTAGCGCACCCGTGGGCACCGCCGTCACGCCTCGGTACCTGAGCGCGGCACTCACAGGCACCCCTCAGGGAACTGACGCGGAGACGAGCACCGGTGAGTCGGTCGACGCCTTGTCCGAATGCTCGATTTCGCGGACCAGCGGGAGCACCCGCGAGCCGAAGTACTCGATCTCCTCCTGGAAATGCAGGAACCCGCCGAGAATCAGGTCGACTCCGCGTCTGCGATAGGCCGCGATGCGTTCTGCGATCTGTTCGGGGGTGCCGATCAACTGAGTCCGGAATCCGTCGTTGTACTGCACCAGATCCTCGAATGACGAGTCGGCCCACATGCCCTTCCTGTCGCCGGTGGAGCTGCCGGCCTGCTGGACGGCGGAGCGGAATCCGTCCACGGCGGGCCGGTTGGCCTTCTCGATGATCTCCCGCAACGTGTCCTTGGCTTCCTGCTCTGTGTCCCGGGCGATGATGAAGCCGTTGAGCCCGAACTTCACCTCTCGGCGCGCGGTTCGGGCGTGATCGCGGACGTCGACCAACTGTTCGGTGACGCCGTCGAAGTCCTTGCCATTGGAGAAGTACCAGTCCGAGTGGAGTCCGCCGTTCCGGCGGGCCGCGGTGGAGTTGCCGCCCTGGAAGATCTCCGGGTTCGGTCGTTCGGGCGTGTTGAGGGGCTTCGGCTTCAGGGTGAAGTCGTGGATCCAGTAGAAGTCACCGCGGTAGTCGACGTCGTCCTCGGTCCAGATCTTGCGCAGCACCTGGAGGAATTCGGCACTGCGACGGTAGCGCTCGTCGTGCTCCAGCCACGGCTCCCCCAGGTGTGTGAACTCGTCCTTGAACCACCCGGACACCACGTTGACCGCGAAGCGGCCACCGGACAGGTGGTCGGCGGTGGCGCCGAGCTTTGCCAGCACCGCGGGCTGCCACAGACCCGGGTGGACCGCGGCGATGACCTTGAGTCGTCGGGTGGCCAGCAGCAGCGCCAGGCTGAAGCTCGTCGATTCGTGCTGGTACTCGGCCCCGTAGCTGGCCTCGTAGCGGACCTGCGACAGCGCGTACTCGAAGCCGTTGTTCTCCGCTGTCTGCGCCACTTGGCGTTGTACTCGTAGTTCCAGTCGGTCCGCTGCTCGATGTCGCTGGTCACCAGGCCGCCGCTGACGTTGGGCACCCAGTAGGCGAACTTGATCTGGTCGGAGATGCGTTCGGTCGTCATGGTGGCCATCGAATCAACGGTGGGAGCTGCCGTCGCGGGTATCACTCGCGCTGACGAAAACTGCCGCACCACACCGGAACTGTCTTCCAGCAGGAACCCGCCTTGCGCCCGCGGATTGGAACACGTTCTAATTCGGGGTATGGACTTTGGTTTGGTGTTGTTCACCTCTGATCGTGGGATCACCCCGGCCGCGGCGGCCACGCTGGCCGACGAGCACGGTTTCACCACGTTCTACGTCCCCGAACACACCCACATCCCGATCAAACGCGACGCCGCCCACCCCACCACCGGCGACGAGACCCTGCCCGACGACCGCTACATGCGCACGCTGGACCCCTGGGTCTCGC
>NZ_JBAUJR010000050.1:0-24868 GCF_049683935.1 Mycobacterium sp. | reverse complement strand
GGTGCCGCGGTGTCGGTGGCGGCGGTGGTCGGTGGCTGGGCGGCGCAGCTACTGTCCGGTCAGCCTGCCGCCGTTCCCTCGAGCGCGCTGCTGGTGGAGGGTCGGGTCGGTCTCCGGGTGCCCGCCGACTGGGCGGTCGAGCGCATCACGTCGGGTCCGGGGTCGGCGCGTCTTCGGGTGTCGGCGCCCACCGGCGACTCGACCGCGATTCACGTCACCCAGTCCACCGGTGCGTCGCCGGACACGCTCGTCGAGGTCGCCGAATCACTACGACGCGCGTTCGAAGCCGAACGGGCGGGGGTGTTCACCGACTTCGACCCCGCTGCCCGCATCGGAGGCAGGCCCGCAGTGAGCTATCGCGAACTGCGCGCGGGCAGCGAGACCACCTGGGCGGTGGTGATCGACGGTGCGGTCCGCATCGCCGTCGGATGTCAGCGCCCGCTGGCCGTGGAAACCATCGACGACGCCTGCGTGCACGCAGTCCGGTCGGCACATGTGGTGCGCTGAATCGGCGATGGAACCGAACGGCTTCCCGCCGCGTCCAACTCTGTAGACGCTTTCCACGACACGAAAGGACCGCGATGACGATGCCAGGACCCTCGGGTTCCGCGCTCACCACCGACTTCGACCTGATGGTCGCGGTGGCCGGAAAGACCGACGCCCGCAACGAGGAGATCCGGGCGATGCTTCAGTCGTTCATCGGACGGATGAGCAGCGTGCCGCCTTCGGTGTGGGGCGGCGCGGCCGCGGCGCGCTTCCGCGACGTCGTGGAGCGCTGGAACGGTGAATCGCTGAAACTGCACGCGGCGCTGCAGCGCATCGCCGAGACCATCCGGGCCAACGAACGCCTGCTGCGGGAGGCGACGGACAGCCACTCGCAGCGCATCGGTTCCGTCGCCGGCAGCCTCTGAGGAGAATCAGCGATGAACCCGACGCTGTCCTATGACTTCGGCGAGATCGAGTACACCGTCCGGCAGGAGATCCACTCGACGTCGGGCCGGCTCAACGCGGCCCTCGACGACCTCCGCGCCCAGATCGCCCCGCTGCAGGCGACCTGGACCCGGGAGGCGTCCGAGGCGTACCGCTTCGAGCAGGCCCGCTGGGAACAGGCGGCCGCGGCGCTCAACGACATCCTGTTCAGCCTGGGCAACGCAGTCCGCGACGGCGCCGACGAGGTGGCCGCCACCGATCGCAGTGCCGCCAACGCCTGGGGCGTCTGAGACACGCCCCGCCCGAGTTCTGTGCGGCCCCCGAAAGGAGGAGAGCCGATCGGGGGCCGCACAGTGCAACCGGAGCGGAACCTGAGCAGGGGCCGATCCGATCGGGCTGAACTGCGCAAACGCGCGCCGAAACGCGAGTTGTCAACGCTCGGGGCCGGTTTGAGGATGTAGAGATGGACTTCCGGACCTATGCGGCGTTCCTGCCCACCACATACACCACGAACATGATGCCGCCGACCAGCACGTGGTGGCCATGGCGGGGCCGCAACGTGCACATCGCCCGTGCTGTCGTCCCGGATGCCACGGTGCGTGTCATGGTGATCCACGGCGGCGGTGGCTACAGCGGCGCGCTCTGGCCCGTGGCGGCCGTCGTGGCAGCCGAGGGTGTGGAGGTGCTCGCCCCTGACATGCCGCTCTACGGCGACACGGTCGAACCCCACCCGTCACGCGTCCGCTACGACGACTGGGTGGACCTGCTGTGCGACCTGGTGCGCACCGAACGTGCCACCGATCCGCGGCCGCTGATCCTGTTCGGCGCCAGCATGGGCGGCATGCTCGCATATGAGGTCGCAGCCCGTACCGGGCAGATCGCCGCGGTGGTGGCGACGTGTCTGCTCGACCTGTCCGATCCGCAAGCCCGCGCCGCCGCCACCCGGTACGCGTGGATGGGCAGGCCCGCGCCTGCGCTGCTCCGGGTGACCGGCCCCGTCCTCAGTGGGGTACGGCTGCCGATCCGCTGGATGGCCGACATGATGAACATGAGCTCCGACCCGCGGTTGTCCACGCTGTGTGCCTCGGACCCACGCGGCGGGGGTGTCAGCGTTCCACTGGGCTTCCTGTCCAGCTGGATGGACTACCGCCACACCGCGCCGGAGTCGTTCGACTCCGCGCCGGTCACCCTCGTCGCCCCCGCGGCCGACAACTGGACCCCGCCGGAGCTCAGTATCCGCTTCCTGCAGCGAATTTCAGCACCGACCGACCTCGTCATGCTGGAGAACTGCGGTCACTTCCCGATCGAGGAGCCCGGTCTGGCCCAGTGCCGTGACGCGATGCGGACGCTGCTCACCCGGGTGGCGGCGCAAGCCGGTTGACGGTGTCCATCAGCGCCTCGACATCAAACCCGTGGCGCGTCATGACACGGTGCAGTTGCGCGTCGATCGTGTGAACCAGCATCTCGGCCGTCACCTCGACGTCGTCGCCGCCGCGGTCACACCGCTTCAGATGGAACGCCACCTCGTCGCAGATCCGGGCCTCGAAGGCGCGCAACTCGTCGAGTTCGGCGGAGTCCAGCGGCACCACCCGGTGCAGCAGGGCGTGCAGCGTGGGCCGGTCGCCGTGCAGCCCGACGATCGCCTCGAGCATCGTGCGCATCGTCGCCTCGAACGGGGCGGCGTCCTGACGTAGCTGCGCGAAGACCGCTGTCAGCCGGCGATCCGCCTCACGTAGGTGCCGTTCGGCCACCGCGTGCAGCAGCGCGGCCTTGTCGGGGAAGTACTGGTAGAGCGTGCCGATCGACAGTCCGGCCCGCTCGGCGATGCGGTTGGTGGTGGCGGTGAGACCCTCGCGCGAGAAGATCTGCGCGGCGGCCTCCACCAGCGTGTTCACGGTTTCCCGGGACCGCTGCTGGCGGGGTTTGCGCCGATTCGGGTCGATCGGGTCAAGTCTGCCCAACAATGCAACCGTGGTGCAACGGTTGCGCGCGTAGGTTCAGTGACACACGACACACAGGTGTGTGCCGAGCAGAGACGCTGACGAAGACCAGGAGACTGACCATGACTGTGTACGCACGCCCCGGCGCCGACGGCTCGTTGATGTCGTTCAAGCCCCGCTACGAGAACTTCATCGGTGGCCAGTGGGTGCCGCCGACAGCCGGTCGCTACTTCGAGAACCCGACCCCCATCACCGGTCAGACGTTCTGCGAGATCCCCCGGTCCGACGAGTCCGACGTCGAGAAGGCTCTCGACGCCGCCCACGCCGCGGCTCCCGGGTGGGGCAAGACCGCGGTGGCCGAGCGGGCGGTGATGCTGAACAAGATCGCCGACCGCATCGAGGAGAACCTCGAATCGATCGCGCTGGCCGAGTCGTGGGACAACGGCAAGCCGATCCGCGAAACCCTCAACGCCGACATCCCGCTGGCCGTGGACCACTTCCGGTACTTCGCCGGGGCGATCCGCGCGCAGGAGGGGTCGCTGTCGGAGATCGACGACGACACCGTCGCCTACCACTTCCACGAGCCGCTCGGTGTGGTCGGCCAGATCATCCCGTGGAACTTCCCGATCCTGATGGCCGTCTGGAAGCTGGCCCCGGCGCTGGCCGCGGGCAACGCCATCGTGCTCAAGCCCGCCGAGCAGACCCCCGCCTCCATCCTCTATCTGCTCGAGGTCATCGGAGACCTGCTGCCCGCAGGTGTGCTCAACGTGGTCAACGGGTTCGGCGTCGAGGCCGGTAAGCCGCTGGCATCGAGCAACCGCATCGCCAAGATCGCGTTCACCGGCGAGACCACCACCGGCCGGCTGATCATGCAGTACGCGTCGCAGAACCTGATCCCGGTGACACTGGAACTGGGTGGCAAGAGCCCGAACATCTTCTTCAACGACGTGATGGCCGCCGCCGACAACTATCAGGACAAGGCGCTCGAAGGCTTCACGATGTTCGCCCTCAACCAGGGTGAGGTGTGCACCTGCCCGTCACGCTCGCTGATCCAGGCCGACATCTACGACGAGTTCCTGGCACTGGCCGCGATCCGCACGAAGGCGGTTCGCCAGGGTGATCCGCTGGACACCGAGACGATGATCGGTGCGCAGGCGTCCAACGATCAGCTCGAGAAGATCCTGTCCTACATCGAGATCGGCAAGAGCGAGGGCGCCAATGTGGTGACCGGCGGCGAGCGTGCCCAGCTCGGCGGGGACCTCAACGGCGGATACTACGTCGCCCCAACGATTTTCACGGGCAACAACAAGATGCGGGTCTTCCAGGAGGAGATCTTCGGTCCGGTCGTCGCCGTCACCTCGTTCACCGACTACGACGACGCGATGAACATCGCCAACGACACCCTCTACGGACTGGGTGCCGGCGTGTGGAGCCGTGACGGCAACACCGCCTACCGGGCGGGCCGCGACATCAAGGCCGGCCGGGTGTGGACGAACTGCTACCACCAGTACCCCGCGCACGCCGCGTTCGGTGGATACAAGCAGTCCGGCATCGGCCGGGAGAACCACAAGATGATGCTCGACCACTACCAGCAGACCAAGAACCTGCTGGTGAGCTACAGCGACAAGGCCCAGGGGTTCTTCTGACAAGCGCTCCAACCCCGGGCACCCAGGAACTCAGATGAAGGAGCAGCGTGGCTGATTTTGTCGTTTCCATCGATCAGGGCACCACCAGCACTCGCGCGATGGTCTTTGACCACGCGGGTGCGGAGGTCGGCCGGCATCAACTCGAACACGAACAGATCCTTCCCCAGGCGGGGTGGGTCGAGCACAGTCCGGTCGAGATCTGGGAGCGCACCTCTTCGGTGCTGACCTCGGTGCTCAACAGCACCAACCTGCAGCCGAGTGATCTTGCGGCGCTGGGCATCACCAACCAGCGCGAGACGGCACTGGTGTGGAACAAACGCACCGGACGGCCGTACTACAACGCCATCGTCTGGCAGGACACCCGTACCGACCGGATCGCCTCGGCGCTGGACCGTGACGGCAGAGGCGATGTCATCCGGAGGAAAGCGGGCCTACCGCCCGCCACCTACTTCTCCGCGGGCAAGGTGCAGTGGATCCTGGAGAACGTCGACGGTGTCCGGGAGGCCGCCGAGAAGGGCGACGCGATCTTCGGCAACAGTGACACCTGGGTGGTGTGGAATCTGACCGGTGGCCCGCGCGGTGGCGTGCACGTCACCGATGTCACCAACGCCAGCCGCACCATGTTGATGGATCTCGAGACGCTGGACTGGGACGACGAACTGTTGTCGTTCTTCGACATCCCCCGCCAGATGCTGCCGCGTATCGCGCCGTCGTCCTCGCCGGAGCCTTATGGAATGACGTTGGCGACCGGACCGCTGGGCGGCGAGGTTGCGGTGACGGGCATCCTCGGCGACCAGCAGGCAGCCATGGTCGGCCAGGTCTGTCTGTCTCCCGGCGAGGCCAAGAACACCTACGGCACCGGCAACTTCCTGCTGCTGAACACCGGCGAGAAGATCGTCCGGTCGGAGAACGGACTGCTGACCACGGTCTGCTATCAGTTCGGTGACGCGAAACCCGTTTACGCCCTCGAGGGTTCGATTGCCGTCACCGGATCGGCGGTGCAGTGGCTCCGTGATCAACTGGGCATCATCAGCGGGGCTGCGCAGAGCGAGGCGCTGGCCCGGCAGGTCGAGGACAACGGCGGGGTGTACTTCGTCCCGGCGTTCTCCGGCCTGTTCGCGCCGTACTGGCGCTCCGATGCCCGCGGTGCGATCGTCGGGTTGTCCCGGTTCAACACCAATGCGCACCTGGCCCGGGCGACGCTGGAGGCGATCTGCTATCAGAGCCGCGATGTCGTCGACGCGATGGAAGCCGATTCCGGTGTGCACCTGGAGGTGCTCAAAGTCGACGGCGGCATCACCGCCAATGACCTGTGCATGCAGATCCAGGCCGACGTCGTCGGAGTCGATGTGGTCAAACCCGTTGTGGCAGAGACGACTGCGCTCGGCGCGGCCTATGCGGCCGGGCTGGCGGTCGGCTTCTGGTCGGACCCCGACGAGCTGCGGGCGAACTGGCAGGAAGACAAACGCTGGACGCCCAACTGGTCCGAGGAGCAGCGGGCCGAAGGCTACGCGGGCTGGCAGAAGGCAGTGCAGCGCACCCTGGATTGGGTCGACGTTTCGTAGCTCGATCTAGAGGGCCGCGACGCCGGCCTCGGCGACAGACACATCCTGCTCGACGCTGCCTGCGCTGACCCCGATGGCGCCGATCACGACGCCGTCCACGGTCAAGGGGATCCCGCCGCCGAAGATCACCATCCCGCCCGAGGTCTGTTCCAGGCCGTACAGCTCGGCGCCGGGTTGCACCAGTGCCATCAGGTCGCAGGTGGGGGCGTTCATCAGAATCGACGTGCGCGCCTTGCGAATCGAGATGTCGATGCTCGCCTTGATCGCTCCGTCCATGCGGACGAAGGCCACCAGGTGGCCACCGTCGTCGACCACGGCGACGTTCATCGGTTGACCGATCTCAACGGCCTTCGCGGTCGCGGCGTCGATGACCGCCGAGGCGGCAGACAGGCTGATGGCGCTCATGGTAGAACCTCCGAATAGGTTTTCCGACAGTGTGTTTGGCTGCGTGAGCCGGATTCGACGGCGATGGTCTGCCGGGGACGATGATAGTGCCCGCTGCGGACCCGGGGCACGCAGACCCTAACCAAAAGCTCGCCTTCTGGACAGTAACCGGCCGGAAGGTACCCATTACAGCCCACGGCCGGTTCACAAGCGAAAACACTTGTAGTGCAGATCAGGTGGAGTCCTGCCCGGATCAAGAGAGGTTGTGGTCAGTGTCGAATGTCGACATCTTCGTGTGGGAGTTCCTGGGTACGGCCGTTCTGTGCCTTCTCGGCAGCGGCTCGGTGGCCTCGGTTGTCCTGAAGAACTCGTTCTCCCACGGCGGCGGGGGCGACTGGGTGGTCATCGTGCTGGGGTGGGGCTTCGGCGTGTTCGCCGGCGCGAGCATCGCGGCACCGTCGGGAGGACACATCAATCCGGCGGTGACGTTCGCGGTCGCCATCTCCGACGGCGTTCCGTGGTCATCGGTCCCCGTGTACTGGGGTGGCCAGTTGGTCGGAGCCTTTGTCGGTGCCTCACTGGCCTGGGCCGCGTTCAAACTGCAATTCGACAAGATGGATGACAACTCGGGCACCCGCGGAATCTTCTGCACCTCCCCGGCGATCCCGAACACCCCGTGGAATCTGGTGACCGAGGCGATCGCCACGTTCGTGCTGGTGATCTGGGTCCTGCTGAATCCTGAGGAGAACTCGGCACTCGGCTTCGCCGCGGTGGCCTTCGTGGTGATCACGATCGGCTTCGCGCTCGGCGGGCCGACCGGATACGCCATCAATCCGGCTCGCGACCTCGGGCCCCGGATCGCCTACGCGCTGCTGCCGATCAGAGGCAAAGCCGGACCCAACTGGGGGTACTCCTGGGTGCCGATCGTCGGACCGCTGATCGGCGCCGGGCTGGCTGCGGGATTGGCGCTGGTGTTGCCGTTATGACGGGTGGTCACACATGGCCGTCCATCTGACGCGGATCTACACCCGCACCGGGGACGCGGGTACCACCGCGCTGGGCGACATGTCGCGGGTGGCCAAAACCGACGTGCGGGTCGGCGCCTACGCGGACTGCGACGAGACCAACGCCGTGATCGGGATTGCCATCTCCTCCGGTGGCATCGGCGGTCGCGTGGTCGAGGTCCTCGACATCATTCAGAACGACCTGTTCGACGTGGGTGCCGATCTGTGCACACCTGTTGCCGAGGTCAACGAGTACGAACCCCTGCGCGTCACGGAAGAGCAAGTCGCGCAACTCGAATCATGGTGTGACGAGTTCAATGCCACGCTGCCCAAGCTCACCAGCTTCATCCTGCCCGGCGGCACGCTGGCCGCCGCTCATCTACACCACGCCCGCACGGTCGCCCGGCGGGCCGAACGCAGCGCGTGGTGTCTGGCGGAAACGGCTGTGGTCAACGACTGCGCGCTGCGATACTTGAACCGGCTGTCGGATCTGCTGTTCATCCTTGCGCGCCACGAGAACACGGACGGCGATGTGCTCTGGCGGCCAGGCGGGGACCGTCGGACCTCCGCGGACGAAGAGACGGGACAGTAGATGAGCAGCCGAGTTTCAACCGTTGACTGGCAGGGCTCTCTGATGGCCGGTACCGGCACGATCGTGCTGGCGTCGTCCGGGCAGGGAACCTTCGACTATTCATTGGCCACCCGTGCCGCGGACCAGGCCACCACGACATCACCGGAGGAACTGCTGGCGGCGTCGTACGCGTCGTGTTATGCCATGCAACTGTCGGCGCTGCTCGACCCGGGTCCGGAGGAGAACCTCACACTCCATGTGGAGGCAGTCGTCACTCAGGGCGGACCCGAGGTGGACTTCGGGATCACCGAGATCAGCCTGCTCGTACGCGCCCGCGGCCTACGTCGATCCGACGAGGAGTTCGTCGAGACCGCCCGCACCGCATCGTCGGTGTGCCCGATCGGCCGCGCGCTGTCGACCGTGCCGGTCAGCGTCGATGCGGCACTGAGCATCTGACCGACGCCCGATCAGGGTGGTGGGAGGCACAGCCGGGAACAAAGCCGGCCACCGCACCGATCACTGTCGTCGCCGGGGGTCCGATGCCGGCCCTGTGGGCGGCGCCGGCGATCGTGTCGAGGCTGCCCCGGACCTCACGCTGGCTGGGTAGGCTGCCGTCGGCGATGACCGCAGCGGGTGTGTCGGCATCCATTCCGCCGCTGATCAGCGCGCGGGTGATCGCGTCGAGGTTGGCGACGGCCATCATCAGGATGATCGTCGTGTTGGCCTGCGCCAGCGCCTCGTAGTTCACCGCCGACTGCGGATGGTCGGGTGGAACGTGTCCGGAGATCACCGTGAAACCCTGGGTGAGGCCCCGGTGGGTGGCGGGGATCATCGCCGAGGCCGGTGCCGCGATCGCCGAACTCACGCCGGGAATCACCTGCACGGGGACACCCGCACGCACACACTCGTCGACCTCCTCGCCGCCGCGACCGAACACGAACCCGTCACCGCCCTTGAGGCGCACCACTGTTGCGCCCGCCAGCGCATGGTCGATCAGCAGGGCGTTGATCCGGAACTGCTCGGTGCGGCGACCACCGGGGATCTTCGAGACATCGATGATCTGGGCCAGCGGCGCGATCTCGGTGAGTGCGGCCACCGGCGCGAGTCGGTCGGTGACGATGACGTCGGCGGCGGCGATGGCGTCCCGGCCGGCGACGGTCAACAACCCCGGATGGCCGGGGCCGCCCCCGACCAGGGTCACCCGTCCGACGCCGGTGTGCGCGTGGCCGAACCGCGACGGCGGCGCCGCATCCGGCGGGTTGTCGCTGATGCACAGAACACCGCGTTCGCCCGCTGCGACGGTGATCGCGGCATCCCCGCCCGGGCTACCGGTGCACGCGAAAACCAGTGCAGCCAAGCCGATATCAGCCGGGGTGAACGCCCGGCGGCAGATCGTGATCAATCCCCGGTCGGCCAGGTCCGACAGGTAGGCCCCCGGTTCCGGGGACACCACCGTCACCACCGCCCCCGCGCTGATCAAGGATCCGGTCGCGGTCATCGCCCGGCCGGAGGAGCCGACCACGGTGACTCGGCGGCCGGCGACCGGCAGATCCACCGATATCGTCGATTCGGCCGTCATGCGCGCGCGCTGTC
Source organism: Mycobacterium sp. (assembly GCF_049683935.1). Classification (GTDB taxonomy): domain Bacteria; phylum Actinomycetota; class Actinomycetes; order Mycobacteriales; family Mycobacteriaceae; genus Mycobacterium. The sequence goes on along the minus strand of NZ_JBAUJR010000050.1, from coordinate 15,235 downwards.
GTAGTGCTCGTAGTGCACGACGCTCGACAGCGGCGCCGGACTGCGCCAGCCGTGCCGTTCGAGGTCGGGAGTCGCCTGCAATGAGGTCACCGGGCCGACGCACAGCCACGCGATCGGTCTGATTGTCGCCGGAATCCCGAGCAGTTCTCGCAGAAACGGCTCTCTGAAGAACGACACCCAGCCGACGCCGAGTCCCTCGGCGGTGGCCGCCAGCCACAGGTTCTCGATCGCCAGGCACACGGAGTACAGGCCGGCGTCGGGATTGGTGTGCCTGCCCAGTACCGCGGGGCCCGCTCGGGTGGGGTCGTAGGTCACGACGATGCCGACCGTGGATTCGAGGATGCCCTCGATCTTGATCGTGGTGAAGGTCTGCGCACGCTCGCCGTCCAACGAGTCCTGGAACGCCCTGCGCTCGCCGAGGACATGAGCGTGAAAGGTCTTCCTGGTCCGTTCATCCCGGACGAGCACGAAGTCCCATGGTTGGCTCATGCCCACGCTGGGTGCGGTATGCGCCGCCCCCAGAATTCGGTCGAGTGCCTCCGGGTCGATCGGAGCGCCCGTGAACTCGGCCCGCACGTCGCGCCGACGACCGATGACGTCGTACAACCCGGCTGAGGTCATCGCTGCCGGACAGCCGACAGATATCCGGTCGATCCCGCGCCGTCACCGCGCAGCGCCGCGGCGACCAGGGCGGCCCGCCTGCGCACTCCGAACTTGTCCATGATGTTGTGCAGGTGGAACTTCACCGTCGCCTCCGAGATGAACAACGTGGTCGCGATCGCCCTGTTGTCCAGTCCCTCGGTCAACAAACCCAGCACTTCCCGCTCGCGCCGCGTCAAGATCCGCGAATAGTCGGTCGAAGCCTCGGTGCGTTGCGAACGAATCTGTGCGACAAGCGCATTGACGCTGTGCGCATCGAGCGCCGATTGGCCGTTGATCACCCGCAGGACTGTGTTGAGCAGCTCGTTCGACGGTGACCTCCGATTGACCAGGGCGTCCGCGCCCGCCTTGATCAACTCCAGGGGATGATTCGAGGCGTCATCACCGTCGACGATCACGACGACCTTGGGCACCGGGTTGAGCTCCGCCAGCAGAGCCGAAAGCGGTGACCCGGCGTCGACGCCGAGCACAAGAAGTTCCGGTCGCAACGCGCGGAGACGGTCGATCAGCCCCGGCCCGTGCCGTAGGTCGCCGACGAATTCGACGCCGCGAGCCTGCGACACCACGTGCATCAGCCCGTGGCAGAGTAGCTCGTCGTTCATCACGAACACCGTGCGCAGCCGCGCAGCCTCGGTGAAAGTTCCTCCGCCATCGGTGATTCCGCGTGGCAGGGCGGCTTCCGCCCCACGTAGACCGATGCGGCTAGGCGCGTAGCGCGTCTGTGGCCGCGTTTGTGGCCAACCCATGATTGACTCCGTCCTGCCGTCAGCGGGGCGAATGTTATCGCGGGTTTCGTTGCACCAACGTTGCAACGCGGCCGGAACCCTCCTTACCCGAGCACACAGTCCCCGCAGAGACCGGACCCGGGCGCCTGATAGAACAGGCAGCAGCTTCGCCGGACGAATCTGCCGTCGGTGAAGCTGGCGGTTCCGGCCAGTGGTCCGGTGTCCGCGAGCGCCCTCACCAGGGCGCGGCCGGCGCCCTCATGGTGCGGTCGCGACATCGACAGGACCGTCACCGCGCCGTTGGCGGCCGAGATCACGTTGCCCCAAGTCACCTGCGGCGACAGCGAAGTCAGAGTGTGCAGCGTGTCGTTCAGTGGGGCGAGTACCCCGGTGAGCAGTGATCCGGCGATCAGATCGGCCGCGCCCCGAGGTGTCGGCGCCTCGAACCAGTCGGCATCGGCGACGGCGAACTGCGGAAAGTGTGTCGAAGTGGGTCGCCACCGCAGTGACTGACAATCCAGTGACGGGACCGCACCGAAACAGCTTGCGGCGCCGACCGCCGGGGAGAGCAGTCGCGCTGTGACGCCCAGCTGAAACGACGACGCCGCCAGCCGCAGAGGGATCTCGTCGGGGTCACACTGCGTCGACGCGGCGATCGCCGCTCGCGTGCGGATGACATGATCGCCCACGGTCGCGTCGTCGAACAACCGCGGCAGGGCACGCCAGTCATCACCCACCGCCTCCGGAAGCGCGAAGTACTCACCGATTTCGGCGGTCTTCGCCGCAAGCGCCTCGCGGTCCGCCGGGTCCATGACTCTCACGCTAACCGCGGCGGATCCGAACGGTCTGATCTGGGGCAATTCCTCACCGAAGGGCGGGGCTCGGGGGGTTGGGGGCCCCGGGGATCGCTGCAACGTTGCTGCAACGTGACACGAGCCACAATTGGTCCACGATCACCCGTCGCTCTCACCCTACGGAGAAGTGCATGACGCAACCGACCCTCGATCCCGCGGTGGATTACCCGCTGAGCATCCGTCGGAGGGATCTGCTGTTCACCCCGTCAGGGAAGTCCATCGACGACATCACCATGGACGCCGTCGTGTCCGGCGAGATCCAGCCCACCGATCTGCGGATCACCCCGGACACGCTGCGACTCCAGGCGCAGATCGCGGAGAAGGACGGCAGGAAGCAGTTGGGTGCCAACCTGCACCGCGCCGCCGAGATGACCGCGATCAGCGATGAACGGGTGCTGGAGATCTACAACGCGCTGCGGCCGAACGCATCGACCAAGGCGGAACTGGACGCGATCGCCGACGAGCTTCAGACCCGCTACAACGCGACCTTCCTGGCGGATCTGGTACGTGAGGCGGCCGATGTGTACGAGCGCCGCGACATCCTGGCGACGAGCGAATAGGAGACGACGATGACTGCTGAGGCAATTCAGAAAGCCGGCGCCGACGTACGCCATTCCGCTCGCACCGACGTGCTCGAGGACCGCCCGGTCAACCTCGACGGTTTTGTCGAGGAGTGGCCCGAGGTCGGCATGGTCGCGATGGACAGCGAGTTCGACCCCGAGCCCAGTGTCCGGGTCGAGAACGGTGTGGTCGTCGAGATGGACGGAGTCGCGCGCGCCGACTTCGATTTCATCGACCAGTTCATCGCCGACAAGGCGATCGATGCCGCGACCACCGAGGAGTCGATGGCCCTGCCGGCGCAGGAGATCGCCCGCATGCTGGTCGACCCGGGGGTGACGCGCCAGGAGGTCATCGCCGTCACCAACGGCCTGACACCGGCGAAGCTGCTCGCGGTGGCGAAGAATCTGAACATCGTCGAGATCATGATGGGCATGCAGAAGATGCGTGCCCGGCGCACCCCGGCCAACCAGGCCCACTGCACCAGTGCACGGGACAATCCGCTGCAGGTGGCCTGCGAGGCCGCAGAAGCCGCGATCCGCGGATTCTCGGAAGTGGAAACGACTTTGGGTGTGGTGCGCTACGCACCGCTGGTGGCCATGGCGCAGCAGATCGGCAGCCAGGTCAATCCCGGCGGCCCGATGACACAGTGCGCGCTGGAGGAGGCGACCGAGCTCGATCTCGGCATGCGCGGCATCACCGGCTACGCGGAGACCATCTCGGTGTACGGCACCGAGCCGGTCTTCGTCGACGGTGACGACACACCCTGGTCGAAGGCATTCCTGGCCGCGGCGTACGCGTCGCGGGGCATCAAGATGCGCTTCACCTCCGGCACCGGTTCCGAGGTGCAGATGGGCAATGCGCAGGGTAAATCCATGCTCTACCTGGAGATTCGGTGCATCCTGATCGCCAAGGGCGCCGGCGTGCAGGGCCTGCAGAACGGTTCGATCTCGTGCATCGGTGTGCCGGGAGCGGTGCCTGCGGGCATCCGGGCGGTCGCCGCCGAGAACCTCATCGCCTCGGCGGTGGACCTCGAGTGCGCCTCGGGCAACGACCAGTCGTTCTCACATTCGGCGATGCGGCGGACCGCGAGGTTGATGCCGCAGATGATGCCCGGGACCGACTTCGTGTGTTCCGGATACTCAGCGGTTCCCAACTACGACAACATGTTTGCCGGATCCAATGTCGACAGCGACGACTTCGACGACTTCAACACCATTCAGCGGGACCTGCAGATCGACGGCGGGCTTCGCCATGTGAAGGAGTCCGACATCCTCGCGGTCCGCACCCGCGCCGCCAAGGCCCTGCAGGCGGTGTTCCGGTACCTGGACCTGCCGCCGATCAGCGACGCCGAGATCGATGCCGCGGTGTACGCCAACGGCAGTCGCGAGCTCATCCCGCGCGACGTTCTCGAGGATCTCAAGGGAGCGCAGCAGGTGATGGATCGCAACATCACCGGCCTGGATCTGGTGAAGGCCCTGGAGGGCACCGGGTTCACGGACATGGCGGAGAACCTGTTGGCGGTTCTGCAGCAGCGGGTTTCAGGAGACCTGCTGCAGACTGCGGCGATCATGACACCGTCGCTGGTGCCACTGTCGGCGGTCAACGACGCCAACGACTACGCCGGCCCCGGGACCGGTTACCGGCCCACCGGCGCACGTTGGGAAGAAATGAAGAAGCTGCGCCACGTGACGAGCGCATCGAACCCCGAACAGGAGGTGGAATGACCGTGGCAACCGACCTGCAGGCAGGGGAGCGCACGATCTCGTTCAACGAGGTCGGTCCGGCCGAACGTGGCCAGCGGCCCGACGAGGTGGTGATAGCGATTTCGCCTGCTTTCGGCAGTCTGTTCACCCAGACGATCATCGGTCTGCCGCTCGCCGAGGTGATCCGCCAGATCCTGGCCGGCATCGAGGAGCAGGAGGTGAGTGCCCGGATCATCCGCATCCAGAGCAGTTCCGACCTCGCGCTGATGGCGCACACCGCGGCGAAGCTCTCGGGATCGGGCATCGGGATCGGGATCCTGGCCCGCGGCACCTCGATGATCCATCAGCGGGACCTGCCGCGGCTTTCCAGTCTGGAACTGTTCCCGCAGTGTCCTCTCCTGACACTCGAGACGTACCGCAACATCGGTGCCAATGCCGCGCAGTACGCCAAAGGCGAATCCCCGGAACCGGTTCCGACGCTGAATGACCAGATGGCGCGGCCACGCTGGCAGGCCAAGGCGGCGCTGCTGCACCTCAAGGAGACCGAACTGGTCCGCAAAGGGGCACGCCCGGTCGAGGTGACACCGGAGTTCTCCACGGAGATGATCGGTCAGTAGTGAATCGAACGGTTGTCGGGGTCGACATCGGCAACTCCACCACCGAGGCGAGTCTCGCGACGATCGGTCCTGAGGGCACGGTCGAGTACGTCGGGGCGGCGTTGACCCGCACGACGGGGATCAAGGGCACCGTCAAGAACGTCGACGGCGTCGCTAAATCGGTGACGTGGGCACTGGAGGGCGCGGGCATCCCGTTGGCCGATCTGGACCTGATCCTGCTCAACGAGGCCACGCCGGTGATCAGCGGGCTGGCCATGGAGACCATCACCGAGACGATCATCACCGAGTCGACCATGATCGGTCACGATCCGCGAACCCCGGGCGGCCGTGGGCTGGGCGTCGGCACCATCGTCGAGTTCGAATCGTTGTCGCAACACGCTCCCGGGGTGCCGGTGATCGTGCTGGTGCCCGAAGGGGTCGACTTCGACGTCACCGCCCGGACGATCAACACCTGCGTCGATCGCGGGGTCGACGTCACCGGGGCGATCCTGGGCAACGACGACGCCGTGTTGGTTGCCAACCGGCTGACGACGAAGATCCCTATCATCGACGAGGTGTCGAAGATCGATCTGGTCCCGGTGGGCATGGTGGCCGCCGTCGAGGTGGCCGGACCCGGTCAGTCCATCCGCACGTTGTCGAACGCCTATGGCCTGGCGACCATCTTCGGTCTGGACCCCGACCAGACCAAGGTCGTCTCACCCGTCGCGCGCGCATTGACGGGCAACCGATCGGCCGTCGTCGTGCGGACCCCGTCCGGCGACGTCGAGGACCGCGCCATTCCGGCAGGCTCGCTGGAGTTGATCGGTGCGACGAAGCGCGCCACGGTGGACGTCTCCCGGGGCGCCGCCGACATCATGGCCGAGGTGCAGCGGGTCAGCCCACTGACCGACGTCGTCGGCGAATCGGGCACCAACACCGGTGGCATGATCTCCACCGTGCGCCAGAGCATGGCCGACCTGACCGAGCACGCGCTGGCCGACGTCCACATCCAGGACCTGCTGGCGATCGACACCGTGGTGCCGCAAGCGGTGCGGGGTGGTGTCGCGGGCGAGGTCGCGCTGGAGAACGCGGTCGCGCTGGCGGCCATGGTCCGCACCAAGGAGAGCGGGATGCAGGCCGTCGCAGATGCGGTGGCCGCCGAGCTGCGCCACGCCGGGGCAACGCGCGTCGACGTCGTCGTCGGAGGTGTCGAGGCGGAGATGGCGGTGCTCGGTGCGCTCACCACCCCGGGCACCGACAAGCCCCTGGTCGTTCTCGATCTCGGCGGCGGCTCCACCGACGCCGCGGTGATCGGCGTCGACGACCGCATCGACGCCACCCATCTCGCCGGCGCGGGTGACCTGGTGACCAAGCTGATCGACGCCGAGCTGGGCCTGGACAACCTGGAGCTGGCAGAAGAGATCAAGCGCTGCCCACTGGGCAAGGCAGAGAGCTTCTTTCACATCCGGCTGGAGAACGGCACGGTGCAGTTCTTCGACACACCGTTGCCGTCGACGGCCTTCGCGCGGGTGGTCGCCCTGGGCGAGTTCGGGATGAACCCGATACCCACCCGCCACTCTCTCGAGCGGATCAGGACGGTTCGTCGCACCGCCAAGGAGCGGGTCTTCGTCGTCAACACGCTTCGGGCGCTGCGCGCCATCGCCCCGGGCGGCGATCTACGGCAGATCGGTTTTGTGGTGTTGCTCGGCGGCAGCGCCCTGGACTTCGAGATTCCCGAGCTCATCGCCGACGCGGTGGCGCCGTTCGGGATCGTCTGCGGCACCGGAAACGTCCGCGGCACCGAAGGGCCCCGCAACGCGGTGGCTTCGGGCCTCGTCGCGAACCATGTGACGGCTACCGGCTCGGTGACCGGCGTCGGTGCCCATGCTTGACGGAGGCCAGCCCGAGAAGCCGGCCATCCTGGTGCTCAGCTGCTCGGCCGGTCCCGTCGAGAACGAGGTGCTCGCCGGGATCGAGGAGGAGGGTGTGCCGTTCGTCGTGGAGCGGCCGGCGGCCGGCGGGGACGCGAACACGCTGGGCCGGCTGGCCGCGGGCCGGTCGTCGCTCAACGTCGGGGTCGGCATCGACGACGACGGTCGGGTGTCGGTGCAGCATCAGAAGCTGGCCCGGCCGCCGGACGGATTGTCCACCGACGAGCCCGCAGACCCGGTGGCCGCCCGCACCCTGGGCCACAACGCTGCCCGCATCGTGGTCGGCATCCCGCTGCGGACGAGCCAGTTGTCGTGAGCCACCAGCAGGAGGCCGGTGCCCGGATGCGCGGTGACGCGGTCCGGGTCTTCGGTGAACTCAACGACTCGGCCAAGGCCCAGCAGGCCCTGCTCAACAGCTGCGGGGAAGCCGCCTGGATCACCGATGAAGAACGTCGCGCGATCAGGTGGCTGCTGTCCGCGCTGATCGAGCATCGGCGCCGGATCCGGGTCACCGCGCGGCTGTGGCGGTCGCTGAACCCCGAGGAACCGGTGCCGTGCGCGCTGGTCACGGAGACCACCGAGTTGCTGGACGAACATCGGCATTTCGAACCGTTCATCGCGCGGTGGCGGGCGGTGGTGATCAACCGGGCCCGGATCGACCGCACGGAGTTCTGGCGCAGCATGATCGAACTCGCCGAACTCAACCTCGACCTGGCATCCGAGGCCGAGGAACCGTGTGCCGGAAGTGACGAATCAGAGGGCCGGACTGACGTACCGGCGTGAGGTGAAGACCGCCTGCCCGGCAGCGCGTTGAACCACCGTCGTCGTCGACGATCCGATGATGAGCAGGGTCCGCATGTCCACCGTCGCGGGGTCGAATCCCGCGGCCGTCGTCACGGTGACGCGCTGTTCGGGTCCACCGACGTCGCGCCCGACGATCACCGGGCGGTCCGCGGGAAGGCGTTGCAGCAGAATGTCTCTGAGTGTGTTGACCTGCCAGTCCCGGCTCTTCGAGCCCGGGTTGTAGATCGCGATCACCAGGTCGGCGTCGATGGCGGCGTGCAGCCTGCGCTCGATCACCTCCCAGCTCTTCAGGCGGTCCGACAGCGAGATCACCGCGTAGTCGTGTCCCAGCGGGGCGCCGACGGCCGCGGCGACGGCGTTGGCGGCGGTGACCCCGGGCACCACCCGAACAGGCACATCGCTGAACGCGGGTTCGGCGGCGACCTCGACCACGGCCGCCGCCATCGCGAAGACACCGGGGTCTCCCGAGCTGACCACAGCGACCCTGGCGCCTCTTTTTGCCAGATCCAATGCCATGCAGGCACGTTCGGATTCGACCTGGTTGTCGCTGGCGTGCAGCCGTTGCCCCGGGCGTGGCAGGATCCGGGCCAGGTAGGTCTTGTAGCCGACAAGATCGGTGGCGCGGGACAGCTCGCACTGCACCTCCGGCGTCGTCCATCGCCCGCTGCCGGGGCCCAGTCCGACGACGACCACCTCACCCACGGCCGGTTCAGCAGGCGTGGGGGCCGGGTTGTTGAGCGGGCCCGGGACGATGACCATCGAGAAGTAGGGCACCGAGTCGGGGTCGACGTCGCGCACCGGCATGACCCGTTGCGCCGGTGTCGACGCGCGCTCGACAAACCAGGCCCGGTCGGCGAGCCCGGCGTCTTCCAGGGCCGCCAGCACCTTCGGGAACGTCCGGCCGAGTTTCATGATCGCGACCGCGTCGCTGTCGCGCAGTCGACGGACCAGTTCGTCGGACGGCATCGTCGCGGCCAGGACGGTCAAGGTCTCCTCGCCCTCGACCAACGGGATCCCCGTGGCCGTCGCCGACGCACTCACCGAGGTCACGCCTGGGATGATCTCGGTGTCGAATTCGGCGCAGAGGCGTTTGTGCATGTGCATGTACGAGCTGTAGAACAGCGGATCACCCTCCGCCAGGAGAGCGACGTTGCGGCCCGCGCGAAGGTGTCGGGCCAACCGCTGACTGGAATTCGCATAGAACTCGTCGATGGCGCCGCGGTAGCCGGCGGGGTGCGCTGTCGCTCCGGTGGTCACCGGGTACGTCAGTCGCTCGTGGATCTGACCGTCGCGCAGAAAGGGTTCTGCCACCGCGAGCGCGACACTGCGGCCGTGCCCGGCGCAGTGGAAGGCGATGACGTCTGCTGCGCCGATGGCCCTGGCCGCTTTGAACGTCACCAGCTCACTGTCGCCGGGGCCGAGACCGACCGCCCAGAGCTTTCCGGCGGGGTTGTGCTGGCTGTCCACCGGGTCACCGTAGACGGGGCAACGCTCGTCTCTCGGCGCCTCGCGCGACGAAGCCCGATCCCCACCGGAAACCCCATCCGTTGACTAGGTCGGGCGGGCACCGGCAGCCGCCGGTTTGCGGGGCCGAACACTCAGTTTCTTCGGCTAGTGTGGCGTAGAACACGCAGTGGCCCGGTTGTCCTGAAGCCAAGATCGGCTGCGCGAGGAGTGTGATCGCCGGTGGGTTCGTCGAAGCCTGTCACCAGTCGGGCGTCGACCCGTATGGGTACGTCGGCTGTGCGTGCGTTGCACGAGCTCTTCATCGCGGGGCAGGTCGACGCGTCCTATCTCGACTCCGCGCCGATCAGGCCCGTGGTGGCCGAGAGTTGGCGGCGCAGCCTCGCCACCGGTGTCGATCCGGATCGCGACGGTGCATTGTCGTCGGCGATGACGCTCAGCCTGGCGCGGATGCGCGAGACACATCCGTTGGCCGCGGCCCTTCCGGTGATCCGGCGGTTGCTCGTCGACGACGCGATCGACGCCGGCGTTCTCGTCGCCGTCACCGCCGCGGACGGCACCGTGTTGTGGGTCGAGGGTGATCCCAGAGCGGTCCGCAAAGCCGAGGCGATGGACTTCGTTCCCGGCGCCGACTGGAGTGAGGGCAGTGCGGGCACCAACGCCCCGGGCACCGCGCTGGCACTCGACCGTGAGCTTCAGATCCGCAGCTCGGAGCACTTCTCCCGGATCGTGCAGCCGTGGAGTTGCAGTGCCGTACCTGTTCACGATCCGACGACCGGGGTCCTTCTCGGCGCGATCGACCTCACCGGCGGCGCCGACGTCGCCACTCCGCAGACTCTTGCCCTGGTGCGCGCCACGGCGGTTGCGGTCGAGAATCACCTCGCCCTGCTGAGGGTGACCGCCCCCGCCGACAGTGCAACCTCGGCGGGACAGGCGCAACTGCGGGTGCTCGGTGCGCAGCGGCCCCGGTGGCAGTTCACCGACCAGAACGGCTGCCTGCGCACGGCGTCGCTCACCCCCCGCCACGCCGACATCCTGGTGCTGCTGCACCGCCATCCCGAGGGGCTGACCGCCGATCACCTGGCCCTGCTGCTCGATGACAAGGATCTGGACGTGGTGACGGTGCGTGCGGAGATGTCGCGGCTACGGCGGGTCATCAATCCCGCGGTGGTGGTGTCCCGGCCGTACCGGCTGATGCAGCCTGTCGACAGCGACCTGGGCGCGGTGTTCGGTCATCTGAAGGCCGGAGACGTGGAATCGGCGCTGAGCAGCTACGCCGGTGCGCTGCTGCCGCAGTCGATGTCGCCCGCGATCGGCCGGATCCGCGCGGAGTTGAGCGCCAGCATGCGGGGTGCCGTGCTCGCGACGTGCGACGTCGGCCTGTTGCGGCGCTGGCTGGAGCTGCCCGAAGGACGTGACGACCGTGAGGGCTGGCGGATTCTGCACGATCTCGCGCAGGCCGGATCCGTGAGCAGGGCGCAGGCCAGCGGACATCTGCTCGGCCTGGACCTGGATCTCGGCTGAGCGTTTTGACCTGCGGCGACGCCGGCGGGTAGGCTCGCTCGTTGGCGTGTGCTGGCTTGCCGGAACCTCGGGTCTCCGTCGGTCGCCGAGGCAGTTCGCAGCCCACGCTTGACCGGCACCCGGGACACCGGGGATCAACCCGAGAAGAGAAGAAGGTAACGCTGTGCCCACATACACGCCGAAGGCGGGTGACACCACGCGTACGTGGTACGTCATCGACGCCACCGACGTGGTGCTCGGCCGGCTCGCCGTCGAAGCAGCCAAGCTGCTGCGCGGCAAGCACAAGCCGACATACACGCCCAACGTCGACGGCGGTGACTTCGTCATCGTCATCAACGCGGAAAAAGTCTCCATCAGTGGCGACAAGCTCAAGAAGAAGTTCCTCTACCGGCACTCGGGTTTTCCCGGCGGGCTGCGCAAGCGCGCGCTCGGTGACGAGATGGGCAAGCACGCGGACCGCGTCGTCGAGAACGCGATCGTCGGCATGATCCCGCACACCAAGCTCGGCCGTCAGATCCAGAAGAAGCTGAAGGTGTACGTCGGTGCAGAGCATCCGCACACCGCTCAGCAGCCGGTTCCGTTCGAGATCAAGCAGGTGGCCCAGTGACCGAGTCTTCCGAAATGACCGCTGAGATCGGCGAGAGCGTCGCGCCCGCCGAGACGGCTGCCACCGAGGTCGCCGCCGAAGCCGAAGCCCCCGTGCGTGAGCCGATCATCATGGATCGTCCGATCCAGACCGTCGGCCGCCGCAAGGAGGCCGTGGTGCGCGTGCGCCTGGTGCCCGGCACCGGCCAGTTTCATCTCGACGGCCGCTCGCTGGAGGCCTACTTCCCCAACAAGGTGCACCAGCAGCTCATCAAGGCCCCGTTCGTGACCGTTGATCGGCTCGACAGCTTCGATGTGCACGCCCACCTCAACGGCGGCGGTCCGTCCGGCCAGGCCGGCGCACTGCGTCTGGCCATTGCCCGGGCGCTCATCCTCGTGCAGCCCGAGGATCGGCCCGCCCTCAAGAAGGCCGGGTTCCTCACCCGCGACCCGCGCGCCATCGAGCGCAAGAAGTACGGGCTGAAGAAGGCCCGCAAGGCGCCGCAGTACAGCAAGCGCTGATCGAAACACGTCACGGCGCCCGGCCTGCTCGCATCGCGAGTGGCCGGGCGTCTGTCGTTTCGGCCCACTGTGTGCTGTCACACACCGCAGATCCGGTAAAGGCCGACAGTCGCGTGCCCTGGGGTGTTGCGGGGGCAGTTACTTAGTCATCGGCAAGCACCTGGTGAATCCTCCCGCAGCGACTTGAGTTTCGTCTCGCCGTTACGACACCGTCGGAACGAGAGTCCGGGCGTCCCACGTGGCGTCGGCAGACCCTTCTGCCTCCGGTGCGAGTCAGTCAGCTCGCCCAGACAACCGGCCGCGGCTCTGTGACTGAGAGGAGTGATTCATGAACTTCATCAAGAGCATCGCAGCAGGCGCCGCCTTCGGTGGCGCACTGTTCTTCACCGCAGGAGTCGCCAACGCACAGCCGATGGAGACCGCGGATCCCGACGGCCTGGTCGGTATCACCGTCAGCGATGTGACGATCCTCGAGGCCGTGCCCGTCGATGCGGCGGCCACCATCGCAGGCACCCTCTGTGCCAGCGCGCCGGAGGATGTCAACGCGCTCGCGCTGCAGGTGGACAACGAAGGCGTCAACCAGACGGTATGCGAGGGCCTCCCGGGCGGCGACCTGCTGCTCACCCAGAACGTGAGCTCGCCGGAGAGCGAGCCGGAGGCGGCCGAGACCGGCACGCCGGAGACCACCACCGCGCCCAGCGACGGCGGCTAAGCACGACCCCTCACCGCCCGCATCCAATCCAGGGTGCGGGCGGTGAGGCGTTGAAAGGGCGCTTCAGGTGGGTACCCGACGCAAGCAATCGAAGGGAGAAATCGATGAGCTTGATCAATAAGACCGCAGCGGGCGCATTCCTGGGCGGCACGCTACTGATGACGGCAGGCCTGGGTACCGCGATGGCGCAGCCCGATGAGCCGCCGCCCGGGCCGGACGGTCTGGTGACGGTGCTCGTCGACGGTGCGACCGCGCAGGACAGCGTGGCCCTCGAGACTGCCGCCACAGCCGCTGCCGAGGCCTGTGCAGGCGATCCGGCGGCGATCCTCGGGCTTGCGCAGCTGGCCGATACCGACGGCGCGTCGCAAGAGGTGTGCGCAAACGTGTCGATCATCCAGAACGCGAGCACGCCGACGGCGTCGTTGCCGGCCGAGTCGACGGTGGAAGCAGAGACCCCGGCTGTTCCCGGCGCGGAGGAAGCTCCCGCGGGTGACGAGGGCGCGCCGGTTCCGGCCGTTCCGGGTGAGGGCGCAGCCGACGAGCCGTTCAACACCGAAGGCGGCTGATGAGCCGTCTGTGCCGGTCTCGTCCGGGTATCGATTCGGCGGCGGCACGAACGCCATGAGCTGCGGTTGGCCCTCAAACCACTATGTGTGAGAGGTTGTCAGCATGGCTCGACTGTTCGGCACCGACGGGGTGCGCGGAGTCGCCAACCAGGAGCTCACCGCGGAACTCGCGATGGCGCTTGGTGCGGCGGCGGCCCGTCGGCTGCTGAGAAGCGGCGAGACCCGTCGCCGGGTTGCTGTGGTCGGTCGTGATCCGCGTGCCAGCGGCGAGATGCTCGAGGCGGCCGTGATCGCCGGTGTGGCCAGCGAGGGTGTGGACGCGCTGCGGGTGGGGGTACTGCCCACGCCCGCGGTGGCGTATCTGACCAGCGCCTACGACGCCGACTTCGGGGTGATGATCTCCGCTTCGCACAACCCGATGCCCGACAATGGCATCAAGATCTTCGGCCCGGGCGGGCACAAGCTCGACGACGACACCGAGGACCGCATCGAGGAACTGGTACGCCAGGGTCCCGGTGCCCGTCCTGTCGGCGCGGGTATCGGGCGGGTCGTCACGGCCGACGATGCGCTGGAACGGTACCTGCGGCACGCCGGCAAGGCCGCCGGAACCCGCCTCGACGATCTCACCGTCGTGGTCGACTGCGCCCACGGGGCCGCGTCGGTGGCGGCGCCGCGCGCCTACCGGGCGGCAGGCGCCAACGTCATCGCCATCCATGCCGGTCCCGACGGGCTGAACATCAACGACGGGTGCGGCTCCACACACATGGAGACGCTGCGATCGGCGGTGGTGTCCTACGGTGCCGACCTGGGTCTGGCGCACGACGGTGATGCCGACCGCTGTCTCGCCGTCGACGGTCACGGTCGTGTCATCGACGGTGACGCGATCATGGTGGTGTTGGCGCTGGCCATGCACGAGGCAGGGGAGTTGGCCGCGGACACCCTGGTGGCCACCGTCATGAGCAACCTCGGGTTGCATCTGGCGATGCGCTCCGCCGGCATCGAGGTCCGCACCACCGGCGTCGGGGACCGCTACGTTCTCGAGGAACTCCGGGCCGGTCCGTACTCGATCGGCGGCGAGCAGTCCGGGCACCTGGTGATGCCGGCGTTCGGCACCACCGGGGACGGCATCGTCACCGGGCTCCGATTGATGTCCCGGATGGCGCAGACGCGTCGCAGCCTCGCCGACCTCGCCGCACCCATGCAGACGTTGCCGCAGGTGCTCATCAACGTCCAGGTCACCGACAAGTCCACTGTCGCCGCCTCTGCGGCGGTGCGTGACGCGGTCGCCCAAGCCGAGGCTGAGCTCGGAGATACCGGCCGAATTCTGTTGCGGCCCTCCGGAACCGAACAGCTAATTCGTGTGATGGTGGAAGCTGCCGACGAGGACACCGCCCGGCAACTGGCGGTGCGGGTCGCGGAGTCGGTCAGCGCCGAGGGCTGAGCGCGCCGCGGAAAACCGGCGGGAACCGACAGCGCGTGTCGGGCGTCCAACCTCATATGGGACAAGCAGGCGCCGCGCGCGTCGATGCGGGGGCAGTGCGCGAGATCGCGCGCGAATACGAGACCGGGGCGTTGATCGTCGACGCCGCCGTGCGAACGCACCTGGGTGATCTCGCCTTCGGGGGCGCCCGTGCGGGGCGCGCGTACGTGCCGCACGGCGACACGCTCCGCACTGCTGTCGACGATGTTGTTGCGGCACTGCGACGCTGGTCGCGCGCGGCCGACGACATCGCCGCCGCGCTGCGGGTTTCCGCGGACCGCTATCAGGATGCCGATGCACGCGCCGCCGCGCGGGTGGGGTAGTCGCCGCCGATGGCCGAGAAGTTCGACGTCTCCGCACGCCTGGCCGATGGTATGCCGGCGGTCGACAACCTGCAGCGATATGTCTCGGCCTGTCATCGTCTCGGTTACCAACACCCGGACCTGACGCTGCACGACACCCAACTGCGCGACTGGTACGGCACCGAAGGAGGCATGGATCTGGCTGCGCTGCAGGGTGACTGGGCAGCGCTCGACGCAGCGGCCCGC
>NZ_JBAUJR010000049.1:0-2625 GCF_049683935.1 Mycobacterium sp. | reverse complement strand
ACCCGGTCCACATTGGTGTTGCATCTGGCGATCACCCGGACCCGCGAACTGATGGCGGAGCTTGCTGCGGACTACGGCCCCGACTGCCCGGTCGTCGTGGTGTACCGCGCGTCCCAGCCGCAGGAACAGGTGCTGCGCGGCACGGTCGCCTCCATCGCCGACGCGGTCGAGGCGGCCGGGTTACGCCAGGCCGCGGTGATTCTTGTCGGCCGGGCCCTGGCCGGGAAACCGGATCCCGAAGCCGGGGAGAGCTATCTCTACGATCCGGGGCGCGACCGTTCGCTGAAACGCCAAGAGGGCCTGCGATGACGGCGAGCGCGCTGTACGACGTGATCAACCGGCGTCGCGACACCCGCGCTGAATTCACCGGTGAGCAGATCGCTGCTGACGTCCTCGAGCGGGTGCTGCTGGCCGCCCACGCCGCACCGTCCGTCGGCATGTCACAACCGTGGGACTTCGTCCTGGTCCGATCACCGGACACCCTGCGGGCGTTCCGCGACCACGTGGCGCTCGAGCGCGAGGCGTTCGCCGACGCACTGACCGGGGAGCGCGCCGACACGTTCTCGCGAATCAAGATCGAGGGCATCTGCGAGTCCGGTCTCGGCATCGTGGTCGGCTACGACCCGACACGGGGCGGACCGCAGGTCCTCGGCCGGCACGCCATTCCCGACGCAGGGCTGTACTCGGTCGTCTGTGCCATCCAGAACCTCTGGCTCGCAGCAACTGTCGAGGGACTCGGCGTCGGCTGGGTGTCGTTCTACCGCGAGGATTTCCTGCGCTCGCTGGTGGACATGCCCGCCCATGTGCGCCCCGTTGCGTGGCTCTGCGTCGGCCATGTCGCCGACCTCCCTGAGGTTCCCGACCTCGAGCGCCACGGCTGGCGCCGGCGCTCGTCGCTGGCGACCGTGCTGCACGAGGAGCGCTACCGGCCGCGCTGAGCGTCAGATCTTCAGTACCCGGCCTGCGATCACCAGGTGCACTTCGTCGCAGACCGCGGCGACCCGCTGATTGAGGATGCCCAGCAGGTCACGAAAGAGCATCCCGGACCGGTGCGACGGCACCACCCCGAGTCCGACCTCGTTGGTCACCACGACCGCCTCGGGTGACACGGCCAGCGCGTCGCACAGCTGGTCGATCCGCGCGGTCACCGCGTCGTGCATCTCCTCGTAGGGCGCGTCCCACAGCTGTGCGGCGTCCATCAGGGCGACCAGCCAGGTACCGAGGCAGTCGACGAGCACGGCGGCACGCGCGTCTGCCACCGCTGCGGCGACGTTCGCGGTCTCCACCGTCGTCCAGTGCGCCGGACGGGCCGCGCGGTGACGGGCCACCCGCGCGTCCCAATCCGGATCACTTCCGTCCGCGGGCCGGCCGGGCGCGACATAGGTCACCGCGCCCGCACCGCTGAGCAACCCTTCGGCGTGCCGGGACTTGCCGGAGCGGACGCCACCGGTGACCAGGATCCTCACCGGGACATCGTATTCAGAGTTCGCACCCAGTCCAGCGCGTCGGCCACCTCGTGGACCGTCGGCACCCCGGATACCCGTGCCGGACGCCGCACGATCACCACCGGGATGCGCAGTTCCTCGGCGGCATCCATCTTCGACCAGGTGTACTCGCCACCCGAATCCTTCGTGATCAGCACGTCGGCGCGGTGTTCGCGCATCAGCGCCAACTCACCGGGCAGCGCGTACGGCCCGCGGCTGGTCACCAACCGCCACCAGGGTGGAAGCGTCAACTCCGGGGCATCCACCACCCGGGCCAGGACCGCGTGCTCCTGGAGTTCGGGAAGAAAGCGCGCGAGCTCCTGGCGCCCGACGGTGAGGAAGGGCCGCCCTCCCAGCCCCGCCGCCGCGGCGGCGGCCTCCTCGTGGGAGTCCACCCAGAGCCAGGAGTCCCGCGACCGGTCGGCCCAGCCGGGTCGTTCCAGCCGCAGCAAGGGCCGAAGGGTGTCGCCAGTGGTGCACGCCGCGACCGCGTTGGCCGAAATGTTTTTGGCGAAAGGGTGGGTGGCATCAACGACGGCATCAAAATCGCCGAGGGCCGAACGTAATCCGTCCACGCCCCCGAAGCCGCCGATCCGGACCCCTCCCACGGGTAGCCGTGGATCGGCAACCCGCCCTGCCAGTGATGTGGTCACCTCGACGCCGTCGGCGACCAGCAGCGCCGCGAGCGCCCGGGCCTCCGAGGTGCCGCCGAGGAGCAGGATCGTCGTCACGGCGCTCCCGGCGGCAGGAAGGGCAGACCCGCAGGGGATCCGCCACGGATCAACTCGATCAGTGCGTCGACGTCGAGATGTTCTTCGGCGAGATCGCCCAGCAGATCGAGTCGTTCCTCGCGGGCGCGCGGGAACGAGACACCCGAGAAGGCAAGGCCGAGAGCTTCACTGAGGAACCGCGCCCGCAGGGCGTCGCCTTCGAGCGCGCCGTGCCACATCGTGCCGAAGACCTGTCCGGCCCGTGCCCCACCGAGGAAATCGTCGACGCCGGGACCGCGGGTGATCCGCCCGTGGTGGATCTCATAGCCACTGGCCGGCACGCCGAGCCAGTCGCCCTCGGGCAGCCGGAGTGCTTTGGCGGCAACAAAATTCGTCTCGACGTCGAGGAGCCCGAGCCCCTCCGCCTCGAC
>NZ_JBAUJR010000048.1:0-8707 GCF_049683935.1 Mycobacterium sp. | reverse complement strand
CCGGCGACACCAGGTGCGTGCGCCCGCCTTTGCCTTGCCTGCCCTCGAAATTGCGATTGGACGTCGAGGCGCACCGCTCGCCGGGAGCGAGTTGGTCGGGGTTCATACCCAGGCACATCGAACAGCCTGCCTGCCGCCATTCCGCACCGGCGGCGGTGAGGATCTCACCCAGGCCCTCGGATTCGGCCTGAGCCCGCACCCGCATGGATCCGGGGACGACCAGCATCCGAACGCCATCGGCGACCTTGCGGCCCTTCAGCACGTCGGCGACCACGCGCAGATCTTCGATCCTGCCGTTGGTGCAGGAGCCGACGAACACCGTGTCCACCGGAATATCGCGCATCGCTGTGCCGGCCCGAAGGTCCATGTACGTCAACGCCTTTTCAGCGGCCTGACGTTCGCCCTCGTCGACCATCAGGTCGGGGTCGGGAACCGAACCGGCCAGGGGTACGCCCTGACCGGGGTTGGTCCCCCAGGTGACGAACGGGCTCAGCGTCGATGCGTCGATGTAGACCTCGGCGTCGAATTCCGCGCCGTCGTCGGTACGTAACCGGCTCCACGCGTCGACAGCGGCGTCCCAATCGGCGCCCTGCGGGGCATGGGGCCGACCGCGCAGGAACTCGTAGGTCGTCTCGTCGGGAGCGACCATGCCGGCGCGGGCACCCGCTTCGATGCTCATGTTGCAGATCGTCATCCGGCCTTCCATCGACAGCGACTCGATGGCACTGCCGCGGTATTCGATGACGTAACCCTGGCCTCCGCCGGTGCCGATCTTGGCGATCACCGCGAGGATGACGTCCTTGGCGCTGACTCCGGGCGGGAGCACACCGTCGACGTTGACGGCCATGGTCTTGAAAGGCCGCAGCGACAGCGTCTGGGTGGCCAGCACATGCTCGACCTCTGAGGTGCCGATTCCCATCGCCAGAGCGCCGAACGCCCCGTGGGTGGAGGTGTGACTGTCCCCACACACGACCGTCGTGCCGGGCTGGGTCAGCCCGAGCTGCGGCCCGATGATGTGCACGATGCCCTGCTCGACATCGCCCATCCGGTGCAGCCTGATGCCGAACTCCGCACAGTTGCGGCGAAGCGTGTCGACCTGCGTCCGGGAGATCGGATCGGCGATGGGCTGGTCGATGTTGATGGTCGGCACATTGTGATCCTCGGTGGCGATCGTCAGATCCGGCCGGTGAACCGGCCGGCCGGCCAGCCGCAACCCGTCGAAGGCCTGCGGGCTGGTCACCTCGTGCACGAGATGCAGGTCGATGTAGATCAGGTCCGGCTCACGTGCGGCACCCTCACCGGGTCCGGGAACAACAACGTGGTCGCTCCACACCTTCTCGGCGAGCGTGCGGGGCTGGTTCGTGACGGCCATCTTGACTATCTCACAATCTGGGACGCTAGTATCTCCTTGTGAGACAGGATAGCGGCATCGGCGTGCTGGACAAAGCTGTGGGGGTGCTGCACGCGGTGGCCCAGTCCCCGTGCGGTCTCGCGGATCTCTGCGAACGCACCGACCTGCCGCGGGCGACCGCCCACCGGTTGGCCGTCGGGCTGGAGGTGCACCGATTGCTGGCCCGCGACGGCGACGGGCAGTGGCGTCTGGGCCCCGCACTCACCGAACTCGCCGGGCACATCAACGATCCGCTGCTGTCCGCGGGCGCCGCGGTGCTGCCGCGACTGCGTGAACTCACCGGGGAGAGTGTGCAGTTGTACCGGCGCGAAGGCAGCGCCCGAATCTGCATCGCGGCGCTGGAACCCCCCTCGGGACTGCGCGATACGGTGCCGGTCGGAACACACCTGCCGATGAACGCCGGATCCGGGGCCAAAGTGCTTCTTGCCTACGCTGATACGGCGACCCAGCAGGCCATCCTGCCGTCGGCGACGTTCACCGACCGGACGCTGGCCGAGGTCCGCAGGCGGGGATGGGCGCAGAGTGCGGCCGAGCGCGAACCAGGCGTGGCCAGCGTGTCCGCACCGGTGCGCGACGGGCGGGGTGCGGTGATCGCCGCGGTGTCGGTATCCGGTCCGATCGACAGGATGGGCCGGCGTCCCGGAGCCAGGTGGGCGACCGACCTCGTCGCCGCCGCCGAGGCGCTGACGCGACGGCTCTGAGGCCGTCCAGAAGTGTTGTACCCCCGATGGGATTCGAACCCACGCTACCGCCGTGAGAGGGCGGCGTCCTAGGCCGCTAGACGACGGGGGCCAGAACTATTTTCGGAGCGTCAGCATAGCTCAGGTGAGAAAGCTGACCTAATCCGTTGCATTGGCTGGGGTACCAGGACTCGAACCTAGAATGGCGGTACCAGAAACCGCTGTGTTGCCAATTACACCATACCCCACTGGAAACCCATCACCGCTGGTCACAGGCCATTTCCCGATCCGAGAGCGCTGCGGCGGTGCCGCGCTGCGCCTTCGGGCGGGCCGACGAGCACACTACCAAATATTCGGCACTGATTTTCTCAGGCCTCCACCGAGGCGGCACCGGCACGCTCGCGGCCGGCCCGTAGCCGGTCCAGGCTGCGGTCACGGCCGAGCAGTTCCAGCGACTCGAACAGCGGCGGGCTCACCGACGAGCCGGTCACAGCGACGCGGACCGGACCGAACGCTTTGCGTGGTTTGAGCTCGAGGCCGTCCACCAGCGCCGCCTTCAGCGCCTCCTCGATCTCGGCGGTGGCCCAGTGCCCGACTTCCTCGAGTGCGGCCAGCGCAGCGCCGAGGACCGGCGCGGCGTCGGGCTTCAATTCCTTGGCCGCCGACTTCTCGTCGAGCACAAACGACGAGTCGTCGAGGAACTTGAGAAGCTCCCAGGCATCACCGAGCACCACGATCCGCGTCTGCACCAGCTTGGCCGCCTCGGCGAACTGCGTGTCGTCCAGTCCGGTGCGGTGGCCGTGTGTGGCGAAGAAGTCGGTCAGGCGTTGCGCGAACACCTCCTCGTCGAGCAACCGGATGTGCTCGGCGTTGATCGCGTCGGCCTTCTTCTGGTCGAAGCGCGCCGGATTCGAGTTGACGTCGGCCACGTCGAAGGCCGCCACCATCTCATCGAGGCTGAAAACGTCATGATCGTCGGCGATGCCCCAGCCGAGCAGAGCCAGATAGTTCAACAGGCCCTCGGGAATGAACCCGCGGTCACGGTGCAAGAACAGGTTGGACTGCGGGTCCCGTTTCGAGAGCTTCTTGTTGCCGTCGCCCAGAACACTTGGCAGATGAGCGAATTGAGGCACCCGCTCGGCAACCCCGATCCGGATCAACGCCTGATAGAGGGCGATCTGGCGCGGCGTGGACGGCATGATGTCCTCACCGCGCAGCACGTGGGTGATCTTCATCAGTGCGTCGTCGACCGGGTTGACCAACGTGTACAACGGTTCTCCGCTGCCGCGGGTCAGCGCAAAGTCCGGCACCGACCCCGCCGGGAAGGTCGTCTCGCCCCGCACGAGGTCCGTCCAGGACAGGTCGGTGTCAGGCATCCGCAGGCGCAACACCGGATTGCGGCCCTCGGCGCGGAACGCCGCGCGCTGCTCGTCGGTCAGGTCGCGGTCGAAGTTGTCGTAGCCGAGTTTCGGATTGCGGCCGGCGGCCAGGTGCCTGGCCTCGACCTCGTCGGCGGTCGAATACGCCTCGTACGCCTCGCCGGAGGTGACAAGTTTCGCGAGCACCTCGCGATAGAGCTCGGACCGCTGCGACTGCCGGTAGGGCTCATAGGGCCCACCGACCTCAGGCCCCTCGTCCCAGTCCAGCCCCAGCCAGCGCAGCGCGTCCAGGATCGCGGCATAACTCTCCGCGCTGTCACGCTGGGCGTCGGTGTCCTCGATCCGGAAGACGAACGTGCCGCCGGTGTGTCGGGCGTAGGCCCAGTTGAACAGCGCGGTGCGGACCAGGCCGACGTGGGGCGTGCCGGTCGGCGAGGGGCAGAATCGGACTCTGACGGGAGGATTGGTCACTGCTTTCCTTTTCGGACAACGGGATTGGAAAGCGTTCCGATTCCCGAGATGGTGATGCTGACGGTGTCCCCGTCCTCGATCGGGCCGACCCCCTCCGGCGTCCCGGTCAGGATCAGGTCACCCGGGAGCAGAGTCATCACCGCCGAGACCCACTCGACGATCGCCCCGACATCATGGATCATCAGCGCGGTGTTGGAGTCCTGGCGCGTCTCGCCGTTGACGGCGGTGCGCAGATCCAGATCACTGGGGTCCAGGTCGGTGACGATCCACGGTCCCACAGGGCAGAAGGTGTCGTGGCCCTTGGCCCGCATCCACTGCCCGTCCTTGCGCTGCTGATCGCGCGCCGACACGTCGTTGGCGATGGTGTACCCGAGGATGTTCTCGGCAGCCCGCGACGCCGGCACATCCTTGCAGGGGCGGCCGATCACCACGGCCAGTTCACCCTCGTGGTGCACCGGGTGCGCATCCGCGGGCAGCTGAATCGGGGTGTTGGGGCCGATGATCGAGGTGTTCGGCTTGAGGAAGATCACCGGATCCTCCGGCGCGGTGCCGCCCATCTCCGCGGCGTGCGCGGCGTAGTTCTTACCCATGCAGACCACCTTGCTGGCCAGGATGGGAGCCAGCAGCCGGACGTCGGCCAGCGGCCAACTCCGACCGGTGAACGTCGGATTGCCGAATGGGTGCTCGGCGATCTCCCTGCAGGTTGCTTCGTTCGGGTCACCTTCGATACTCACGAAGGCGACTCCGTCGGGACTGGCAATTCGGCCGAGACGCATTGCCACAGCGTAATGCCCGGGCCACCCGATCCGATCGGCACGGCGTCGACCGTGCGATGTATCTCATCAAGTGAGATATGAATTCTGCACCGTGAGACCTGTGTGCGACGATGGCGCCGTGTCCGTCTCGTCGGTGAGTGATTTCAGGCGCTGGTCGATGCTGGTGATCGCACTGTCGGCGACCCTGTGCGCGAACGTGTTCATCAACGGAGTGGCATTTCTCATCCCCACCCTCCACAGCGAGCGCGGTCTCGACCTGGCTCAGGCCGGGCTGGTGTCGGCCATGCCCAGCCTGGGCATGGTGGTGACGCTGATCGCATGGGGATACGTCGTGGATCGTGTCGGGGAACGCCTGGTGCTGGCGTTGGGTTCCGCGCTCACCGCCGCCGCCGCGTTCGCCGCCGCGTCGGCGGACTCGCTGGTCGCGATCAGCGTGTTCCTTTTTCTCGGTGGGATGGCCGCTGCGAGCAGCAATACCGCAAGCGGGCGACTGGTTGTCGGCTGGTTCGCCGCCGAAAAGCGGGGCCTGGTGATGGGAATCCGGCAGACCGCCCAACCACTGGGAGTAGGCCTCGGTGCGCTGGTCATCCCCCGAGTCGCGGAATCCCACGGCGTCGCAGGGGCCCTGCTGTTCCCCGCGATCGTGTGCTCGGCATCGGCGGTGGTATGCGCCGTGGCAGTTGTCGATCCGCCCCGGCCACCGCGCGCCGACGCATCGGCGGCCGATCTGGCCAACCCCTATCGGGACTCGCGGCTGTTGATGCGAATCCACCTCGTCTCGGTCCTGCTGGTGGTGCCGCAGGTACTGATCTGGACGTTCACGCTGGTGTGGTTGATCAGTGAACACGGGTTGTCGCCCGGATCGGCGGGCCTGCTGGTCACCGCGGCGCAGGTGCTGGGCGCCGGCGGGCGGATCGCGGCGGGACGTTGGTCGGACGCCGTGCTGAAGCGCTCCGGAGACGTACTCGGCGCACGCCTGCGGCCCATCCGGACGATCGCGCTCGCTGCGGCGGCGGCCATGGCACTGATGGCACTGACCGACTGGCTCGACTCACCGCTGAGCATCGGGTTGATGATGGTGGCATCGGTGGTCACCGTCTCGGACAACGGCTTGGCCTTCACCGCGATCGCCGAGATCGCCGGGCCGTTCTGGAGCGGCCGGGCGTTGGGCACCCAGAACACCAGCCAGTTGTTCACCTCCGGTCTCGTTCCGCCGTTGTTCGGAGCGCTGATCGGCGTCGCCGGTTACCCGGTCACCTTTGCGGTGTGCGCACTGTTCCCACTGATGGCGATCCCCGCGGTGCCCCTGACCTCCTCGCGCGTTAACCGGCTGAGCGAGTGAGCCGGCGCGGCAACACCATCAGCGCGGCAACCAGGAAGCACAGCGCCCCGACGAACGTGCCGAGGTTGGCCAGCAGCGCGTCGGCGGTGACCCCGGTGACCCGGACGAACGCGGCGAGCGCCGACACCCCGAACGCGACGCAGCCGATCAGGTTGATCGCGGACGCCCACCAGTCCCGAGACCGGAGTTCGAACAATCCCGTGGTGGCGCTGACAGCGACGAAACCGAGGACGCCGCTGAGAAGGAATGCGCTCGACCCCAACGCGTCCGGAGCCCACACAAACCGTCGTTCCGCGGTCACGGCGTGCGCCAGCACCGACGCGCCGGTGCTCAGGTTGAACAGCAGCGTGCCTGCGAATTGAACTGCAGCCGAGGATCGTTCGGCGGGAGAATGGTCGGACCCGGTGGCCTGCGCGAGCTGCATCCACGCGGCGGTGGTGAAGAACCACGAGCCGACGAAGCACAGCACGTTGGCGGCACCGGCACCGGCCCAGGCCGGGAAACCGGGAACGGTCGCCGTGGCGAAGAACGCCGAACCGATCGCGAACAGCCAACACTGCCGCGTCAGCGTCGCGAACCCTCCGGAGTTGCCTACAGCTTCCCCAGGATTCGTGCGCCCACGGCCGACGTGGACAGCTTCTCGTCGCCACGCGTCGCGAGATGCTCCTCGACGGCCTTGTCGACCCGCGCCGCGGCGCCGAGTTCGCCCAGGTGCGCCAGCAGCAGCGCCACCGACATGATCGCCGCCGTCGGATCCGCGATGCCCTGGCCCGCGATGTCCGGTGCGCTCCCGTGCACCGGCTCGAACATCGACGGATTCGTCCGCGTCGCATCGATGTTGCCGCTGGCGGCCAGGCCGATGCCGCCGCACACCGCCGCTGCCAGATCGGTGATGATGTCCCCGAAGAGGTTGTCGGTGACGATGACGTCGAACCGGCCCGGGTCGGTGACCAGGTGGATGGTGGCGGCGTCGACATGCAGGTACGCGACCTCGACGTCGGGATACTCCGGTGCCACCGCCTGCACCGTGCGCCACCACAGCGACCCGGCGTAGGTCAGGACGTTGTTCTTGTGTACCAGGGTCAGATGCTTGCGCCGCTGCTGCGCTCGACCGAATGCGTCCTGCACGACCCGGCGCACCCCGTAGGCGGTGTTGACGCTCACCTCGGTGGCGATCTCGTGGGGCGTGCCGACCCGGATGGCGCCACCGTTACCGGTGTAGGGCCCCTCGGTGCCTTCCCGGACGACAACGAAGTCGATCTCGGGGTCGCCGGCCAGTGGACTCTGCACACCGGGGTAGAGCCGGCCCGGCCGCAAATTGATGTGATGGTCCAGTTCGAACCGGACCCGCAACAGCAGCCCGCGTTCGAGCAGCCCGCTGGGCACCGACGGATCGCCGATGGCGCCCAACAGAATCGCGTCGTGCCCCTTCAACTCGGTGAGCACTGATTCGGGCAGCACCTCACCGGTCGCGTGGTACTGCCGGGCGCCGAGGTCGTACTCGGTCTTCTGCACGCCGGGCAGCACGGCGTCGAGCACCGTCAGCGCTTCGCCGATGACCTCCGGTCCGATGCCGTCGCCGGCGATCACGGCCAGTCTCATGAGAGATCCACCACTTCCAGCGTCACCGCGTTCACGTCGCGGCTGATCGCGGAGAGCACATCATCGGACACCTGACGGTCCAGCCGCAGCATGATCGTCGCGCCCTCGCCGTCGGCATCCTGACTGAGCTGCGCGGCAAGGATGTTGGCCCCGGCGCCGCCGAGCAACGTACCGATCTTGCCGAGCGCGCCGGGCTGGTCGTCGTAGTTGATGATCAGGTTGACACCCTCGGCGCGCAGGTCGAGGTTTCGGGCGTTGATCTGGACGATCTTCTCGACCAGCTGCGGGCCGGTCAGCGTGCCGGCGACGTTGACCGTCGACCCGTCGGCCCCGACCGCACGCACGTCCACGACGCTGCGGTGGTTGGGGCTCTCCGAGGCGGTGGTGATCGACGCTTCCACGCCGCGCTCGGCGGCCAGCGCCGGCGCGTTGACGAAGGTGACCTGATCCTCGATCACCGCCGAGAACAGCCCGCGCAGTGCCGAGAGTTTGAGCACCTCGACCTCTTCGCCGGCCAGCTCGCCGTAGACCTGCACCGACAGCGAAACCGGCAGTTCGCTCGACAGCACGCCGGCGAGCAGACCGAGCTTGCGCACCAGGTCCAGCCAGGGCGCCACCTCTTCGCCGACGACGCCACCGCCGACGTTGACGGCGTCCGGCACGAACTCCCCGGCCAACGCGAGCTTCACGCTGGCCGCGACGTCGGTGCCCGCCCGGTCCTGCGCTTCGGCGGTGGACGCTCCCAGATGCGGCGTCACCACGACCTGCGGCAGCTCGAACAGCGGACTGTCGGTGCACGGCTCGGTCGAGAAAACGTCGAGTCCCGCGCCGCGGACGTGACCGCTGGTGATGGCCTCGGCGAGCGCCGCCTCGTCGATGAGGCCACCGCGGGCGGCGTTGACGATGATGGCGCCCGGCTTGATCTTGGCCAGCGCATCCTTACCGATCAGGCCTGCGGTCTCCTTGGTCTTGGGCAGGTGAACCGAGATGAAGTCGGCGCGCGCCAGCAGTTCGTCGAGTGTCAACAGCTCGATGCCCAACTGCGC
>NZ_JBAUJR010000047.1:0-11562 GCF_049683935.1 Mycobacterium sp. | reverse complement strand
TACTACGAAGACCACCCCGAACGGTTCCGCAACCGTCCACGAACCAAGAGCCCCAGCCCCGTGGTCGGCATCAACCTTCCCGCCGAAAACGACCCCGACCGACTCCACGCAGCTTGACAACGCCCGCCAGCAGACAAAGTTCGAGTGAGCGCCTGCCGGAATGCAATTCCGGCGCTAGCCTCCGGTTGCCGCGGGCACCCCCCGGTCGGCGGCGGTCTTCGGGGTGGTGACCGCGTCGCTCTCGGTGAATTCCTTGGTCCAGCACGCGAACTCCAACGTGATGCCGTCAGGGTCGAGAAAGTAGAACGACCGCACGTACACACCGGGGTGCACGGTCGCGGAGACCTGGGCGGCGCTTTCGTCGTGGTTCAAGATCGGCCCGACGCGGACCCCCTTGGCCTTGAGACGCTGCCGGTACTCGTCGAACTTCTCGGCGGGCACGTGAAACGCCAGGTGATTCATCGTGCTCACCGCGCTGACGATGTCGCCGATCCCGGGGATGGCCTCGGGCGAGGAGATGCCGGGCACCCGGTCCGGCGCGTCGGCGAACCAGAAGAACGCCACACAGTCGCCGTTGCCCGCATCGAAGAAGAAGTGCTGGCCCATCCCGCCCGGCAGGTCCAGCGACTTGACCAGTGGCATGCCCAGCACGTTCGAGTAGAAGTCGACGGTCTTGGCCATGTCCGAGCACACCAGTGCGACGTGGTTGATGCCGCCGAACTCGAACTCGGTGTTGGCGTTCCGGGGCTTGATCACGATTGCGCGCCTCCTCTGGCCATGGGCAGAAACTGAATCTAACATCAGGTTCAGTTTGAGATCAACGACCGCGAGGAGCGCTGAGGCAGGTGAGTGTCGGCCCCCGCGAACAGTTGCCGACACTGCGCGGACGCCAGACCCAGGCCGCGATCGATTCGGCGGCCCGCGCGGTCGTCGCCCGCAAGGGAATCCTCGCCACCACAGTCGCCGACATCGCCGGCGAGGCGGGCAGGTCGACCGCGTCGTTCTACAACTACTACGACTCCAAAGAGGCCATGGTCCGGGAGTGGGCGGTGCGGTTCCGCGACGAGGCTCGGCAGCGCTCGATGGCGGCCGCCCAACCCGGCCTCTCCCACAGGGAACGCTCCTATCAAGCAGCTGCCGCCCACTGGAACACCTACCGCAACCGACTGGCCGAGATCATCAGCGTGTCGCAGATGGCGATGGTCAGTGAGGACTTCGCCGTGTACTGGAACGAAATCTGTTCAGTGCCCATCGGTTTGATCACGTCACTGGTGAAACAGGCACAGCAGCAGGGCTTCTGCGCCGGCAGCGATCCCCGGCTCATCGCGGTGGCACTGGTGTCGATGCTCAACCAGTTCTGCTACACCCAGCTGTCCGGGCGTTCAACCCACGACGCCGCCGACATCGACGACGTGGCCTGCATCAACACGCTGGCCGACATCTTCTACCGGACCATCTACCACCGGGAGGCCGAGAACCATGAGTAGCACTGCGTCGCTGCAAACACCGGGAGTCACCAGGGAATTCGTCGGTCTGGATTCGACGACGGCCCGCAGGGCAGGCTCGGGAGGTCACCCGTGCCAGGGCATCTACCACCGTGGGGTGGGTCGCAAGCCCAAGGTGGCGATGATCGCGACGCACTATCAGATCGACTTCTCCGAGCACTACCTCGCCGACTACATGGCCACCCGCGGTATCGGCTTCCTCGGCTGGAACACCCGATTCCGGGGGTTCGAGAGCAGCTTCCTTCTCGACCACGCCCTGGTGGACATCGGCGTCGGCGTGCGCTGGCTCCGCGAGGTTCAGGGCATCGAAACGGTTATTCTGCTGGGCAATTCAGGCGGCGGATCTCTGATGGCGGCCTATCAGGCCAACGCCACCGATCACCACGTCACCCCGCTCGAGGGGATGCGGCCGGCCGCCGGACTCGACGACCTCCCGCCCGCCGACGGCTATGTGGCCAGCGCCGCGCACCCGGGACGACCCGAGGTGCTGACCGCCTGGATGGATGCCGCCGTCACCGACGAAGGTGACGCCGTGGCAACCGATCCCGATCTCGACCTGTTCAACGAACGCAACGGCCCGCCCTACGACGCAGAGTTCGTGCAGCGGTACCGGGCTGCCCAGGTCGCGAGAAACGACGCCATCACCGATTGGGCCCAGGCCGAACTCGTCCGAGTGCGGGCCGCGGGATTCTCCGACCGGCCGTTCACCGTGATGCGCACGTGGGCAGACCCCAGGATGGTGGACCCCTCGCTCGAGCCCAGCAAGCGACCGGCGAACATGTGTTACGCGGGAATTCCGGCCAAGGCCAACAGATCCACTCACGGCATCGCGGCCGCGTGCACGCTGCGCAACTGGATCGGGATGTGGAGCCTGCGGCATGCCCAGACCCGCGCCGAGCCGCATCTGGCCCGCATCGACTGCCCCGCGCTGGTCATCAACGCCGATCAGGACACCGGCGTGTATCCCTCCGATGCGCAGCGGATCTTCGATGCGCTCGGCGGCACCGACAAGACGCAGTGCGCGATCGACACCGACCACTACTTCACCACGCCGGGCGCCCGCACCGAGAAAGCCGATACCGTTGCCCAGTGGATCGCGCGCCGCTGGTGAGAGTCCTGGCCCACTTCGTTCCCGGCGACAAGGTGCTGGAATTCCTCGAGCCTCATGCCGATTGGCTCGACGTCCGGTTCTGCGCGGAGGACGACGACGACACGTTCCACCACGAACTGGCCGAGGCCGAGGTGATCTGGCATGTGCTGCGGCCCCTTTCCGGCGACGACCTCGTCGAGGGTTCGCGGCTGCGGCTCGTCCACAAGCTGGGTGCCGGGGTCAACACCATCGACGTCGACGTCGCGACACAGCGGGGCATCGCGGTGGCGAACATGCCCGGCGCCAACGCGGCCTCGGTCGCCGAGGGGACGGTGCTGCTGATGCTGGCCGCGCTGCGCCGACTACCGGAACTGGATCGGGCCACCCGGGCAGGTGAGGGCTGGCCGTCGGATCCCACCCTCGGAGAGACCGTGCGCGACGTCGGCGGCTGCACGGTCGGGTTGGTCGGCTACGGCAACATCGCCAAACGGGTCGAGCGCATCGTGGTCGCGATGGGCGGCGCGGTGCTGCACACCAGCACCGGCGACGACGGACACCCGGGCTGGCGCAGCCTGCCCGACCTGCTGGCCGTCAGCGACGTCGTCTCGCTGCATCTGCCGCTCACCGACGGCACCGCCCACCTCCTCGACGCGGACGCGCTGGCTCGGATGAAACCGGGCGCGATCCTCGTCAACACCTCGCGTGGCCCGATCGTCGACGAACACGCCCTCGTCGATGCGCTGCGCTCCCGCCGACTGGCCGCCGCCGGCCTCGACGTCTTCGCCGTGGAACCGGTTCCGGCCGACAACCCGCTGCTCGGGCTCGACAACGTAGTGCTGACCCCGCACGTCACCTGGTACACCGCCGACACCATGCACCGCTACCTGGAATTGGCGGTCGACAATTGTGAACGACTTCGTGACGGGCGGGACCTCGCGAACTTGGTGAACCAGGTGGACGGGTAGTCTCGGACCCAACCAACCGGTTGGGACCAGTCACGACGACGTGAAGAACAGGTGCAGCAGCTATGCCCATCGCGATCAACGAAGAGCACAACGACCTGGCCGACTCGGTGCGGTCCCTGGTGGCGCGGGTGGCGCCGTCCGAGGTGCTGCACGAGGCCCTCGAGACGCCGATCCCGA
The DNA here is from genome assembly GCF_049683935.1 of Mycobacterium sp. Lineage (GTDB taxonomy): Bacteria > Actinomycetota > Actinomycetes > Mycobacteriales > Mycobacteriaceae > Mycobacterium. Next base: position 7,825 of record NZ_JBAUJR010000047.1, on the reverse strand, counting down.
ACCCGCCGCCCTACTGGAAGGCCGCGGCCGACCAGGGATTGCAGGGCGTGCATCTCGCGGAGTCGGTCGGCGGACAGGGCTTCGGCATCCTCGAGTTGGCCATCGTCGTCGCCGAGTTCGGCCACGGCGCCGTCCCCGGCCCGTTCGTGCCGTCGGCGATCGCCAGCGCGCTGATCGCCGCGAACGATCCCAAGGCCGCCGTCCTCGAACAGCTCGCCTCAGGCGAAGTCATCGCCGCCTACGCGATCGATTCCGGGTTGACCGCCACCCGTCACGGTGAGGCCCTGGTGCTGCGCGGCGAGGTGCGAGCGGTGCCCGCTGCGGCCCAGGCCTCGGTGCTGGTGCTGCCGGTGGCGATCGAATCGGGCGAGGAATGGGTGGTCATCGATGCCGACCAACTCGAGATCGAGCCCGTGGCCGGCGTCGACCCGCTCCGCCCGATCGCCCATGTCCGGGCCAACGCCGTCGAGGTGTCCGACGATCGGGTGCTGTCCAATCTGAGCCGGACGCTGGCGCGCGCCGTGATGTCGACGCTGCTGTCGGCGGAGTGTGTCGGTGTGGCCCGGTGGGCCACCGAGACCGCGTCGGAGTACGCCAAGATCCGCGAGCAGTTCGGCAGGCCGATCGGCCAGTTCCAGGCCATCAAGCACAAGTGCGCGGGAATGATCGCCGAGACCGAGCGCGCCACGGCGGCGGTGTGGGATGCCGCCCGGGCGATCGACGAGTTCATCAGCGGCAACAGCGAATCCGCCTACGAGTTCGCCGCAGCCGTCGCCGCGACGCTGGCACCGGTGGCCGCACAGCACTGCGCGCAGGACTGCATCCAGGTGCACGGTGGCATCGGCTTCACGTGGGAGCACGACACCAACGTGTACTACCGGCGCGCGATCGTGCTGGCGGCGTGCTTCGGCCGCGCCGCGGACTACCCCCAGCAGGTGGTGGACACCGCGACGACGACCGGTATGCGCTCCATCAACATCGACCTAGACCCGGACACCGAGAAGCTGCGCGACGAGATCCGCGCGGAAGTTGCTGCGCTCAAAGCACTTCCGAAGGACGAACGCACCACCGCCATCGCCGAGGGTGGTTGGGTGCAGCCGCACCTGCCCAAGCCGTGGGGCCGGGCCTCGAATCCGATCGAGCAGATCATCATCGCTCAGGAGTTCTCCACCGGGCGGGTCAAGCGGCCCCAGATGGGCATCGCCGCGTGGATCATCCCGTCGATCGTGGCCTACGGCACCCACGACCAGCAGCAGCAGTTCCTGCCGCCCACCTTCCGGGGCGAGATGATCTGGTGCCAGCTGTTCTCCGAGCCCGGCGCCGGGTCGGATCTGGCCAGCCTGACCACCAAAGCCACCAAGGTCGAGGGTGGGTGGCGCATCACCGGGCAGAAGATCTGGACCACCGGCGCGCAGTACTCCGCCTGGGGCGCCATGCTGGCCAGGACCGACCCGAGCGCTCCGAAACATCAAGGCATCACCTACTTCCTGCTCGACATGAAGTCCGAGGGCGTAGAGGTCAAGCCGCTGCGTGAGCTGACCGGCAACGCGATGTTCAACACCGTCTTCATCGACGACGTGTTCGTCCCGGACGAGATGGTGCTGGGCGAGGTGAACCGGGGCTGGGAGGTCAGCCGCAACACTCTGACCAACGAACGCGTCTCGATCGGCAGCAGCGAGCCGCCGTTCCTGGCGAGCCTCGAACAGTTCGTGGAGTTCCTGCGCGACGGACACTTCGACCAGATCGAGCAGCACGAGGCCGGCAGACTGATCGCCGAGGGGCACGCCGCCAAACTGCTCAACATGCGTTCGACGCTGCTGACCCTCGCCGGTGGCGACCCGATGCCTGCGGCGGCCATCTCGAAGCTGTTGTCGATGAAAACCGGTCAGGGCTACGCCGAGTTCGGGGTGTCGTCGTTCGGCACCGACGCGGCCATCGGCGACCAGGGGCAGCCCTCCGGCAAGTGGAGTGAGTATCTGCTGGCGGGACGGGCCACCACGATCTACGGCGGCACCAGTGAGGTGCAGCTCAACATCATCGCCGAACGACTGCTCGGCCTGCCGCGCGATCCCTAAGCTCGGATTGCCGGTCGCCAGACCGGGAACCCCACCGGAATGACCAACGATGTCGAGAAGCGGTTCAACCAGCCCGGGTCGTTCCGGGCGGCCGCCGTCTACATGTCTGCGGTGGTCGCCGTGGCGGGTGTGGCGTTTGCGATTTTTGCGTTCGCCGCCCGCGACTCGGTGTTCGTCGCGGCGATGGTGCCCGCGATCCTGTTCGCCGGTGGTGTCGGCGCGCTGATCCACACCTACCGCATCTGGAGAGCCGGCGGTGGCTGGTTCGCCTGGCAGGGCGCCGGGTGGTTCCTGCTGCTGCTGATGCTGGTGGCGCTGGCGATCCCGGGGTCAGCGTTCATGGCCGGCGGGGTGGAGTAGCCGAGATTGCCGTCAGCGCGCGCGAAACGGCGAAACAGCCGCGTGGAATACAGTTTCGGCGAGCGCTGGGCTATTCCATCTCGCGCAGTTGGCGCTTGAGGATCTTGCCGGTGGGATTGCGCGGCAGTTCATCGAGGAACACCACCTCGCGGGGCACCTTGTAGCGGGCGAGGTTCTCTCGCACGTAGGTCTTGATGGCGTCTTCGTCGATCGTCGCACCCTCGACCTTCACCACGAAGCACCGCAGCCGGGCTCCCCACTCCTTGTCCTCGACACCCAACGCGGTGGCCTCGACGACCTCGGGATGGCCGCTGACGAGGTCCTCGATCTCGGCGGGGAAGACGTTCTCGCCGCCGGAGACGATCATCTCGTCGTCGCGACCGCTGACGTAGAGAAGGTCGTTGTCATCGAAGTAGCCCACATCGCCGGAGGACAGCAGCCCGTCGATGATCTGCTTGCCGCCGCCGCCGGTGTAGCCCTCGAACGGGAAGAAGTTGCCGACGAAGATCCGGCCGACCTGACCGCGCGGCACCTCCTGGCCGTTGTCGTCGAGGATCTTGACCTTCATACCCCTGACCACCGGTCCGACGGTGGCCGGATTGATCGAGAGATCCTGCGGCCGAGCGATACTCGCGAATGCCACCTCGGTGGATCCGTACAGGTTGTAGATGACCGGACCCAGTTCCTTCAGCGCCCTGGTGGCCAGTTCGGCGCCCAACTGCGACCCGGAGACGAAGACTATGCGCAGCGAGGACAGGTCCGGTTTGGGTGAGGTCTTGTCGAGCTCGTCGAGCAGCCGGGACAGCATCACCGGCACCACGACCATCGCGGTGGCCCTGTTCTTCTCGATGTCGGCGAGCACGGTGGCGGGTTTGAACCGCCGACGCAGCACCAGCGTCGACCCCAGCATCATCGCGATGGTGGCGTGCAGGAAGCCCAGCGCGTGGAACATCGGCGCCGGCAGCGACGTCACCTCGGCGGCCTTGAACGGAACCGACGACAGCACCCCGCCGACCGGCGCCAGCGACGGCGGTGCGCTGCGGTTGGCTCCCTTGGGAGTCCCGGTGGTGCCGCTGGTCAGGATGATGATCGACGAGTTCTTGGTCGCCTTGGGCGGCGGACGCTTGTCGGTGCGGGCGATCAACTCGGCCAACGTCTCGTCGGTGCTGCCCGACGGCTCCTCGGAATCCGGGTTGACCCCGAGCGCACGCAGCTTGCCCAGCGCCGGGTCGGCGTGCGAGACGGCGGCGGTGTACTCGTCGTCGTAGATGACGAGCTTGCTGCCCTCCCGCTCGGAGACCTCCTTGATCTGCGGGCCGGAGAACTCGCTGTTGAGCAGAATGATGCGCCCGCCGACGCGGGCGGCGGCGTAGACCGACACCAGGAACCACCGGTGGTTGCGGGCCAGGATCGCCACCCCGTCGCCGCCCTTGATCCCCTTGGCGAGCAGTCCGTTGGCGACGGCGTTGACCGCGTCGTCCAACTCCTTGAACGTCATCTCGCCCTCGTCGTCGACGACCGCCGCGCGGAGCGGGTAGCGGCGCGTTCAGCGCGGGGATCATCCCGATCTCACCCCAGCGCCGGATGTCGGCGATGAAGGCCGCCATCGCCTGTGGCGGCTCGATCTTCAGGGCACCCGCTTCGAACATCTTCCGGGCGTAGTGCAGCTCGGCGGATCCGCGCTCGAGATACTTGCCGGCGGACTGCTGGACCTTGGCCACTACCTGCAAGGGGACATCGCTGAGCTTGGGCATGGGTCAACAATATGTGACCGCGATCGCAGTAGGTCTCAAACCTACGATGAAGGGATGGCTGCTCCCGAGTACCTGGAGATCGGCGGTCAACAGGTGCCGATCACCCATCCGGACAAGGTGGTGTTCGGCGATCTCGGTGTCACGAAGCTCGACCTGATGCACTACTACACCGCGGTCGCCGACGGCGCACTGCGCGGGGTGCGGGACCGGCCGATGATCCTCAAGCGTTTCGTCAAGGGGATCGGCCAGGAAGCGGTCTTCCAGAAGCGGGCACCCGAGAAGCGCCCCGACTTCATCGACGTCGCCGAGCTCAAATACGCCTCCGGGACCTCCGCCAAGGAGGCAGTGCTGCGTGATCCGGCTGGGCTGATCTGGGCGGTGAACCTCGGTTGTGTCGACCTCAACCCCCATCCGGTGCGCGATGACGACCTCGACCATCCCGATGAACTGCGCGTCGATCTCGACCCGATGCCCGGAGTGGGATGGCGGCAGATCCTCGACGTCGCCTTCGTCGCCCGCGAGGTGCTCGAGGATCACGGGTTGGTGGCCTGGCCGAAGACGTCGGGTTCGCGCGGCATCCACATCTACACGCGCATCCACCGTCGCTGGCCGTTCAAGCTCGTGCGACTGGCGGCCGAGGCGGTTGCCCGCGAGGTGGAGCGCCGTGCGCCGGAGTCGGCCACCGCACGGTGGTGGAAAGAGGAGCGCCACGGTGTGTTCGTCGACTTCAATCAGAACGCCAAGGACCGCACCGTCGCGTCCGCGTACTCGGTGCGCGCCACCCCGGATGCCCGGGTGTCCACACCGCTGTTCTGGGATGAGGTCGACGGCTGCCACCCCGAGGCGTTCACCATCGCCACCGTGCCCCGGCGTTTCGCGGAGGTCGGAGATCCGTGGGAGGGCATCGACGACGCCGTGGGCGGGCTGGAGTCGCTGCTCCACCTCGCCGACCGGCTCGGGCCGGCGGAGAAGGCGCCCAAGGGGACCCGGAGGTCGCCCGGGGGCGGACGGCAAGCTCGGGTCTCATCGAAGCCGCTGATCGAGATCGCCAGGACCAAGACCAGGGACGAGGCGATGGCCGCGCTGGCGTCGTGGCGGGAGAAGTATCCGGCTGTAGCCGAAAAGCTGCAGCCCACCGATGTTCTCGTCGACGGGATGCGAGGTCCGAGTTCGATCTGGTACCGCATCCGGATCAACCTGGAGCACGTTGCCGAAGGCGAGCGTCCGCCGCAGGAGACACTGCTGGCCGATTACAGCCCCTGGGCGAGCTACACCGGATCCCAGCAGCAGCGCAGAGGATGACGCCAAGTTACCGGCGAGTTTGCTGGCCGGAACGAACGCAGTTCTTAGCGAAGTATTAGTAGTTACTCCCCACGGCCTTAACTTGGCTCATTACGTTGACTGTTGTAACGCCCACTGAGGGCCATGTCAGCACGATCGAGGGAGGCTGCAATGTACGGCAATCCGACGTTCGACTGTGATGGCGCTGAAATCCGGGCGCACTGCCGCCAGTTGGCCACCGTAGTGACGATCAAGGGTGGGCTCGACGACGTCAACGTCGACCGGGCCACGCGATACATCCGGCGCTTCATCCTCGCCGAGAAGCCTTTCGTGCTCGACCTCAGCGGTGTCACATTCTTTACCCGGGATGCGATTTCGCTGCTGTTCACCGTCGACGACGTCTGCACCGCAGCAGGCGTGGAATGGTCGATGGTCGCCAGTCGCTCCATCGAGCAGACACTGCGCGACTGCGGCATCGAGTTCGCCGCGGCCGGGTCGGTGCCCGAAGCGCTGAATCACTTCGCCGACGCCATGGTCGCGCGACGCCAACTACTCCCCCTCCTGACCAAGACCGCGTAAGGATCATTGTGCTCATCGATGTTCGCTGGCTCCGGTACCTCCTCCACTCTCGTCACAAGTCAGATGCGGAGCACCTCGCACTGACCGCGAACTGATCGTTCGCCCCAGACTGTCGAGTTGCCCAACGGCTGACTCGCCACGATCTACTGTGCTCCTATGAGCGCTGCTGTTGACCACGTGACCGAGGCGGCGCATCGCGTCGTCTCGGAGCACGATCCACGGGCCGTGCCCGTACCCCAATTTCTCGGAGCCTAGCTTCGACGCGGGTCTGTCGTGGGTGCACTTCCCTGAAGGCCTCGGCGGCCTCGGCGTCTCCCGTGGACTTCAGGCTGTTGCCGACCGCATCTTGCAGGACGCCGGTGGCCCGGTTCCGCTGGCGCTCAATCCGATGGGCTACGGCATGGCCGCCCCGACGGTGCGCGAGCACGCGCAGACCGACGACGTCCGCAGGAAACTGTTGCGTCCACTGGCGACCACCGAGGACATCTGGTGCCAGCTGTTCTCCGAACCGGGCGCGGGGTCGGACCTCGCAGGTCTGGCGACCTCGGCGGTCCGCGACAACGACGATTGGGTCGTCAACGGACAGAAGGTCTGGACCAGTCTCGCGCACCGGGCACGCTGGGGGTTGCTTCTGGCCCGCACCGATCCGAACGTCGCCAAGCATCGCGGCCTGACCTACTTCGTCCTCGACATGCACGCCGACGGCGTGGAGACCCGTCCGCTGCGGCAGCTGACCGGGCACGCCGAGTTCAACGAGGTCTACATCACCGATGCGCGCATCCCCGATGCACACCGGCTGGGTGGGGTCGGCGAGGGCTGGCGGGTCGCGATGACCACCCTGATGAACGAACGCAGTGCACTCGGCGCGAGCGGCAGCCGGCGCGGGGCCGGGACCATCAGCGACGCCGTCGCACTGTGGGCGTCTCGGCCTGATCTCCACACCCCGGTGCTGCGCGATCGGCTCACCACCCTGTGGCTGCGCGCCGAGGCGCAGCGGCTGACCTCGGAGCGGTCCAGGGCGACGGCGACCGTCGGCGGGCCCGGACCCGAAGGGTCGATCGGCAAGCTCGTCGGCGCCGAACTCAACCAGCACATCTACGAGTTCTGCATGGACCTTCTCGGGCCGGAGGGCATTCTGTACGACGGCTACGAGATGCACGGCCGCGACGCCGACGCCGGTGACTGGCGCGGCTCGATCCAGCAGCGGTTCCTGCGCAGCCGGGCCAACACCATCGAAGGCGGGACGTCGGAAGTGATGCGCAACATCCTGGCCGAACGTGTGCTCGGGCTGCCGGGTGATCTGAGGGCGGACGCAGGGATGCCGTGGAAGGAGGTCCCGCGTGGCTGAGGAGCTTGCGGATCAGCCCGACGGGATGGCTGAGTTCAGCTTCACCGATGAGCAGAACCAACTACGGGCCGCCGTGCGCGCCTTCTGCGCCGAGCAGATCGACGAGAGTGCGGTGCGCGCGTCGATGACGTCGGACCCGCCGTTTGATCCGAAGGTGTGGGCCCGGCTGGGATCCGAACTCGGGGTCCTGGGGTTGGCCGTGCCCGAGGACGACGGCGGTGCCGGCGGCTCGTTGGTCGACCAGGCCGTCGCGGTCGAGGAACTGGGTGCCGCCCTGGCGTGCGGCCCACTGTTCGGCACGGTGTACCTGGCCATTCCGGCACTTGTCGCGGCTTCGGCGGGTGGTGATCTGCTGGCGCCGTTGGTCGACGGCACCCGCACGGCGGCGCTGGCCGTCGGTGACGCGGCCGGGGCCTTCGATGCCACGG
>NZ_JBAUJR010000046.1:0-2067 GCF_049683935.1 Mycobacterium sp. | reverse complement strand
CGTCGGTGCCCGCCCGGTCCTGCGCCTCGGCGGTGGACGCGCCCAGATGCGGCGTCACCACCACCTGCGGCAGCGCGAACAGCGGGCTGTCGGTGCACGGCTCGGTCGAGAACACGTCCAGTCCCGCGCCGCGGACGTGACCGCTGGTGATGGCTTCGGCGAGTGCCGCTTCGTCGATGAGGCCACCGCGGGCGGCGTTGACGATGATGGCGCCCGGCTTGATCTTGGCCAGCGCCTCCTTGCCGATCAGGCCTGCGGTCTCCTTGGTCTTGGGCAGGTGGACCGAGATGAAGTCGGCGCGCGCCAGCAGTTCATCGAGTGTCAGCAGCTCGATGCCCAACTGCGCGGCGCGTGCCTGAGACACGTACGGGTCATAGGCCGTGATGTGCGCGCCGAATGCGGCGAGACGCTGCGCCACCAGTTGGCCGATGCGCCCGAGGCCCACCACACCGACGGTCTTGCCGAAGATCTCGGTGCCGGAGAACGCCGAGCGTTTCCACGTGTGCTCCCGCAGCGTGGCATCGGCGGCGGGGATCTGGCGCGCAGTCGACAGCAGCAGCGCCAATGCGTGCTCGGCGGCACTGTGGATGTTCGACGTCGGGGCGTTGACCACCAGGACGCCGCGCGCCGTGGCGGCATCGACGTCGACGTTGTCGAGTCCGACTCCTGCGCGGGCGACGATCTTCAGCTTCGGCGCCGCGGCGAGGACCTCGGCGTCGACGGTGGTGGCCGAGCGCACCAGCAGAGCGTCGGCATCCACGACGGCAGCCAGCAGCTTCTCCCGGTCCGGACCATCCACCCAGCGGACTTCGACCTGGTCACCGAGGGCTTCCACCGTCGATTGGGCCAGCTTGTCGGCGATCAGTACTACAGGCAAACTCACGCGGACAGCCTAGTGGGCTGTAATGGAGCAGTGGACATCACCATCGTCGGTAGCGGGCCCAACGGTCTGGCCGCCGCTGTCATCTGCGCACGAGCGGGTCTATCGGTACAGGTGATCGAGGCCCAGCCCACCTACGGAGGCGGCGCCCGCACCCTGCCCGACCCCGAGTTCTCCGGGGTGTCACACGACATCTGCTCCGCCGTGCACCCGTTGGCCCTCGCCTCGCCGTTCTTCTCCGCATTCGACCTGCGCGCGCGGGGGGTGGCGCTGACGGTGCCCGAGGTGTCCTACGGCAACCCGCTGCCGGATCGACCGGCGGCGATCGGCTACCTCGACATCGAACGCACCAGCGCCGAACTCGACGACGGCGCGTCGTGGCGTCGGCTGCTGGGTCCGCTGTCGGCCGACTCCGACGGCGTCGTCGGCCTGTTGCTCGGGGACAAGCGGTCCATCCCCCCGAGCATCACGGCTGCGCTTCGGGTCGCCCCGCGCCTGCTCGCGCAGGGCAGCCCGGCGTGGGGCACGCTCGCCGGGGAGGACGCCCGGGCACTCTTCACCGGCGTTGCGGCACATACGATCTCGCAGATGCCCTCGCTGGTGGCTTCGGGTGCGGGCCTGATGTTGGCCACCCTCGGCCATTCGGTCGGTTGGCCGATACCCGTCGGCGGCTCACAGGCCATCCCGGACGCGCTGCTGGCCGATCTGCGCTCGCACGGTGGCGAACTGACGCTCGGCGAAGAGGTCACGGACCCACCTTCGGGAGTGGTCCTCTACGACACGGCACCGACCGCGCTGCTGGGGATCTACGGCGACCGGTTGCCCTCGCGGTACGCCAACACCCTGCGGCGCTACCGCTACGGCCCGGGGGTGGCGAAGGTCGACTTCGTGCTCGCCGGCGAGATCCCCTGGCGGGATTCGCGTTTGGCGCAGGCTCCGACGCTGCACCTCGGCGGTGACCGGTCCATGATGGCGAGGGCCGAGCACGAGATCGCCGACGGCCGGCACGCCGAGTGGCCGATGGTGCTCGCCGCCCTCCCCCACCTGGCCGATCCCAGCCGGGTCGACGCCCGGGGCCGCCGGCCGCTGTGGGCCTACGCACACGTCCCGCAGGGTTCCACGACGGACATGGCCGAAACCGTCACCGGCCTCGTCGAGCGCTTCGCGCCGGGCGTCCGGGGTCTGGT
>NZ_JBAUJR010000045.1:0-16096 GCF_049683935.1 Mycobacterium sp. | reverse complement strand
AGCAGGAACGTGTCGTGATCGCTGCGATTCTGGGCCTGATGGCGCATCAGTCGCACGGCGCGGTGCCGTGGCCCACTCCGTGGGTGACGGCCGGCCGAGGACGTGAGCGTGCCGCCGGGGCCGACCTCCACGAGCACCCGGTCCGGGTGGGCCAGCAGCATGTCGAGTTCGTCGGCGAAGCGGACGGTGGCCCGGATCTGGCGCGCCCAGGTCCCCGGGTTGGTCGCCTCGGCGGCCGACATCGTGGTGCCGGTGATGTTGGACAGCAACGGGATCTGCGGCTCCCGCAACGTCATCCCGGACAGGAACGTCGTGAACTCCGCGACCACCGGATCCATCAGACGCGAGTGGAACGCATGCGACGTCCGGACTCGGCGGGCCACGATGCCCTTCTCGGCAAGACCGGCCTGGAACGCCCGGATGGCCTCTTCGCTGCCCGCCACCACACTGCTGCCCGGATCGTTGATCGTCGCGAGATCGACGTCCGGGGTGAGGTGTTCGGCGACCGCCTGCGGGCTCAGCGGTACAGCCACCATGACGCCTCGTGGCGCGGCGTGCATCAGCCGCGCACGCATCGAGACCACCTTGACGGCGGTGTCGAGGTCGAACACGCCGGCGAGGGTGGCCGCCGGGTACTCACCGATGCTGTGCCCCGCCATGATCGAGGGCTCGACACCGTAGGACTGGATCAGCTTGGCCAGCGCGTACTCGACGGTGAACAGTGCGGGTTGGGCGCGGTCGGTGTGCTCGAGATTGCGCCCGACCCCGTCGAAGATCTCGGCGCGGAGGTCGTAGCCCATCTCGTCGCTGAACGCGGCCGCGCATTCGTCGAAGTGCCGGGCGAAGACGGGTTCGCTGTCGTGCAGGCCACGCGCCATCCCGATGTGCTGGGACCCCTGTCCGGGGAACAGGAACGCCACTCGATCGCCGGATGTCTCGGCATCGGGGACGGCTTCAGCGATGAAGACGCTGTCGGTTTCGGCGGCGCCGAGCACCGCCGCCGCGTCCTGTCGATCGTGCACGACGGCGGCGAGGCGGATCGGGTCCTTGCGCCGACGGGTGAGGGTGTAGGCCGCGTCCGACAGGGTGATGTCGTCGTTGACGGCGAGTTCTTCGGCCAGGGTCTGACGCGACTGGGCAAGTGCCTCTTGGGTTTTCGCCGAGAGCACCAGTACCTGCGGTCCGGTGCCGGCCTGCGGTGCGGATTGTGCGGCCGGTGCCTCCTCGAGGACGATGTGGGCGTTGGTGCCGCCCACGCCGAACGAGCTGACGCCGGCGCGCCGGATGCCGTCGGTCTCCCACGGCCCGTCGGCACTGCGTACCCGGAACGGCCCGCGGTCGATGTGCAGCTCGGGGTTCGGGCTGGTGTAGTGCAGCGTGGCCGGGATCGCCTTGTGCTCGAGACACAGGATGGCCTTGATCAGACCCGCGATGCCCGCGGCGGTCTCCAGATGGCCGATGTTGGACTTGACCGACCCGATGTAGCACGGGTCGCTGCGGGTTTCCTCGGCGAGATCGAACGCCTGCCGCAGGCCCTCGATCTCGATCGGGTCGCCCAGTGGGGTACCGGTGCCGTGGCTCTCGACGTAGCCGATCGTTGATGCGTCGACCTCGGCCACCGCGTGTGCCTCGGCGATGACCTCGGCCTGGCCCATCGCGTTGGGCGCGGCGTACGTCATCTTCGTCGCACCGTCGTTGTTGAGCGCCGACCCGCGGATCACCGCGTGGATGTGGTCGCCGTCGTCGATAGCGTCCTGCAGTGCCTTGAGCACCACGACACCGACGCCGCTTCCGAAGATGGTGCCGTCGGAGCGGACGTCGAAGGGCCTGCAGTGTCCGGTCGGTGAGACCATGGCGCCCTGCTCGTACCAGTACCCGACGTTGTGCGGGACCCGCAGCGACGAGCCGCCGGCCAGGGCGATGTCACACTCCCCGTTGAGGATCGACTGGCATGCCAGGTGCACGGCGACCAGCGACGACGAGCATGCCGTTGCCACCGACAGGGCGGGGCCGCGGAAGTCGAACTGATGGGCCACCCGGGTGGCCAGATGGTCCTTGTCGTTCTGCAACGACAGGTTCACCATCTCGTAGCTCGCACCCTGGCCGATGACCATCATCGGGTCGTAGTTGGACATCAGGTTGTGCAGCAGATAGCCGCTGGCAGAGCTGGTTCCGAAAACACCGACGGTGGCCTCGAGGTCGGCCGGGTCGTAGCCGGCGTCCTCGAGAGCGTGGAACGTGGTCTGCAGGAACAGTCGATGCTGCGGGTCGAGCATCCGTGCCGCGTACGGCGTGAAACCGAAGAATTCCGCGTCGAACTCCTCGATGCCCGACATCAGCGCCGCACGGCGCACGTAGGACCGGTTGGCCAGCGCACGCTCGCTCACTCCGGCAGCGAGCAGATCATCTTCGGAGATGTCGACGATCGACTCCACGCCCCCGCGCAGATTGCGCCAGAAAGCCGACACCGAGTTCGCTCCCGGGAACCGCCCTGCCATGCCGATGACGGCAATCGCGTTGGGCGGGAACGAATCCCCTGTACTCGTCACGATCGTGGTCCCACTTTCCGCCGCGATGCGGCACGTTGACGGGCTGCGGCACGTTGCTGCGCCCGGTCACGCAATGCGTTGGGGCGCTCGGAGGTGTCCTCTTCGGCCAGGCCGAGTTGCCGGATGAGATCCAGCGCCAGATCGGCCAGCGAGGCACCCTGGAGCAGCAGTGCCACCGGCGGCTCGACGCCGAAGTCGCCGCGGATGGTGTTGCGCATCCGCACCGCCATCAACGAATCCAGCCCCAGCTCGGTCAGTGGCTGAGCGGTGTCCACCGCACCGTCGTCGGAGTAGCCCATGATGGCCGAGATCCGACGGCGCAACCGGGCCACGACGACGCGGTTGATCTCTGCCGCGTCCAGCTCCTTGAGCGCTTCGGGACCGCCCCAGTCCTCGTCGACCTCGTCGGTCTCCAGCTCTCCCACCAGATCTGTGAAGAAGCCGATCTGATGGATCTCCGGGAACGCCGCGGCAGCGCGGTCCAGCCGCAGCCGGGCGATGCCGACCCGGGAGAAGCCTGCGGCCAGCACACCGCCCAGGGCGTCCACGCCTTCGGCCGGAGTGATCGGGTCCAGCACCGAGAAGCGCAGCGAGCTGGCCAGGCCGACGTCGGCCCACTGCCCCCAGTTGATCGCGATCGCGGGCAGGCCCGCCGCGCGGCGCCAGGCGACCAGTCCGTCCAGCCAGGCGTTGGCGCAGGCATAGGCCGCCTGGCCCGGTGAACCGAGCAGCGACACGATCGAGGAGAAGCCCACCCACCAGTCGAGCTCGAGCCCGGCGGTGACCTCGTGCAGGCGCAACGCACCGGCAGCCTTGGGCGCCCAGATCTTGTCCAGGCTCTCCCGGGTGAGGCCGACGAAGATCTCGTCCTCCAGCACTGCGGCCGAGTGGATCACGCCGCGCACCGGCTTGCCGGTCTCCGCCGCGGCGGCGACGAGCCGCTCGGCGACACCGGGCACCGCGACATCGCCGAGGACGGCGACGATCTCGGCGCGGTCGGACAGTTGGTCCAGCTCCGCCTGCACCTCTTCGGAGGGAGCGCCGCGGCCGTTGACGACCACGCGGCCGGCGCCGTGGTCGACAAGCCAGCGGACCACCGCCATGCCGACCCCGCCGAGCGCGCCCGTGACGACGTAGGAGCCGTCCCTGCGCACCACCAGTTCGCCCTTGGTGGACGGCAGTTGGGCGCGCGAGAGCCGCTCGACGAACCGGGTGGACCGCCGCCACGCGATGACGTCGTCGTCACCCGCGGCTTCGATCTCGGTCGCCAGGATCGAGGACGACACCCCGGCTTCGTTCCCCGAGCCGACGTCGAGAAGCGTTGTCTTGAGGTCGGGATGTTCGTAGGCCAGCACCCGCGCCAGGCCCTTGAGACTGTTCGTGCCCGGGTTGCCGGGACCGTCCTGAGCGTCGACGACGAGGCCGCCGTTGCTGACCAGCCAGAGCCGCGGTGCCTTGCCGTGCCAGCTGCCGACGATGGCGCGGACCGTGCCCGCGACACCCCAGATCACGTCGCGTGCGTGCGCCAGCCCGGATGCGGAGTCGGAGCCGTCGAGGACGAGTTGGTCGGGGAAGTCACAGAACACGATCACCCCCGCCGGAGGCAGATCGGGGTCGGCGGTGGCGGTGGCGAACGCCTCCCGCACCGCGGATTCGTCACCGAGATCGGCGGTGATCACCCGGCGATCAGGTGCCCCGAAGCCGGTCGCGAAGTCCTGAGCGCTCGCCAGACCTGCCGCCCCGTCGGCCAGCGCCAGCCAGCTGCCGCGCGCCGCGCCGCCCGCGGGAGCCGCAGATTCGACCCATACGGAATCAAAGATCTTCTGCGACAACGGAAGTGGCACAGTGCGTCGCTGGATTCGCTTGAGGTGGACGTCGTTGACCTGGGCCAGGACCGTTCCGCTGTCGTCGGCGAGAGTGACCCGACCGACCGCGTCACCGCTGTCCTCGACGACGCTGACCAACTCGGCGCGGCACCGCGCCCGCCGTCCGATCTCGCCGAACACCCGGATCGACCCGAAACCGACCGGCAGGTAGGTGACGTCGGTGGAGTCCGAGAGGGTCTCGTCGCTCATCGCCGCCGCGAGACCCTGCAGTGCGGCGTCCAGCATGACCGGGTGCAGCACGATGCCGCGGTGTGGTGTCGCCTCGTCGGGCAGCACGATCTCGGTGTCCGCGGCGCCGTTGCTCCGCACGATGCGTGTCAGCGCGGCGAACGCGTGGGCGTGATGGGCGCCGGTGCGACGCAGGGCGGTGTAGAAGTCCGACGGTGACACCGGGGTGCCATCGGGGGACGCCGTGAGCCTGCCGGCGGTGGTGGCGGCGTCCGCAGCCCGGACCTTGCCCGCGGCGTGGCGGGTCCAGCTGCCCGCATCGGAGCGGGAGTGGATCTCCACGCGGTTCTCGCCGGTGCTCTCGTCGGTGACCAGCTGGGTGGTCAGCATGGTGTGTGGATCGAGTGGCAGCATCTGCTCGACCTCGACCTCGACCTCCACACCGGTCGCGGGCAGGCCCAAGGCCTCACATCCCGCCGCGAGGGCGATCTCGGCGAAACCGGCACCCGGCATGACCGGCAGACCGTGCACGATGTGATCGGCGAGCCACGGGTGAGCCTCCAGGCCCACATCGGACTGCCAGACGTGGCCGGTGCCGGACGGCAGCTCGACGTGCAGGCCGAGCAGCGGGTGCGCACCGGAGAACTTCTGTCCGGAGGAGCGGTCGGACTGCCAGAACGCCACATGCTGCCAGGTGGTCGGCGGCACATCCACGACACGCGCCGTGTCGCCGTCGGGTGCCGTGACCGCGGGCGGCCGGACAGCCGCGAGCTGCGCGTGGAAGGCCAGCGATTCCGGATGGTCCCGGTTGATGGTCGCGCCCACGTGATACTTGCGGCTGGTCCCCTGTGCGGCAACGGTGTCCGAGATCGCATGCGCCAGCAGAGGATGCGGGCTGATCTCGATGAAGTTGCTGTTGTCCGCGCTGGCTTCGTGAACCGCCTGGCTGAACCGCACCGGGTTGCGCAGGTTGGCGGCCCAGTAGTCCGCCGAGTACATCGGCGAGGACCCGCTGTAGGCGACCGTCGAGACCAGCGGGATCTTCGGCGCGGCAGGCGTCAGGTACGCCAACGCCTCCCGCAGCTCGGAGAGCACCGGATCGATCGTGGGATGGTGCGACGCCACGTCCACCTCGATGCGGCGGGCCAACTTGCCCTGCCCGTCCACGAGCGCGACGACGTCGTCGACCTGGTCGGGCGGGCCCGCGATCACCGACTGCTTCGGCGATGCGTACACCGCGATCGTCAGGTCGGGACGGTCGGCGATCAGCTTCTCGGTGGCCTGCGCGTCGAGCTCCAGCAGTGCCATGGCGCCCTGGCCGGACAACCGCTTCATCAGCCGGGTCCTGGTGGCGATGATGTCGAATCCCTCGGCCGGGGTGAGCACTCCGGCGACTACCGCGGCCGTGGCCTCGCCCATCGAATGGCCGATCACCGCATCGGGTTCGACACCGTAGGAGCGCCAGAGTGCGGTCAGCGCCAGCTGCATACCGACGAGCACCGGCTGAATCCGGTCGATGCCCACGATCGGCTCACCGGCCTCCAGGGCCTCACGCAGCGAGAAACCGACCTTGTCGACGAAGGCGGGTTCCAGATCGTCGATCGCGGCCGCGAATGCCGGCTCCTCGACGAGCAGGGCCTTACCCATGCCCGCCCACTGTGCACCCTGGCCCGAGTACAGGAACACCGTCCCCACACCGGATTTGGCGTCGTGCGCCGGCACCACGCCGGGCGCCAACTGACCGGCCGCGAGAGCGCGCAGTCCGGTGATCGCTTCGGCGTGGTCGCGGGCACACACCGTCGCGATGGTGCCGTAGCGACTGCGGTGGTGGTTGACGGTGTGTGCGACGTCGGCCAGCGACACCGCGGCGCCGTCGCCCTCGAGCCAGTCGGCCAGCGTCTTCGCCGATGCCGCCAGCCGCGGGGCGGTCTTGCCCGACACCACGAGCGTGACCACCGACGGGGTCGAGGAGGCCGCGAGGGCGGGCTCCGGGCCCTGCTCGAGCACGATGTGGGCGTTGGTGCCGCTGAAGCCGAACGACGAGACGCCCGCGCGGCGCGGATGTTCGCTCGCGGGCCACTGCCCGGCTTCCGTCGGCACGAAGAGCCGCGTCGGCGTCGGATCGATCTGCGGGTTCCACTTCTCGAAGTTCAGGTTCGGCGCGATGGTGCCGTGCTGCAGCGTCAGCACGGTCTTGATGAAGCCCGCGATGCCGGCAGCGGCCTCGAGGTGGCCCATGTTGGTCTTGACCGTGCCCAGCGCGCAGGGCACCTCGCCCTTGCCGTACACGGCGGCCAGCGCGTCGAATTCGATTGGATCACCCAGACCTGTTCCGGTGCCGTGGGTTTCGATGTAGTGCACGGTTCCCGCGGCGACGTCGGCCGAGCGCAGCGCCCGGGTGAGGACGTCGCGCTGCGACGGCGCGTTCGGAGCTGTCAGGCCGTTGGAGCGGCCGTCCTGGTTCACGGCCGAACCGCGCACCACGCCCAGCACCCGGTCGCCGTCGCGCACCGCGTCGGTCAGGCGTTTGAGAACCACGACGCCGGCGCCTTCGCCACGGACGAACCCGTCGGCGCGCGAGTCGAACGCGTGGCACTTGCCGTGCGGGGAGAGCATGCCCCATTTGGCAAGGGCCAGTTGAGTTTCCGGGCGCAGATTCAGGCTGACGCCGCCGGCGAGGGCAAGATCGCTCTCCCGCATGCGCAGGCTGTGGCAGGCCAGGTGGATGGACACCAGCGACGACGAGCAGGCGGTGTCGACCGCGACCGCGGGGCCCTTGAGGCCGAGCAGGTAGGAGATCCGGCCGACGGTGACGCTGTGCGCGTTGCCGGTCGCAGAGTACGCATCGATGGAGTCCGCGTTGTCGGCCGAGGCGTTCTGGTACTCCGAGTAGTAGACACCCAGCATCACCGCGGTGCGGGATTCGCCGAGCTGATCGGGGGCATAGCCGGCGTTCTCCAGCGCCTCCCAGGCGACCTCGAGGGCCACCCGCTGCTGCGGATCCATCGAGGTCGCTTCACGCGGGCTGATGCCGAAGAAGTCCGCGTCGAAACCGGAGACGTCGTCGAGATAGGCGCCCCACTTGGTGGGCATCCGGCCCGGCGCCGTCAGGTCGGGGTCGTAGAACGCCTCGGCGTCCCAGCGGTCGGCGGGCACCTCGGTGACCGCGTCGGTGCCGCTCTCCAGGAGCTTCCAGAAGCTGTCGGGACCGGTCACGCCACCGGGGAACCGGCAGCCGATGCCGACGACGGCGATCGGTTCTGCACCGGCCACCCGGGATGCCTTCTCGAACTGCTCGGCGAGCTTGTCGCGCTGCTCGGCGGACATGCCCGAGATCCTGTCGAAGGTCGTCTTCATCAGTGTGAGCCCTCACTACCGGCCGTGGCCGTATCGACTTCGGATTCAATACTGTCGAACAACTCGTCGAGCACGCTGAACGAGTCGGAGTTGTCCTCGGTTTCGGTCTCTTCGGGTTCCTGCGCGCTCTGTGTCGGCGCCAACAGCTCGGCCACGAACTCCGACATCTGGGAGATCGACGGGTGGTTCCACAACATCGTCGCGGACAACTCGACGCGGACCAGCGCCTTGGCGTCGCGCAGCAGATTCATCGCCATCATCGAGTCGAGACCCAACTCGGGGAACGGCATGTCGAAATCGACTGCGCCTTCGGGCATGCCCAGCTCGCGGGCCAGGATGGCGCGCAGTCGTACCCGCAGTTCGTCGATCGTCTCCTTGGAGTTCATCGCCGACCAGTCGACGAACTCCGCTGCGCTCGGGGCTGTTTGGTCAGACGTCGCCGCGGGCGCGGATTCGACCGCGGTGTAGGCGAGACCGCGGATGTCCACGTAGGTGGTGCCGTCAGCACCCTTGACCAGAACATCGACGACGAGTCCGTCGGCGATCCCGTCACGCCGGTAGACCTCGACGACGCCGTGGGTGGCACTCGATTCGACCGCGACGCCGATGCTCTCGACCCCCGCCGGGAGCAACATCTGCTCGTTGGCGGCGTCGGCGAGGCGGGCGACGTAGACCGCGGCGTCGACCAGCGCTGCCGACGGCGACTCCGCCCCCTGCGGGAGTTCCACCGCGGCGCGTACTCCCGCGGGGGTGGCGGCGCAGTCGGTGACCGTCCACGCGAAGGGCTGACCCTCCACTCCCCACGCCTGTTGCAGCGCAGCGATCGCCACCCCGTCGAACTTCTCGTTGCCGGGGCTCTGATCGCCCTGCGGGCTGTCGACCGGCGCCTCGACCAGTTGTGCGCTCGCATGCCGGGTCCAGCGCTGTTCCGGAGTGTCAGGGCCCGAACTCGACCAGACCGTCAGCGCACCGCCGTCGGCCGTCACATGGATCGCCTTCGGCTGGTCGGCGACGATCGGATATTCGAAGCGGACGGCACCGACCGTGGTGCCGTCGGTGTCAGCCGCCGCGGTCGAAAGTGTCTGCAGCAGCACCGAAACCGGCACCACCTCGACACCTCGGACCCGGTGCGCCACGGGATAGGATCGAGCCTCGGGATGGAGGCGGGCCCGCCACAGCCGGTCGTGCGAGGTGCCGGTGACGGGATCTCCGAGCACCGTGCCCCAGGCGGGAGCGGGCAGCGAATCCAGGTCGCCTGCGTCGGCTGTGTCGTTGCCGGGGCCCGCGACCAGACGGTCGAGGACCTTCACGGGCGCGCGCATCCGGTAGGCGTCGGCCAGCCGTGGCCAATCTGCGCCGGCCACCACGGTCTGGACCCCGGCGTCGGGACTGAGCACCGCGGGCAGCATCTTGATCGCGACGTCGTTGGGCATCGGGTCGAGTCCCGCCGCCTTCATCTGCGGCTGCGCGTCCGCCCAGGACTTCCACAGCCCCCAGTCGACGACCGTCGCCGGCAGTCCGAGCGCGCGCCGTGCGTAGGCGAACGCATCGGCGAACGCGTTGGCGGCGGTGTAGTGCGCGACCGCCCGCGAACCGAGCAGTCCGGTGATCGAGGAGAACAACACGAATCGCCGTACAGGTGTCCGCAGGGACAGCTTGTGCAGCACCGTCGCGGCATCGACCTTCGAGCGGAACATCGGGTTCAGGTCATCGTCGGTCATCTCGGTGAGCAGTGCTTCACCGCCGGCCAGGGACGCGAGATACACGCCGTCGAGCGGCGGCAGGTCGGCGCCGAACCGGTCGAAGACCGCCGCCATGGCGGCCTCGTCGGCCGCATCGGCGGCAACCTCGACCAGCGTGGTCCCGCTCTCGGTGAGCTCGCCGACGAGGTCGGCCAGCCCGGTGCCGCGCCGGGAGACGGCCACGATCGTCGAGGCCCCCATGTCGGCGAGTTGGCGGATCAGGGAGGGGCCGACATTGCCCGTGGCGCCGACGACCAGATGGCTGGTGCCGCTCTAGAGCCGGGTCAGGGGTACGGCGGGCAGTGGCTGCGGCTCCAGGCGCGGCACCCTGCGCAGACCGCTGCGGTAGACGACCTGATCGTCGCGGTCGGTGCCTGTGCCCGTGGCCGCCTCGGCCTGCAGGTACTGGGCGAGCAGTTCGGCCGGAACTGTCTCGTCGACGTCGATGAGACCGCCCCAGAATTCAGCGTGCTCCAGTGCCAGCGTGCGACCCTGGCCCCACAGCACGGCGTGCGCCGGGTTCGCCCGGTCGCCTTCGGTGACGGGCTGGGCGTTGCGGGTGACGATGAACAGCCGCGGTGCGGATTCGGCAGCGGCGAGCGCGACGACCAGTCGTCGCAGCTCACCGAACACGCGGTAGGCCGCGGCGGCGTCGAGGCGTCCCGACGGCGCGCCGGGTGCGTACACCACATGGTCGACGCTGCCGAGAGCGCTGCGCAGCGGGCCGTCGTCGGCCAGAGCGGACAGCGGCAGCTCCTGTGACGTCGGTCCGAGCAACTGCGCGAGGTCGGCTCCGTCGTCGTCGGTGAGCACCAACCAGGAGGCGTCGGAGTCGGCCTGCCCCAGCTCGCGCACCGGCCAGCTGAGCCGGTGGAACCATTCGTGGTGACCGCCGTCGGGCTGGGTCGAGGAGACTGCAACTCCGTTGTGCTGCAGCTCATTCGACTTCTGTGCCGTCTGGATCCAGTGGTGGGTGTGCTGCCACGGTGTTGCCGGGATCTGCACCCGCGGACCGGCGCGGTGGGGCAGCTTCGGCGGGCGGACCGTGTGGGTGGCGTTCAGGCTGGTGCGGAACGTCAGTGTGTCGTTGGCGTCACGCTGCAGGGTGCCGAGGCTGAGGTGCCGCGTGTCCGCCAGGGTGTCCTTGATCGCGTAGCCGAGCAGCGGGTGCGGGCTCACCTCGACGAACACCGCGTTGTCGACCGCCGCGGCAGCCACCGCCCTGGCGAAACGCACCGGATTGCGCAGGTTGGCCACCCAGTGGTCGGCGTCGAACACGTTGCTGCCGTCGGTGGGACGCAGGTCGGTGGTGACGATTATCGGTGTCGTCGGCTGCTGGGGTTGGAGGTCCGCGAGTTCGGCGCGTAGCTCGTCGAGGATCGGATCGACGATCGGGTGGTGGGACGCGACATCGACGTCGACCCGGCGGGCCAGCCGATCTCGGGCATCCACCACGGCGATCGCGGCGTCCACCTGCTCCGGGGGCCCGGCGATCACCGTCTGGTGGGCTGAGGCGTACACCGCGACCGTCAGGCCGTCATAGCCCGAGATCAGTTCCTCGGCGGCGGCGGCGTCCAGTTCGAGCAGTGCCATCGCGCCCTGACCGGACAGCCGTTTCATCAGCCGGGACCGGGTCGCGATGACCTTGAGCCCGTCGGCCGGGCTCAGCGCCCCGGACACCACCGCGGCCGTGACCTCACCCATCGAGTGGCCGATCACGGCGTCCGGCTTCACCCCGTAGGAACGCCACAGCGCGGTCAGCGCAAGCTGCACACCGACAAGAACCGGCTGGATCCTGTCGATTCCGACGACGGTCTCGCCGGAGGTCAGCACCTCGCGCAGCGAGAACCCGACCTGTGCAACGAAGTCCGGTTCCAGCTCGTCGACGGCCGCGGCGAATGCGGGCTCATCGGCCAGCAGACGCCGGCCCATTCCGGCCCACTGCGAGCCCTGCCCGGAGTAGAGGAACACGGTGCCCGAGCAGGCGCCGTCGTTCGCGGCGACCACGCCCGGTGCCGGGTATCCCCCGGCCAGCGCGCGCAGGCCGGCCACCGCTTGCACACGGTCACCCGCGGCGACGGTGGCGAACTTGGTGTGTTGGGCGCGGCGGTGGTTGAGCGTCTCCGCAAGATCGGCCAGGCGCACCTGCTGGCCGGCGGGCGTCTCCAGCCAGTCGGCGAGGCTGCCCGCCTGCGCCGCGATCCGGGCCGGCGTCTTGCCGGTGATGATCAACGTGCTGACCGGTGGATCAGGTTGGGTGGCAACAACTTCGACTTCCGGTGCCTGCTCGATGACGATGTGGGCGTTGGTGCCGCTGACACCGAACGATGACACCGCCGCCCGGCGGGGACGGCTGACCGTGCCAGATTCGCGGCTCGCCGCGGTGTCTGATTCGCGGCTCGCCGCGGAAGGCCAGTTCATCGGCTCCGAGGCGATCTTGAAGCGCGACGCCCCCTCACCGGCCTGCGGCGTCAGCTTGGTGAAGTGCAGCTGTTTGGGGATGGCGCCGTGGTGCACGCTCAGGACCGTCTTGATGAAGCCGGTGACGCCGGCCCCCGACTCGAGGTGGCCGAGGTTGGTCTTCACCGACCCGAGCACCAGGGGTGCGGAGTCCTGGCGATCGCCGTAGACCGCGCTCAGGGCGTCCAATTCGATCGGGTCGCCCAGCGCGGTACCGGTGCCGTGCGCCTCGATGTAGTCGATGTCCGACGGAGCCAACCGCGCCGACTCCAGGGCCTTGCGCATCAGCTCCTGCTGGGCCGGGCCGTTGGGCACGGTCTGCCCGCTACTGGCGCCGTCCTGGTTGACCGCCGAGCCGCGGACCACGGCGAGGACCCGGTCCCCGTCGCGCAGTGCGTCGGTGAGGCGCTTGAGCACCACGACACCACAGCCCTCGCTGCGGACGTACCCGTCGGCGTCCGCGTCGAAGGTCTTGCACAGGCCGTCCGGGGCCAGCATGCCCCAGCGCGAACAGGCGATGTTGTTCTCCGGGCTCAGGATCAGGTTGACCCCGGCGGCCAGCGCATGGTCGCTCTCGCCACGGCGCAGGCTCTGGCAGGCGAGATGGATGGACACCAGCGACGACGAACAGGCGGTGTCGCTGACCACGGCGGGTCCCCGGACACCCAGGAAGTACGACAGCCGTCCTGCGGCGAAGTTGGGCGCGTTGCCGAACGGGATGTAGGGGTCGATGTCCTCGGGCGCCAGTTTCCCGACCACCGAGTGGTAGTAGTCGTTGGTCGTCATCCCGATGAACACGCCTGTCGCCGAGCCACGCAGGGTGCGCGGGTTGATGCCGGCGTTCTCCAGCGATTCCCAGGCGACTTCGAGCAGTAGCCGCTGCTGGGGGTCCATGGCGGCGGCCTCGCGAGGAGCGATCGAGAAGAACTCCGCGTCGAATTCGTCGGGCTGCCAGGAGGTGAGGAATCCGCCTTCGCGGTTGCAGATGGTTCCCGGCACGGTGTGGTCGGGCGAGTAGAACTCGTCGGCGTCCCACCGGTCGGCCGGCACTCTGATGACCCCGCTCTTGCCGTCCTGCAACAGCTTCCAGAACTCGTCGGCGTTGTCGACTCCGCCGGGCAGCCGGCACCCGATGCCGACCACGGCGATCGGCTCGGTTTCGGCCTTCTCGGCGGTCTCCAGGCGCGCCGTCAGATCGTCGATCTTGCGCAGTGCTTCGGTGATGATCGCGCGGCGGTCAGGCGATGCGGGAGTTGTCTGGGTCATGTCGCTCTAACTCAATCTTTCCGACAGTCTTGCGAGGAGTTCGTCCTCGGCCAGGTCGTCGTAGGTGTCGTCACTGGAGATGACGCCGTCAACGCCGGTCTCGTTACCGGCGGTCTCGATTGTCTCAGGAAGGATCGAGGCCAGATAACCGGTGAGTGCTTCCACCGTCGGATAGTCGAAGACCACCGACGCCGGCAGCACCTCCCCGAGGCTTTCGCTCAGCGAGCGCTGCAACGTTACGCTCATCAGCGAATCCATGCCGAACTGGAAAAATCCGACCGTTGGTTCCAGCGTATGTGCCGAGGCCAGGCCCATTGCTCTGGCGACCTGGCCGCTGACATGGTCGGTCAGCAAATCGACACGCGCCTCGGGTTCGGTTTCGCGAAGCTGCAGCCGGAACGGGGTGTCGCCGGTCAGCGACGCCTGCCCGGCCCCGTCGGTGAGCAGATCGTCGAGGATGTGTAGCTGGGCGCGGGTGTGGTACGCCGTGGCCAGCCGTGGCCAGTCGGCGGCCACGACGGTGGCCCTGGCCGGCGCTTCCGGTCCGACGAACAGTCGCAGAGCGCCGATGGCGACGGTGTCCTCCATCGGTTCCAGCCCGGACTCCTCTGTGGCCTGACGCTCGAACCCGGTCTGCACGTCGGCCAGCGATTTCCACAGGCCCCAGTTGATCGCGACGGCGGGCAACCCCGCCGCGCGGCGGGCGAAGGCGAGCGTGTCCAGGAACGTCGTCGTCGCCGCGTAGTGCGCCAGCCAGCGCGAGCCGAGCACCCCCGAGATCGACGAGAACAGCACGAACTGCTTGACCGGATGCGCCAGGGACAGGGTGTGCAGCAGCGCGGCCGCGTCCATCTTCGGGCGGAACATCGCGACGACGTCGTCGCGCGCCATCTCGGCAAGTGTCACCGGACCGCCGCTCATCGCGGCGAGGTAGACGCCGCCCAGCGGTGGCAGGTCGACACCGAAACGGTCGAACAGTGCGCTCAGGGCGACTTCATCCGCAGCATCGGCCGCCACCGTCACCACCGTGGTGCCGACTGCTGCGAGCCGCGCAGTCAGATCATCGAGCCGTGAACCCGGGTTGCGGGAGACGGCGACCACCGTCTTGGCCCCCATGTCGGCGAGCTGCTCGATCAGCTGGGGCCCGATGTTGCCGGTTGCGCCGACGACCAGGTGCGCAGTGTCCGGATCGAGCGTGTCCGCTCCGGTTGCCGGCGCGGCGGGCAGCGCGTGCACCAACCGCGCCGCCCGGCGGGTTCCCGCGCGATAGACGAGTTGGTCTTCGCCGTCGCCGTGATGAGCCTCGGCCAGCACCCACCGCGCTGCGACGACGGCCGGCACCGAGTCGTCGACGTCGATGACCGCACCCCAGATCTCGGGGTGCTCCAGTGCCAGCGTGCGTCCCAGGCCCCACAGCACCGCCTGTGCGGGGTTCGCCCGGTCTCCTTCGGTGATCGGCTGCGCGTTGCGGGTGAGCAGGAACAGCTTCGGCGGGGTCGCGGAGCCCGCGGCTGTCGAGGCGACGGTGCGACCCGCCTCGAACAGTTCGTAACCCAGGTCGTCGGAGTCGGCCGCGGCGGGTGCGTACACCACATGCGTGGTGCCCCGAAGGGCATCGGCGATCGCCGCCTGGTCGGTGCTCGCGGGCAGCACCGTCACGGGCGAACCGTCGCCCAGCAGTGCGGCGATTTCGGCTCCCAGCGATCCGTCGCCGATGACCAGCCAGTTCGACCCGGTGGCATCAGCTGCGGGGTTCGACTGTCCAGCAAGGGGTTTGACGGGCCAGGTGAGCTCGCAGAACCACTCTGCCGGAACTGCCGTATCCGCCGGGGCGCCGGTGCGGCCGGGCGACGTTCGGCGCAGCGGACGCACGTCCACCCAGTGCCGCGTGCGGTGCCACGGGGTGGCGGGCAGCACGATGTGCGGCTCGGTGCCCAGCGGTGTCTGTGGTGGCCGGGAGGTGTGGGTGGCGTTCAGGTTGGCGTGGAAGGTGACCGTGTCGTCGGTGTCGCGAGCCAACGTGGCGATCGTGCGGTGACCCATCGTGCCGTGACTCGCTGTGTCCGTGTCGGTGAGCGTGTCGTTGATCGGCTGGCCCAGTGTCGAGTGCGGGCTGACCTCGATGAAGGTGCCGTGGTCTTCGGCTGCTGCGCCGATGGCCCGGCTGAACCGCACCGGCCGCCGCACATTGGACACCCAGTACTCGGCGTCGAGGACCGGCGCCGACGCCGGGTCGGTGACCGTGGACAGGAATGGCAGCGTGGGCACGTTGGGCTCGATATCGGCCAGTGCAGTGCGGATGTCCGGCAGCACCGGGTCCATCAGGGCGGTGTGGGAGGCGACCTCCATGTTGACCCGGCGGGCGAACTTGTTCTGCGCGGTGACGGCGGCGATGACGGCGTCGATCTGCTCGGGCAGGCCGGCGACCACGGTCTGGCGCGGCGACAGCAGACCGGCGATCTCCACGCTCGGGTACCCGGCGATCAGCGCGGTGCACGAGCCCTCATCGAGGTTCAGCAGCGCGACGGCGCCCTGTCCGGCCAGCCGGGACATCAGGGTGGAGCGGTGGGCGATGACCTTGAGGCCGTCGGCGAGGCTGAGTGCTCCGCAGACGACGGCGGCGGTGACCTCGCCCATGGAGTGGCCGATCACGGCGTCGGGATGCACG
>NZ_JBAUJR010000044.1:0-1673 GCF_049683935.1 Mycobacterium sp. | reverse complement strand
GGCGGTGAGTCCGACCGGACCGCTTCGAGTTCCCCCTCCTCGACTGCGGCCGCGATGGCCCGCACCTGAGCGCCAGCCATCGAGGCCGCACGCAGCAAACCCATCCGATCGGCTTCCAGAAGTCCCGCGGCGTCGTCGATGTCCACAGCCGAGGCCGATATCGGGCCGGCGCTCACGTCAATTCCTTTGCGCCCGCGGACACATGGCCGGCGACTTCGTCGACGATCGCGGCGACCGCTTCGGGGGTGCGTGCCTCGACATTGAGCCTCAGCAAAGGCTCGGTATTGGACATGCGGAGGTTGAACCAGGTCCCGTCGCCGAGGTCGACGGTCACTCCGTCGAGGTGATCGATCGCGTGCACCCGACTGCTGAATCCCTGCAGCACGGCGTCCACGACAGCCGGCGCGTCGGTGACGGTGTAGTTGATCTCCCCGGACGCTTCGTAGCGCTGGTAGTCGGCCATCAGATCCGACAGCGGGCGGTCCTGCTCACCGAGGGCGGCGAGGACGTGCAGCGCGGCGAGCATGCCGGAGTCGGCGCCCCAGAAGTCGCGGAAGTAGTAGTGCGCGGAGTGTTCGCCGCCGAAGATCGCTCCGGTCTCGGCCATCAACTCCTTGATGTAGGAGTGCCCGACGCGGGCGCGCACGGCGGTGCCGCCACGCTCGGCGACCAGTTCGGGCACCGCCCGTGAGGTGATGAGGTTGTGGATGATCGTCGCGCCGATCTCCCGCTGCAGTTCCCGCGCGGCGACCAGCGCCGTCACCGCCGACGGCGAGACCGCCTGGCCCTTCTCGTCGACGACGAAGCACCGGTCTGCGTCGCCGTCGAACGCCAGCCCTATGTCCGCTCCGGTTTCCAGCACGAAGGCCTGCAGGTCGACGAGGTTGGCCGGCTCCAGCGGGTTGGCCTCGTGGTTGGGGAACGTGCCGTCGAGTTCGAAGAACAGCGGCGAGAGCGTGATCGACGAGATCGGGCCCAGCACCGCCGGGGTGGTGTGGCCGGCCATGCCGTTGCCGGCGTCGACGGCGACCTTCAGCGTTCGCTGGGCGCCGATGTCGACCAGGGTCCGCAGGAAATCGCCGTAGTCGGCGAGCACGTCGCGCTCGGAGACGGTGCCGCGCGGGCCGTCGTGGTCGGGGACGCCCGCGATGACCTCGTCGCTGATCGTGGTCAGACCGGTGTCCTTGCCGACCGGTTTGGCACCGGCGCGACACAGTTTGATCCCGTTGTAGGCGGAGGGGTTGTGGCTGGCGGTGAACATCGCGCCGGGGCAGTCCATCAGGCCGGAGGCGAAGTAGAGCTGATCGGTGGAGGCCAGTCCGATGTGCACCACGTCGAGACCCTGGGCCACCACGCCCTCGGCGAAGGCGTTGGCCAGCGTCGGCGAACTCTCCCGCATGTCGTGCCCGATGACCACCTGCCGGGCGCCGTCGCGGACCAGCCTGGCAAACGCTGCCCCGACTTCGGAGACGAATTGCTCGTCGATTTCCTCGCCCACGAGTCCGCGCACGTCGTAAGCCTTGATGACGCGCTGTACCGCCGCGGCGGGCCTGGACATAGGGCTCCTTGAACACAGATGGACTGTTGTCGTAAGCCTAGCCGTCAGCCCCGACCTCCACGGCGCTCACTTCCCGCCGAAACGGTATTCCACGCGCGAAATCCCGAGCGAACAG
>NZ_JBAUJR010000043.1:0-7706 GCF_049683935.1 Mycobacterium sp. | reverse complement strand
CACCGGGCGGCATTCCGGGGATCGCACCGGGTGGCATGCCGGGCGCCGGACCCTCCTGCGGCAGCGCACCCTCCGCGCCCTCCGCGGGGATCGAGTGGATCACCGGCCGGATGTAGAGGCGTGCGGTCTGGCCGAGGTTGCGGGCCTCACTGCTGTCGTTGCCGGGCACGGTGATCACGAGGTTCTGGCCGTCGATGATGACCTCGGAGCCCGAGACGCCGAGGCCGTCGACTCGGGCGCTGATGATCTGCTGCGCCTGGTTGAGCGCATCGCGGGTGGGCGGTGTGCCGTCCGGGGTGCGCGCGGTCAGCGTGACCCGGGTGCCGCCCTGCAGATCGATGCCCAGTTTGGGATCGGGCTCCTTGTCCCCGGTGAGGAACACCAGCAGGTAGGAGCCGATGAGCATCACAAGGAAAAGAACCAGGTAGCGGGCAGGGTGCACCGGCGTCGAAGACGATGCCACGTGTCAGAGTCTCCTCGAGATCAGTTCGTCAGTACCGCTCGGTGCGGCAACCGCACGCAAAGGGTATGTGCTGAAGCTGAGATATCAGCTCAGTCTTTGGTGTTGGGGCTTTCCGTGATCTCGGTGGTTGTCGATTGTGACTCCTCCACCTCGTCCTCGTCGTCCTCGATGTCGTCGGCGATGCGGTCTCGCACGGCGAGCTTCATCCAGGTGGTGACGACGCCGGGGGCGATCTCCAGGTCCACATAGTCGTCGCCGAGGTTGGTGATCGTGCCCTGCAGACCCGACGTGGTGTGGACCTGATCACCGATCTGGAGAGAGTTGTGCAGGTCGATGGTGGCCTGCATCGCCTTCTTCTGCTTGCGGGAGGCGAAGTACATGAACGCGCCCATGACGATGAGCAGTGGAAGGAAGATGACCAGATCCATGGCGGTGACTGTCTTTCGTATCGGTCTCGCGGTCACGGCGTCCGAACCCAGAGGTCGGGGCCGCATCTATGAAGAAGTTGTCGACCAGTGTGCCATTGCGGCCCGTCATCTCCGACCCCCCGGGTGGGCTATCGCGGCACCTGGACCGGTCCGGGGCCGTCGGCGGGGGCAGATTCGGACATCACCACAACGAAATTCGTTGCCGTTACCCGGTGTCGCCGATGGTCTCGGCACAGGGTGCCCAGGTTATCGATGGATCGAACCTTCCAGCGGCTAGGCTCGAACCGCAGCCGGCAGTCGTCGTCGCCCGTTTCCAGAGGACATCCAGGAGGTCTCCCGTTGAGCACCCTCGAGCAGAGCCGCCACCTCGCCACCGAGATTCCGGGCCCGCGGTCATCTGAGTTGATCAAGCGCAAGACCACCGCGGTGGCACGTGGGGTCGGCAACACCATGCCCGTCTACGCGGCGCGCGCGTACGGCGGAATCGTCGAGGACGTCGACGGTAACCGGTTCATCGACCTGGGATCGGGAATCGCGGTCACGACGATCGGAAATTCCTCGCCACGGGTCGTCGAAGCGGTGGCCGAGCAGGCGGCCAAGTTCACCCACACCTGTTTCATGGTCACTCCCTACGAGAAGTACGTCGCTGTCGCCGAGGCACTCAACCGGCTCACCCCCGGGACCGGCGAGAAGCGCTCGGCGCTGTTCAACTCCGGGTCCGAGGCCGTCGAGAACGCCATCAAGATCGCCAGGACGTACACCCGCAAGCAGGCGGTGGTCTCGTTCGATCACGCCTACCACGGCCGCACCAACCTGACGATGGCGCTGACCGCCAAATCAATGCCCTACAAGCACGGGTTCGGCCCGTTCGCGCCTGAGGTCTACCGCGCACCGATGTCCTATCCGTTCCGCGACGCCGAATTCGGCAAGGAGATGGCCACCGATGGCGAGGTCGCGGCCAAGCGGGCCATCAACGTGATGGACAAGCAGGTCGGCGCCGACAACCTGGCCGCGGTGATCATCGAACCGGTCCAGGGTGAGGGCGGCTTCATCGTTCCCGCGGAGGGATTCCTGCGCGCGCTGCTGGACTGGTGTCGCGCCAACAACGTGGTGTTCATCGCCGACGAGGTGCAGAGCGGATTCGCCCGCACCGGCGCGATGTTCGCCTGCGAACACGAGGGCATCGACCCGGACCTGATCGTCACCGCCAAGGGCATCGCCGACGGGATGCCGCTGTCGGCGGTCACCGGACGCGCCGAGATCATGGATGCGCCGCATGTCAGCGGGCTGGGCGGCACCTACGGCGGCAACCCCGTGGCCTGCGCTGCAGCGCTGGCGACCATCGAGACGATCGAGGCCGACGGTCTGGTCGAGCGCGCCGCGCACATCGAATCGCTGATGAAGGACAAGCTCGGCCGGATGCAGGCGGAGGACGATCGGATCGGCGACGTCCGCGGGCGCGGCGCGATGATCGCCGTCGAGTTGGTCAAATCCGGCACCTTCGACCCGGACGCGGAGCTGACCAAGAAGCTGTGCGCCGCCGCTCACCAGGCCGGTGTGATCGTGCTGTCGTGCGGGACGTTCGGCAACGTGCTTCGCTTCCTGCCGCCGCTGACGATCAGCGACGACCTTCTTCTGGAAGGACTGGACGTCGTAGCGGGCTTGCTCGCGGACCTCTGAGCCGGCCTACACCGGCTGAGCCGCCCAGAAGTCGGTCAGTGCTGCCGCGACCGTCTGCCGGTCGATCAGCAGCGGCGAGGAATGTCCGGACCCGTCCGCGGCGACAACCTTCGCATCGATCATGGTGTCGGCGACGGCTTGGGCGTCAGCGGGCCGCCAACCGGTGATGTCGTCGCGGCCGGCGATGAGCAGCGTCGGGACGGTGATCGTCGACAGGTCCGCGCCCATGTCCGGACGATTGAGCATCATCGACCGCATCGCACGGAACATGGCCGCCTTGTCCGCACCGGTGAACGCACTCATCACGGCGTGCGCGAGTTCGGGTGCCGCATCGAATGATTCGGCGCCGACCAGTGCATCCGACAGTGGCTTGACCAGGATTGGGTTCGGACCGGTCAGCCGATAGAGCTGGACCAGCGGCCACACCTTGGTCCATCGCTCGGCCGCGCGCAGGGCATGAGCGGGCGTGCCGATCGTGGTCAGCGTCCGGATGCGGCCGGGTCGGTGCGCGGCCAGCTGGATTCCGACATGGCCGCCCCAGGCGTTGCCCACCCAGTCGACCGGCCCGGTCACACCGAGGCCATCGAGCATCTGCTCGGCGGCGGTGACGCACTCCGCGAAGGTGAAGTCGCGCTCGACGGGTGTGCTTCGGCCGTGCGACGGGCCGTCGACGACGATCACAGAGCGGGTGCGCGCCAGGTCGTCCTGGAGACCACACCACGAGCGGGAGTCGAGAAACAGACTGTGCCACAACACCACCGGCGATCCGGAACCCATACGCTCGACATGGAGACCGCCCAGAGACGTGGTGACGAGTTCGGATGCCATCATCCTCCATTTACTTCGGAAACCGAAACTTCAGTATCCGTAGTATCCTCAGCGGGCATGGCCACGTCAAGAGATCTGCCGCAGGACCGACTGGCCATCGGCCAGCTGCTGGTGCGGCTGCTGCGGGAGTTCCGCGACGACCTCGCCGCCCCCCGGGCAGCGGCAGGTTACGGCGACATCCGCGAACCGCATTTCCAGATCTTCGGCAATATCCGGATGGGTGGCGTCCGGCTGACCGAACTGGCCGAGCGTGCGCAGTTGAGCCTGGCCGCCACCTCGGGGTTGGTCAACGATCTCGCCGAGATGGGCTATGTGACCCGTCGCCCGGACCCCGTCGACGGTCGCGCGAAACTGATCGAGTTGACCGAGCGTGGCCGCGGCCTGATGACCGTCGCCGGCGATCGGGTCGCCGACATGGAGCGGCGATGGTCAGAACTGGTCGGCTCCAAGGACTTCGCACAGATGACACGGACGATGCAGCGCCTACTCGATGAGTTGAACCCGAAAGACTCACGGGGCTAGGCGCCCACCCGTACGGGAGATTCACAGCGGTTTGACAGCGCTGTCAGCCCCCACATTCGGAATAAAGTTAGTTTTACTAACGTAATTTTTCGGTAGGCGCAGCGTCGCGCCCCCAACTACCCCGATATGGCTCAAGGACTTCTGATGTCTACCAATACTCGAGAAGAGCGGCTGGCCGGCCGCGTCGCCGATCTGCAGCACACCGACCCGCAATTCGCGCAGGCGCTGCCCAGCGACGAAATCTCACACGCCATCGAACCGCGCGACGTGCGGTTGCCTGCGCTCATGCAGACGGTGCTCGACGGATACGCCGAACGGCCGGCGCTGGGCCAGCGCGCTGTGCACTTCGTCGAAGACCCCCGGACAGGCCGCACCTCCGCCGAACTACTGCCACACTTCGACACCGTCACCTACGCCGAGGTCGCCGACCGGGTCCACGCGATCTCCAACGCGATGACCGAAGTGCACCCCGGCGATCGTGTCGCGATTCTCGGATTCACCAGCGTGGACTACACCACCATCGACATGGCGCTGGCCATGCACGGGGCGGTGTCGGTGCCACTGCAGACCAGTGCGCCGGCTGCGACCCTGCAGCCGATCGTCGCCGAGACCGAACCGGTGGTGATCGCCTCGGCCGTCGACTATCTCGCCGATGCGGTTGAGCTGGCACTCGGCAGCCCGACCGTCTCCGAGCTGGTCGTCTTCGACCATCACGCACAGCTCGAGGACCATCGGGATGCGCTGGGCGATGCGGCAGCGCGGCTGTCGGAGGCCGGCCGAAGCATCACGATCGACACCCTCGCCGACATCATCGACCGCGGACGCAGATCGCCGGTGCGCCGGCCTCACGTCTCCGCCGAACCCGACCCGCTGACCCTGTTGATCTACACCTCCGGCAGCACCGGCGCCCCCAAGGGCGCGATGTACACCGAATACCTGGTCGCCAACGCGTGGCGCCGGTCCACCCGCGCCAACTGGGGTGACCAGGGCGCCTATCCGTCGATCACCCTGAACTTCCTGCCGATGAGCCACATGATGGGCCGAGCGATGCTCTACGGCACGCTCGGCGCCGGCGGCACCGCATATTTTGCTGCCAGGAGCGATCTTTCGACCTTCCTCGAAGACCTCGCACTGGTGCGGCCCACCCAGCTGTCCTTTGTGCCGAGGATCTGGGACACGATCTTCGCCGAGGTCCGCAAGGAGTTGGACCAACGCCCCGGCGATGACGCCGCGGTGTTCGCCGAACTGCGACAGAGCCTGCTCGGTGGCCGGTACGTCTCGGCGATGACGGGTTCTGCGCCACTCTCCGCCGAGATGCGGACCTTCGTCGAAGCTCTTCTCGACATCCACCTGATCGACGGGTACGGCTCGACCGAAGCCGGTGCGGTCTTCGTCGACGGGCAGATCCAGCGACCGCCCGTCATCGACTACAAGCTCGTCGACGTCCCCGATCTCGGATACTTCCACACCGATCGCCCGCACCCTCGTGGTGAACTGCTCGTCAAGTCCGACAGCCTCTTTCCCGGCTACTACGAGAGGCCCGAAGTCACCGCCGAGATGTTCGACGCCGACGGCTACTACCGCACCGGAGACGTCGTCGCCGAAACAGCACCCGATCAACTCGTCTACGTCGACCGCCGCAACAACGTGCTGAAGCTGTCACAAGGCGAGTTCGTCACCGTCTCCGCCCTCGAGGCCGTGTTCGGCGACAGTCCGCTGATCCGTCAGATCTACCTGTACGGCAACAGCGCTCGCGCCTACCTGCTGGCGGTGATCGTGCCCACCGACGAGGCGCTGCGCCGAAACGACGTCAAGACCGCGGTCAACGAATCGCTTCAGGACGCCGCCAGGGCGGCGGGTCTGCAGTCCTATGAGATCCCCCGCGACTTCATCATCGAGACGACACCCTTCTCTCTGGAGAACGGCCTGCTGACCGGTATCCGCAAGCTGGCCCGGCCGAGACTGAAGGCGCAGTACGGGGATCGGCTGGAACTGCTCTACTCCGAACTGGCCGACGGCCAGGCCGACGAACTGCGCGAGTTGCGTGCCACCGGCGCTGACCGGCCGGCCCTCGAGACGGTGGCGCGGGCTGCCGGAGCGCTGCTCGGGGCCTCTGCCGGTGAGCTGAAGCCCGACGCCCACTTCACCGATCTGGGCGGAGACTCGTTGTCTGCGTTGACGTTCGGCAACCTGCTGAGTGACAT
This sequence comes from Mycobacterium sp., assembly GCF_049683935.1. Classification (GTDB taxonomy): domain Bacteria; phylum Actinomycetota; class Actinomycetes; order Mycobacteriales; family Mycobacteriaceae; genus Mycobacterium. The sequence goes on along the minus strand of NZ_JBAUJR010000043.1, from coordinate 1,581 downwards.
CTTCGATGTCGACGTGCCGGTCGGGGTGATCGTCAGCCCCGCCTCCGATCTGCAGACGCTGGCCACCTACATCCAAACCCAGCGGCAACCGGGCAGCACGAGGCCGACCTTCGCCTCCGTCCACGGCCGCGACGCGACCCGGGCGCACGCCGGCGATCTGACGCTCGACAAGTTCGTCGACTCCCAGACCCTGGCGGACGCCCCGTCACTGCCGGGTCCGAGCGCCGAGGTCCGCACCGTCCTGCTGACCGGGGCGACCGGGTTCCTGGGCCGCTATCTCGCGCTGGAGTGGCTGGAGCGGATGCATCTGGTCGGCGGCACCGTGGTGTGCCTGGTCCGCGCGAAAGACGATGCCGCGGCGCGTGATCGGCTCGGCAAGACATTCGACAGCGGCGATCCGAAACTGCTCGAACACTACCGGGAGCTCGCGGCCGACCACCTGGAGGTCATCGCCGGAGACAAGGGCGAAGCCGATCTCGGGCTCGACCCCCGCACATGGCGACGGCTGGCCGACACCGTCGATCTCATCGTCGACCCGGCAGCCCTGGTCAACCACGTGCTGCCCTACAGCCAGCTGTTCGGCCCCAATGCACTGGGCACCGCCGAGCTGATCCGCCTCGCGCTGACCACCAAGCAGAAGCCGTTCGTCTACGTGTCGACCATCGGTGTCGGCGCCGGGATCGAGCCCGGCGGGTTCACCGAAGACGGTGACATCCGGACGATCAGCGCGACCCGCAGCGTCGACGACAGTTATGCGAACGGCTACTCGAACAGCAAGTGGGCCGGCGAGGTGCTGTTACGGGAGGCACACGACCTGTGCGGGTTGCCGGTCTCGGTGTTCCGCTGCGACATGATCCTGGCGGACACGACCTACGCGGGCCAGCTCAACCTGCCTGACATGTTCACCCGGCTGATGCTCAGCCTCGTCGCCACCGGCACAGCACCCGGGTCGTTCTACGCACTCGACGCCTCCGGCCACCGTCCGCGTGCGCACTATGACGGTCTCCCAGTGGAATTCATCGCCGAGGCGATCTCCACGCTGGGCTCTCATGTGGTGGACGGATTCGAGACTTTCCATGTGATGAACCCTTACGACGACGGTATCGGACTCGATGAGTTCGTCGACTGGCTCATCGATGCCGGATATCCACTCCAGCGCGTCGACGACTACGCCGAGTGGCTGCAGCGCTTCACGATGGCGGTCAACGCGCTACCCGATCGTCAACGTCAAGCCTCACTCCTGCCGCTGCTGCACAACTACCAGCGGCCGGAAACACCGATCCGCGGCTCGATCGCGCCGACGGAGAGGTTCCGCAGCGCGGTCCAGGACGCCAAAATCGGGCCGGACAAGGACATTCCGCATGTGACGCGAGAGGTGATCGTCAAGTACGTCACCGATCTGCAGTTGCTCGGACTGCTGTGAGCTCGGATCGGCGACTCTAGGCGGAAATCAACTCGACGATGATCGTCCGGATGTCGTCGGCAGTCAGGCCGCAGTCGTCGATGTCGAACGCGACGAGGTCGGACACCAGATCGTTGCTCGGCCGTGCGCACCGATCGGCCACCAGCACATCGATGTAC
>NZ_JBAUJR010000042.1:0-5601 GCF_049683935.1 Mycobacterium sp. | reverse complement strand
GCCGACTTCCTTGCGCTGCCACGCCACGAGTTGGCCGATGCGGCGCTGACCACGGCGGTGCAGACCGGCGCGAGCTACGCCGACCTACGCATCCACGCCATCACGACCGAGACCGTGCAGCTGCGCGACGGCGCGCTGGAGACCGCGGTCGTCGATTACGAGATCGGGATGGCGGTGCGGGTCATCGTCGACGGCACCTGGGGCTTCGCCTCGCACGCCGAACTCGACACCGCGGCGGCGGCCGACACGGCGCGACGAGCGGTGAAGGTGGCGAAAACGCTGGCCGCCCTGAACGCCGAACGCATCGAACTCGCCTCCGAACCGGTGTACCGCGACATGACCTGGGTATCGGACTACCGCATCGACCCGTTCGACGTCGCCGCCGAGGACAAGGTCGCAGTGCTGGAGGACTACTCGGGTCGCCTGCTGGCCTCCGACGGAATCGATCACGTGTCGGCGTGGCTGCACACCGCCAAGGAGCAGACGTTCTACGCCGACACCTTCGGCTCCTCGATCACCCAGCAGCGGGTACGTGTGCTGCCGAAGCTCGAGGCCGTCACCGTCGATCCGGGCGCCGGGATGTTCGACACCATGAGCACGTTGGCGCCGCCGACCGCGCGGGGCTGGGAAGCGGTTGCGGGCGACGAGGTGTGGGACTGGACCGGCGAGCTGGCGCAGCTGCCGGCGCTGCTCGCGGAGAAGGCCAAGGCGCCCAGCGTGGTGGCCGGCCCGACCGACCTGGTGATCGACCCGACCAACCTGTGGCTGACGATCCACGAGTCGATCGGTCATGCCACCGAGTACGACCGGGCCATCGGGTACGAAGCGGCCTATGCCGGAACGTCGTTCGCGACCCCCGACAAGCTGGGGTCGATGAAATACGGCTCGCCGGCGATGACGGTGACCGCCGACCGGACGGTCGAACACGGTCTGGCCACTGTGGGTTTCGACGACGAAGGGGTGCGCGCGCAGCGCTGGGATCTGGTCCGGGACGGCACGTTCGTCGGGTATCAGCTCGACCGGGTGTTCGCGCCACGCCTGGGGGTGTCGCGTTCCAACGGCTGCTCCTACGCCGACTCCCCCCATCACGTACCCATCCAGCGGATGCCCAACGTGTCGCTGCAACCGGGTCCCGACGACGTGAGCACCGCGGACCTGATCGCGCGGGTGGCCGACGGGCTCTACATCGTCGGAGACAAGAGCTGGTCGATCGACATGCAGCGCTACAACTTCCAGTTCACCGGCCAGCGGTTCTTCCGGATTCGCGACGGCAAGCTCGACGGTCAGGTGCGCGACGTCGCCTACCAGGCGACCACCACGGACTTCTGGGGAGCGATGGAAGCAGTCGGCGGACAGTCGACCTGGCGGCTGGGTGGCGCATTCAACTGCGGCAAGGCCCAACCCGGTCAGGTCGCTGCAGTGAGTCACGGCTGCCCGTCGGCGTTGTTCCGCGGCATCAGCGTGCTCAACACACGCGAAGAGGGCGGTCGGTAGCGATGATCAACGCACAGCAGGTTGTCGACGTCGCGCTGGCCGAAGCCCACCGACTGGGCCGCGCCGACGAGACCATCGTGCTGGTCACCGACCGCGTCGATGCGTCGTTGCGCTGGGCCAACAACACCATGACCACCAACGGTGAGTCGACAAGTCGCGTCACCACGATCATTTCCATTGTGCGCCAAGGGGACAACGCACACGTCGGCTCCGTTCGGTCGAGTTCGGTGAACCCGACCGCCATCACCGATCTGGTGGCGGCCTCCCAAACGGCCGCGGCGTGCGCGCCGCAGGCCAGGGACGCCGCGCCGCCCCTTCCCGGTGGTGACCCCCCGCACGACTGGGACGCGCCGGTCCCCGGCACCGGCGCCGAGGTCTTCCTCGATGTGGCCGACAGTCTGGCACGGGGCTTCCGTGGCGACGACACCCTGTTCGGCTACGCGCGCCACGTCGTCGAGACGACGTTCGTCGCGACCTCCGGTGGTCTGCGCCGGCGATTCACCCAGCCCACCGGATCGGTCGAGATCAACGCCAAGCGGGCCGGTGCCAGTGCGTGGGCAGGCATCAGCACACCCGATTTCACCGATGTGCCAACAGATTCGATGCTCGAGGAGCTCGCGACCCGCTTGTCCTGGTCGCGCCGGATCATCGAGCTGCCGGCCGGACGCTACGAGACGATCATGCCGCCGTCCACGGTGGCAGACATGATGATCTACCTGGCGTGGACGATGGGTGGTCGAGGCGCTCAGGAGGGACGCACGGCGCTGGCGGCACCCGGCGGCGGGACCCGTGTGGGGGAGAGACTGACCTCGCTGCCACTGACGCTGTACTCCGATCCGGGGGCCTCCGGGCTCGAGTGCGCTCCGTTCGTCGCGACGTCGACTTCCTCGGAGCGTGCCTCGGTGTTCGACAACGGGATGACGATCGACCGGGTGGACTGGATCCGCGACGGCGTCGTCAACGCATTGGCCTATCCGAGGTCGGCGGCCGCGGAGTTCGACGCGCCGGTGGCCGTCGGTGCCGACAACATGCTGATGACCGGTGGTTCGGAGAACCTGCAGGAGATGATCGCCGCCACCGAGCGCGGGCTGTTGCTGACCACGATGTGGTACATCCGCGAGGTGGATCCGTCGGTATTGCTGCTGACCGGCCTGACTCGGGACGGGGTGTACCTGATCGAAGACGGCGACGTCACCGCCGCGGTGAACAATTTCCGCTTCAACGAGAGTCCGCTGGACCTGCTGCGCCGGGCAACCCAGGCCGGCGTCAGCGAGGTCACCCTGCCGCGGGAGTGGGGTGACTGGGCGACACGCGCACAGATGCCGTCGTTGCGAATCCCCGACTTTCACATGTCGTCGGTCAGTCAGGCGCAATAATCCAGTGGTGACCGACATGACGATGCCCGAGAGGCTGGCCGGACTCGTTGCGCTGTCGTCGGGGGACAGCGGCGCCGACGCCGTGATCCGGTTGATGTGCGGGCGGGCGCTGTCGTTGATGCCGTTGCCGGCGCCGGCTGAGCTTCCCGACGAAGGCTCCGAGGAGCAGTCCGTCCTGGCGGCGTTCGCCGATCAGTTCGCGGTCGATGTGACCGGCATCGGCGACAACCAGCGGGCACGGTTCCTGGAGACCACCGGCGCCAACGCTTTCCGAACGGTGGTCGCGATCTTCATCGCCGACTTCGTGCCGCGCGTCTGGGCCGGCTGTGAGGTGCTTGATCTCGGTCACCCGGGGCGGATGACCGAGGTGCAGTGGGATCACGACACTGATCCGGTGGACGCGCTGCTGAACAATTTCGTGCCCGCGGTGGCACGGATGCGCGACCTCGACCCGGTGACAACGGAGGTCGTGCGGCTGCGCGGGGCGGAGGCGCACAACTGCCGACTGTGTAAATCCCTGCGCGAGACCCATGCGCTCGACGCGGGCGGGTCGGAGGACATCTATCGCCAGATCGAGGATTACGAGAATGCCGACGGGCTGACCGACGCACACAAGGCGGCGTTGCGTTATGTAGATGCGCTGATCTGGTCACCATCGCAGGTCAGCCCGGAGGTCGCTTCGGGCGTGCGGAAACACTTCTCGCAGAAGCAGTCTTTCGAGCTCACCCTCGACGTGATGCGTAATGCGGCGAACAAGATCGCGGTGTCGCTCGCCGCGGATACGCCACGGATCGCCGAGGGCACCGAGACATACGAGGTCGACGAGGCGGGGCAGACGATATTCGCCTAGGCGATCGTGTGCGACCATGGTTGCCGCGCACGTCGCGACGGGGCGGTAGCTCAGTTGGTCAGAGCCGGGGACTCATAATCCCTTGGTCGCGGGTTCGAGCCCCGCCCGCCCCACTTCAGCTCCACAGGATTCGAGACCCAGGTGCGGCCGTGGCGGTTCAATTACGGTCACCGCGTATTCTCCTGTTGACGGCCACCTGCGGCACCGGGCAGGTTAACGGTCATGTACCGCCTCAGTTCGCTCGCCGGCGCAGGCGGCGGCGTGCTCGGCAGGCAGCGCGTGCGGCTGCTGCGGATCTATTTGGGCGCAACCACTTTCCTCTTCACTTACGGTGTGGTCTTCACACTGTTTCCGGTGCGCACCGACATCGCCTACGGCAACCCGGTCGGGGGAATCACCGCCATCGTCCTCGGAATCTCGGCGCTGGTGTACCTGGCCGTCAAGCCTGAACGGTTGCTGTTGCCCACCGCCGCGGCCATTGCGGCAACCCCCGTCGTCATGGCGTTCCACGTCTCGCTCACCGCCGAGTACGTCTGTCTGATCGCCCCGGATGTTCTTGGCGATGTACATCCGGGCGTTCCATCCGAACCGGCAGGCTTGGGTCCTGATCGCCGCACTCACCGGCGCCTGCGTGGCGGCCGTCGCCGTCGCCCCGGCGCCGCACGTCGGCCTGATCACTTTTCTCATCATTGCCGTCGCCATCGTCGGGGCCGCTGAATCCTTCGGCCTGCTCGTGCGCGCGATGTTCACCGCTGCCTGCACAGATCCGTTGACCGGCCTACTCAACCGTGCGGGGTGGGAGATCGGCACGACGGACCTGCTCACGCGGCGTCGCGGGGCGTCCACATCGGTCACTGTCGTCGTCCTCGACATCGACAGCCTCAAACAGATCAACGACACCTACGGACACCAGGCAGGGGACCGTCGCATCGAGGAGTATGCGCACCGCTGGCGACGATCAGTTCCTCGGCAGGCTGTTCTGGCGCGACTCGGCGGCGACGAGTTCGCCGTCTGCATAGCAGGGGGCACATCCGAGGTTGTCAACCAATTCCTCCGCGACGTCGAACGGCTGACGCCGGGGGTCAGCTTCGGCGCTGCCACGCACAACTCGCCCGACGTCAGCATCGCTGAACTGTACGCACAGGCCGACGCCGCGCTTTACCAGAGTCGCGGGCGCCCCTGCGGAACGGTGGGGCGGACGCCGCGCCGCACTAGCCGCCCTTCGACTCCACCTGCTGCGGGGAGATTCTCAGCGCGACCCGGGTTTTCCGCCCCCGGGCCACGACCGCCTCGATCGTCGTGACGACGACGAACTCGAAACCGTACTTGCGGCGAATCAGCTGCTCGACCTTCGCCACCGTCTCCGGAGCGTCCTCGACGACCGCGGTGCCGAGCAAGCACGGCTCGACGGGGTCGACATTCCCGGTGCGACCCGAGCGGATCAGCACGACGCGCGGATCGCGGCGCACCCGTTTGACCTTCCACGCATCTGCCGGCGTCCAGACGACTAGGTCAGCCCCGTCCCGGGCGACCCACATCGGCGCCGCCACCGCACTGCCGTCGCGCTTGTAGGTCACAAGGGACACGAACTTCGCCTCGCCGACGCGTCGCGCCAACTCTTCGGTGGAGGGGGACTGGTTGGGCATCTCTGTCACTATGCACCTGATCTCGGTCTCCTGCCGCGCGCCGATGAATCCCTGGATTGTCCCCGCTCTTGGTCAATACCCTTCACAGGCAAGAAAGCAGGATCCAGTGGGACTGTCCGATAAACGGTGGATCTGATCCTGGCATTGGTTAGTTGCCAGTCGGAGTGATCCGGCCGTTGAAGGTGATCGCGAACGCATTGAGTGCGGGCTTCCACCTCATTGCCCATCGTGCCTT
>NZ_JBAUJR010000041.1:0-6110 GCF_049683935.1 Mycobacterium sp. | reverse complement strand
GCGGAGTGCACCGCGATGCCGACGAACACCCAGATGGCTGTCCACGCGATCACCACCGCGTCGCTGAACAGCTGTGTCATCAGCCGACCGGGTGTTGTGGCGTAGGGGACCCACCGCGATTTCATGTGTTCGATCACAACACACCAGGGCCGTTAGGCTGGCCGGATGCGCCCCGCTCTGTCCGACTACCAGCATCTGGCCAGCGGCAAGGTTCGTGAGCTCTACCGGGTCGACAGCAGGCACCTGCTCTTCGTCGCCTCCGACCGGATCTCTGCCTACGACTACATCCTGGATTCGGCGATCCCCGACAAGGGCCGCGTCCTGACGGCCATGAGCGTGTTCTTCTTCGGCTTGCTGAATTCTTCGGCCCCCTCGCCCAACCATCTGGCGGGCCCACCCGACGACGAGCGCATCCCGGCCGAGGTGCTGGGCCGGGCCCTGGTCGTCGAGCAGTTGGAGATGTTGCCGGTGGAAGCGGTCGCCCGCGGGTACCTCACCGGGTCGGGGCTGATCGACTACCAGAAGACCGGCACGGTGTGCGGCATCGCGCTGCCGCCCGGTTTGACGGAGGCCAGCAGATTCGCCGAACCGTTGTTCACCCCGGCGAGCAAGGCCGAACTCGGGCAGCACGACGAGAACATCACCTTCGACGACGTCATCGACCTCGTCGGGGCCACCCGGGCCGAAGAATTGCGCGAGCGCACCCTGCAGACCTACCGCCAGGGTGCCGAGCACGCGCTGACCAAGGGCATCATCCTCGCCGACACCAAGTTCGAGTTCGGTGTCGATGGGGCCGGCGAACTGAAGCTCGCCGACGAGGTCTTCACCCCCGACTCCTCCCGCTACTGGCGCGCGGCGGACTACGTCGAAGGTGTCGTCCAGAACAGCTTCGACAAACAGTTCGTCCGCAATTGGCTGACCGGACCGGAGTCGGGTTGGGACCGCAACGCCGACGTCGCGCCCCCCGCACTCCCGGCAGAGATCGTCGAGGCGACCAGAGCGCGCTACATCGAAGCCTACGAACGTATTTCGGGCCTGAAGTTCGACGACTGGATCGGAGTGTCCGCGTGAAGTCACCCACCGCAAAGCGGGTGGAGCACCGCCGGGAGCACCACGGCGACCTGTTCATCGATCCCTACGAGTGGATGCGCGACAAGTCCAGCCAGGAGGTGATCGATCACCTGGAGGCCGAGAACGCCTACACCGAGCACGTGACCGCGGATCTGGAGCCCCTGCGGCAGAAGATCTTCGACGAGATCAAGGCCAGGACCAAGGAGACCGATCTCTCGGTGCCCACCCGCCGGGGAGACTGGTGGTACTACGGTCGCAGCTTCCAAGGCAAGCAGTACGGTGTCCAATGCCGTTGCCCTGTCGCCGATCCCGAAGACTGGACGCCGCCGCAGTTCGACGAGCACACCGAGATCCCCGGCGAGCAGGTGCTGCTGGACGAGAACGTCGAGGCCGCAGGGCACGAGTTCTTCTCGCTCGGCGCGGCGACGGTCAGTGTCGACGGCAAGACCCTGGCCTATTCGGTCGACGTCAAAGGTGACGAGCGGTACACGTTGCGATTCAAGGACCTCGAGACCGGCCAGCGCTACGACGACGAGATCATCGACGTCGGCGCCGGCGCGACGTGGGCCGCGGACAACCGCACCGTCTACTACGTCACCGTCGATGACGCCTGGCGCCCGGACACCGTGTGGCGGCACCAGTTGGGGGCCGGACAACCGTCTGAACGCGTTCATCACGAAGCGGACGAACGATTCTGGGTCGCTGTCGGCCGGACCCGCAGCAACAAGTACGTTATCATCGCCGCCGGCAGTGCGGTCACCTCCGAACTCCGCTACGGCGACGCCACGGATCCGCAGGCCGAGTTCGCCACCGTGTGGCCGCGCCGCGAGGGCATCGAGTACTCGGTCGACCACGCGGTCATCGGTGGTCAGGACAGGTTCCTGATCCTGCACAACGAGGGAGCGGAGAACTTCACGCTCGTCGAGGCCCCGGTCGACGAGCCCACCTCGGTGCGCACGCTGATCGACCATCGCGCCGATGTGCGACTGGACTCCGTGGACGCATTCGCCGAACATCTGGTGGTCAGCTACCGCAAGGCTGCTCTTCCTCGAATTCAGTTGTGGCCATTGACGGATTCGGGCTACGGCGACGCCGAGGACGTCACCTTCGAGTCGGAACTGATGTCGGTGGGCCTGTCGGCGAACCCGAACTGGAGCGCGCCCAAACTGCGCATCGGCGCGACGTCGTTCGTCACCCCGGTACGCATCTACGACCTCGACCTGTCCTCCGGTGACCGAACTCTGCTGCGGGAGCAACCCGTGCTGGGGGACTACCGTGCGGAGGACTACGTCGAGAAACGCGACTGGGCGGTGGCGCCCGACGGCGCACGGATCCCGATATCGATCATCCACCGGGCCGGCCTGCGATACCCGGCGCCGGTGCTGCTCTACGGCTACGGCGCCTACGAGTCGTGCGAGGATCCCAGGTTCTCCATCGCGCGGTTGTCGCTGCTCGATCGCGGAATGGTTTTTGCGGTCGCCCATGTGCGCGGCGGGGGCGAACTCGGCAGGCCGTGGTACGAGCACGGCAAGATGCTGGAGAAGCGGAACACGTTCACCGACTTCATCGCGGTGGCAGCTCATCTCGTCGGAACCGACGTGACCAAGCCGGAGAACCTGGTGGCCTACGGAGGCAGTGCCGGGGGTCTGCTGATGGGCGCGGTGGCCAACCTGGCGCCCGAACTGTTCGCAGGAATCCTGGCCGCGGTTCCGTTCGTGGATCCACTGACCACCATCCTGGATCCGTCGCTGCCGTTGACCGTCACCGAGTGGGACGAGTGGGGAAACCCACTGGAGGACCCCGACGTCTACCGCTACATGAAGTCCTATTCGCCCTACGAGAACGTCGAAGCCAAGGACTATCCCGAGATCCTGGCCATGACATCGCTCAACGACACCAGGGTGTACTACGTCGAGCCGGCGAAATGGGTTGCCGCGCTGCGTCACGCGCAGGTCGATCCGGGCAGCGACGCAGCCAAGGTACTGCTCAAGACGGAGATGAACGCCGGACACGGGGGCATCAGCGGCCGGTACGAACGCTGGAAGGAAGCCGCGTTCCAGTACGCGTGGCTGCTCGACAGGGCTGGTGTGGACGGCCATCGATGACCGGGGACTCCCGGCTCGTGGCGAAGTGAGCCGCGGGTACGGTCGCGGTCATGACCGACACACCGATCACCGACATCGCGCTCACCACACTGGACGGCCGGTCCACCACGCTCGCTGAACTGGCCGACGGGGCTGCATTGATCGTCAACGTCGCCTCCAAGTGCGGGCTGACACCGCAGTACGCCGCCCTGGAACAGCTCGCGAGGGACTACAGCGGCCGCGGCCTGACGGTCATCGGGGTGCCGTGCAATCAGTTCATGGGTCAGGAGCCCGGCACGGCAGAGGAGATCCAGACCTTCTGCTCGACGACCTACGGGGTCACCTTCCCGCTGCTGGCCAAGACCGAGGTCAACGGCCCGGACCGGCATCCGCTCTACACCGAGCTCACCAAAGCCGCCGACGATCAGGGTGAGGCCGGCGACGTGCAGTGGAACTTCGAGAAGTTCCTGCTCGCCCCCGGCGCAACCGAGATCACGAGGTTCCGGCCGAGCACCACGCCCGACGCGCCCGAGGTGGTGTCGGCGATCGAGGCCGTCTTGCCGCGCTAAACGAACCGTCACCTGGGGGCGCAGTGTTGTCCACCGTCTGGACACCTGCCATTGCGACACTGCGGGTGTGGCGGGACAACTGATCGTGTCGATCTCCGGGGTCAGCGACCGCACGCTTCCCGACGTCGACGCCTTCAGCGCCCAACTCGACGCCCGGGGTGTCCCCGGATCGTTCCTGGTGGCGCCGCGCCTCAAGGGTGGGTACCGACTCGACCGCGACGCAGCCACGGTTGGCTGGCTGGTCGACCGGCGCGCCCACGGAGACGCGATCGTACTGAACGGCTTCGACGAGGCTGCCACCAAGGCGCGACGCGGCGAGTTCGCCGCACTGCCGGCCCATGAGGCGAACCTGCGGTTGATGGCCGCCGACCGCACCCTCGAGCACCTCGGTCTGCGTACCCGACTGTTCGCCGCACCGGGCTGGAACATCTCCCAGGGTGCGGTCACGGTACTGCCCCGCAACGGGTTCCGCCTGCTGGCCGGTTTGGCCGGAATCACCGACCTGGTTCGTCAGACCACCGTGCGGACCCGCGTGCTGGGCATCGGGGAAGGCTTCCTCGCCGAGCCGTGGTGGTGTCGCACTCTCGTGCTGTCGGCCGAGCGCACCGCTCGACGCGGGGGCGTCGTCCGGGTGGCTGTCGCCGCCCGGCACCTGCGCCGGCCGGGGGCCCGGCAGGCGATGCTCGACGCGGTCGATCTGGCGCTGATGCACTCCTGCGTGCCCACCGTCTACGAGTGGCGGACCGCAACTGCGCTGTCTGACGCCGCGTAGCAGTCGCCGGTCGTAGATTGGGCCCATGGCTGACGCTGATGTCATCGTGGTGGGTGCCGGACTGGCGGGGCTGGTGGCCGCCTGCGAGCTGGTCGAACGGGGCCGTCGTGTCCTGATCGTCGACCAGGAGAACGAAGCCAACATCGGTGGTCAGGCGTTCTGGTCGTTCGGCGGGTTGTTCTTCGTCGACAGCCCCGAGCAGCGCCGCCTGGGTATCCGCGACAGCCACGAACTCGCGCTGCAGGACTGGCTGGGCACCGCCGGGTTCGACCGGCCCGAAGACCACTGGCCCAGGCAGTGGGCGCACGCCTACGTCGACTTCGCCGCCGGAGAGAAACGCAGTTGGTTGCGCGACCGGGGCCTGCAGACGTTCGCATTGGTGGGATGGGCCGAGCGGGGCGGTTACGACGCCCGCGGACACGGCAACTCGGTGCCGCGATTCCACGTCACCTGGGGCACCGGGCCGGCCCTGGTCGACATCTTCGCGCGTCGACTGGCCGGGGTGCGCTTCGCCCACCGGCACCGCGTCGACGAACTCATCGTCGAGGGCGGGGCGGTCGTCGGGGTGCGCGGGGCGGTGCTGGAACCGTCCACCGCTGCGCGAGGTGTCACGTCGTCACGAAAAACCACAGGGGACTTCGAATTTCGCGCGCAAGCGGTCGTCGTCGCCAGCGGTGGGATCGGCGGCAACCACGACCTGGTCCGCAAGAACTGGCCTGCCCGCATGGGGCGGGTCCCCGAACAACTGCTCAGCGGGGTCCCCGCCCACGTGGACGGCCGGATGCTCGACATCTCGGCAACAGCCGGCGGGAACCTGATCAACAGCGACCGGATGTGGCACTACACGGAGGGCATCACCAACTACGACCCGATCTGGCCGATGCACGGCATCCGCATCCTGCCCGGGCCGTCGTCGCTGTGGCTGGACGCCACCGGCAGGCGACTGCCCGCGCCGCTGTACCCCGGGTTCGACACCCTCGGGACGCTGGAGTACATCGCCAAGACCGGCCACGACTACACCTGGTTCGTGCTGAACTCGCGCATCATCGACAAGGAGTTCGGCCTGTCCGGCCAGGAGCAGAACCCCGATCTGACGGGTCGCAGTGTCCGCGGAGTCCTGGAGCGGGGCAGGAAAGGCCCCGCGCCGGTGCACGCCTTCGTCGACAAGGGCGTGGACTTCGTCACCGCAGACAGCCTCGGGGATCTGGTCGCGGCGATGAACGCGGTCCCCGACGTCGAGCCGCTGGATTTCGCCATGGTCGAAGCGGAGGTGACCGCACGGGATCGCGAGGTCGCCAACCGGTTCACCAAGGACAGCCAGATCACCGCGATCCGTGCCGCCCGCGGCTATCTCGCCGATCGCATCAGCAGAGTCGTCGCCCCACACCGGCTGACCGACCCCAAAGCCGGACCGCTGATCGCGGTGAAGTTGCACATCTTGACCCGGAAGTCGTTGGGCGGCTTGGAAACCGACCTGGATTCGCGGGTGTTGCGCAGCGACGGCGAGGTGTTGCCAGGTCTGTATGCCGCCGGCGAGGCCGCCGGTTTCGGCGGTGGCGGCGTGCACGGCTACCGCTCGCTGGAGGGGACGTTCCTCGGTGGGTGCGTGTTCTC
>NZ_JBAUJR010000040.1:0-12066 GCF_049683935.1 Mycobacterium sp. | reverse complement strand
GATCAAGGCAGCGGTGGTGATCGAAGCGGTCGGCCACCCCGCCGCGCTGGAGGCCGCGATCGCACTGACGGCGCCCGGCGGACGCACCATCACCGTCGGGCTGCCCCGCCCGGACGCTCGACTCAGTGTGTCGCCTCTGGGTCTCGTCGCCGAGGGCCGCTCGCTGATCGGCAGCTATCTGGGGTCGTCGGTGCCCGCCCGAGACATCCCGCGTTTCGTCGAGTTGTGGCGCGAGGGAAGGCTTCCCGTCGAAGCGCTGGTGTCCTCGACGGTCACGCTGGACCAGATCAATTCTGCGATGGACGAACTCGCCGACGGCAGGGCTGTCAGGCAGGTCATCGAGTTCGGGTGAGTCGGGTCAGTGCCGCGATGGCGGGAAGTACATCTCCTGCCGCACGGTGCAGACCAGGGTGCCGTCGCGGTTGAACATCGTCCCACTCGCCAGCGCCAGCGAGTCGGCGCTGCTGGGCGAAGACTGTTCGTAGAGAAGCCAATCCGAGAGCACCGCCGGTGCGTGGAACCACACCGAGTGGTCACGCTGTGCGGAGACGCCGATACCTCCGCGAGCCGCGTACGCAGGCTCGGTCAACGTCACCGCCGACAGGTAGGCCACCAGGCTCGCCGTCAGTACCGGGTCGTCGGGTACCTCCCCGTCGGGTCGCCACCAGATCCGCGCCCGTGCGGGCGGGGACTGCTCGGTGTCGACGATCCGGCGCTCGAACCATCGCAGGCTGGCCCACTGACCTTCGGTGACGCCCTCGGATTCGGCGAAATGCGGCGGCACCCACGGTAGCGAGTCCGGTTCGGGCACTTGCGGAATCGGTGGCTGGTAGACGACCTCAGCGGATCTGGCATCGACGATCTTGAATGACGACATCGCTTCGAGGAGGATCTGGTCGTCCTGGCGGGCGGTGACCCGGCGCGCTGAAAACGTCCGGCCGTCTTGCAGATCGGCGACCTCGAAGGCCACTGGCCGCCGCGAGTCGCCGGGCCGCAGGAAATACGTGTGCACGCTGTGCGGTGTCCGGCCCGGCGCGGTGAGGCTCGCTGCCAGCAAGGCCTGGGCCGAGATGTGTCCGCCGAGGATGTGATTGGCCGGCGCGGGAAGTTGCTGGCCGACAAAAAGCCTCGAGTGGACTTGCTCGAGTCGCAGTGTGGCGAGCACGTCGCCGAGGGAGGAGGACATTGGCATGCATTTTGCCTGACCGGGTTCAGGTCGCACCGCCGACCCCGCCATCGGTGGGGTCGCGTTATGGACGACAGAGGCCGACTTGATCCAGAGTCAATGTCCTGAACAGTTCAAATACCTCGATCAGGCGGTATTGACATACCCGTCAAGGCGTGTTGATCTTGTTGGATCGCTCGGTTCCCCACACGATTGAGGGAGACGCGATGGACGCGACGACGTTCGCTGCACGACTCGTGGTGATCGCTGCGATGTCGGTCGTCGGCACCGCAATCGCGATGGGAGGCAGCGGCCTCGCTTTTGCTGAGCCATCGTCCGAGGACTCCACGTCGTCGGAACGAAGGTCGGCGCAAACCGAGGATTCCGCCGCCTCCGCCACCGCGGCAGATGACGTCGCGACGTCGCACCGGAGTCGGACAGCAGTCGATCGCGACGGCACCGGCGCGGCACCAGTGAAGCGTCCTGACTCTGGACGAGCCGCGACCGCCGACGACGGCAGCGATGAGGTGGGACGCGACGCGTCGGAGGAGGCCGGGGAATCCGACCCGGCGACCGCGGAGGACGCGCCGGCCGCGGTTGATGAGCTACCCACGAGCACTGGCGTGACGGTGCTGACCGATCCGGCCGAACCGGACGAGACGACCGAGGCCGATCTGACGATCGTGGCGCCTGACGCGGTGGCGCCGTCCGACACCGCGACCGCCTCGGCCTCAGGCCCATGGCTCAGCGCTCAGCCGGCAGCCCGAGCGGCCGGCGTGCAACCGGTCACGCCGCAGTCGGCCAACCCGGTCGCCGATTTCTTCAGCGGCATTGCGGCGTTGTTCAACAATCAGACTCCGACCCTGAACCCGACCCAGGATGGCCAGGCCGCGAACGGTGTGGTCACCGGCATGCTCAACGTCGCCGATCCCGACAGCCACGCCCAGACTTACACCGTCACCAGAAGCCCGCTGCGCGGCACTGTGGTGATCAACCCCGACGGCAGCTACCTGTACAACCCGGACCGCATCTTTGCGCACTCCGGCACCACCGACTCGTTCGAGGTCACCGTCAGCGACGAGGACAGCGGCTTCCACATCCACGGGTTCCTCGGCTGGATCAACCTCCTGAGCTTCGGACTGTTCGGCAACAGCCGGCACACAAGCGCCACCACTGTATCGGTGGTCGTCGCGCCGTTCTCGCGGCCCAACACCGCGCCGACGGGAAGCGCCGTCGTCGGGAACCCGGACCCGGTCACGGGTGTGGTGACCGGCACGGTCCTCGGCCGGGACGCCGACGGAGATGCCCTCACCTACAGCGGATCAACCACAACGTCGAAGGGCGCAGTGGTCGTCACGTCGGCGGGCTGGCTGACTTACACCCCCACTCCCGCAGCGCGGGAGAACGCCGCGGCACCCACCGCCACCGCCGCCGACAGATCCGACACGTTTGACGTCATCATCGATGACGGTCACGGCGCGACGGCGACTGTGCCGGTCACCGTGGCGATCGGGTCGGCGGCGACAGCGCCTCTGGTCGCGTTCCCCGGGGCCGAGGGGTTCGGCAGCCTTGCCACGGGCGGTCGGGGCGGCAGCGTCGTCTACGTCACCAATACCAATGCGTCCGGGGTGGGTTCGCTGCAGTGGGCGATCGACCAACCGGGCGCCAAGTACATCCTCTTCAAGGTCAGCGGGTTGATCGATGCCCAGATTCATCTGACAAACGGCGACATGACGATTGCCGGCCAGAGTTCTCCTGGCGGAATAACGATCCGCGGATTTGTCACCGACGAAACTCCCTATCAGGATCAAACCGTCCGGAGGCCTTCGGATTTTGCCGAGAACTGGATCCTCCAGCACGTGCGTATCCGCCCGGGAACCGATGGCCACAGCGATGACGGACTGCGTCTCCGATACACCCGCAACGCGATCGTCGATCACGTCTCCATCGGCAACGCGACCGACGAGGCGGTGGAGATCTCGTACTCGAACAACATCACCATCCAGAACTCGATCATCGCCGAGACCCTGGGCGGTCATTCGTTCTACGGCGGCGTGTTGATGAACTACTCCAACCCTGCTCATGGCTTCGGGCTGGACAGTGTCTCATTGCACCACAACATCTTCAACCGGATCGAAGGTCGGCTGCCGGAAGGCAGCCGTGAGTCCCTGGCCGCTGCCGGGTCCACGATGAATCTGGAGTTGTCCAACAATCTCTACTGGGATCCACGATTCTTCGTCGCCCTCGGGACAGACACGAATGTGGTCACCGATGCGGCCGGAAATCCCTATCCGATCTACTGGAACATCAACGCCGTCAACAACTATTTCCGGACAGGCACCCAGTTCCCGTATGGGATGTTCGACGACCAGATTCTGCGTGTACCGGGAAACCGGCTCTACGTCAGCGGCAACAAGATGAGCCTCTACCCGACGCGGTCTGACTACGAACTCTTCTACTGCTGCAATGATTACGCCTCGGTCACCGACCCCGACGATTCCGCGGGCAGGGCGGAACGACTCGCGTCGCGACATGACTTCCCGGCCATCACCTACACCCCCACGGACGACTTGCCGATGGTGCTCCTCGACCGTGCCGGTGCATGGCCCCGAGACCCGATGGACCGACGTCTGCTCCAGTTCATCGCCGAGAACACGATCTCCTCGGCGAGTCCGAACATCAACCCCGCCGACGACGCCCTGCTTCCGCCGTATTCAGGAACTCCCCCCACCGCGCCTGTGGACACCGACGGTGATGGCATGCCTGATATCTGGGAGATCGCCAGGGGGCTGAATCCCGCTGCCGCCAACCACAACGCCGGTCAACTCTCGACACACGGATACACCGATCTCGAGGTCTATCTCCAGGAGTTGTCCACCGCTCGGATGGGGTGAACCGGTCGGCAACGCTCAGCGATCGGCCGTCATCGCCCAGCGGATGCCACCGACCAGCACCCGGCCGGTCGCGCGGACCACCGTCGCCTCCACCGGCGGCAGGTAGGGCAGTCGCAGTGGTGCTCGCGCCCACGGCGGCAACATCGCCACCGAGGTCGTCGCCAACACCGCGTACGGAGGCCGGGCGATCAACGGGAGCGGAGGAGTCAACAACAGGAACCGTGCTGCGTCGAGCGCGGCCGCGGTGCTCTCCAACTCGGGGCGGTAGGCCTCGATCCGATCGGCGAGCTGCTGTTCGGTGCGAGGGGGGTCGGGAACTCCCAGCGCCATCGCGACCCGCGCGGTGTCGGCGACGTAGTCGTCGCGGCCGCGTTGGTCCAGCGGCGCGGCGCCGTAGAGCTGATGGGCCCGCAAGAAGCTGTCGATCTCCGCGATGTGCACCCATTCGAGCAGGTGCGGGTCGGTGGCGTGGTAGGGCCGACCGTCGGCCGCGGTTCCGCGCACCCGGGTGTGGATTCCCCGTACCCGGTCCACGGCGCGCTGCGCGTCAGCCGACGGCCCGAAGGTGGTGACCGCCAGAAATGTGCTGGTTCGGGCGAGCCGCCCCCACGGATCGCCACGGTAGTCGGAGTGCCCCGCGACGCCCGCCATCGCCAGCGGATGCAGGGACTGCAGCAGCAGCGCGCGCAGCCCGCCGACGAACATCGACGCGTCGCCGTGCACCCGCCGGATGGGCCGGTCCTCACCGAACCACCGGGGTCCCGGAGTCTCGTGGATCTGCGCTCTGTTGCTCGGACCATCCGGTCCGGCGACCATTCCGAAGACCGCCCGGCCGATCTGCCGCCGGACTGTGTCTAGCTCGCGGACCACCATGACATCCATTGTGTACCCGCCGGCCGCCGGCACCGGAGTGCCCGGGATCAGCGACCGGTGCGCTGCACCCGGCCGCTGCGCTTGCCGGTGATGCCGAGGTAGGCCGCGATCAGCAGGATCGCCACGATGATCCCCACCAGGAACGGGATGATCTCGAACCCGCCGTTCTCGTTCGAGTACCCCAACTGGTAGGTGACCCACGTGCCGACGAAGGAACCGACGGCACCCAGCGCCACGGTCATGATCACGCCGATGTTCTGCTTGCCGGGCATGATCAGGCGGGCCAGGGCGCCCACGATGAGTCCGACGACTATGGCGCCGATGATTGTTCCGATCACGGATGTCTCCTCTATCAGTCTTGGCGGACGAACTCCGCCGGGCTCGTCTGAGCTACCCGTTCTCCGCCGGAATATCCCTCCCGGCGGGCGCGGACCAGATGTGAGCAAGCGCGCTCCGCATCGAGGGTTGAACCACCTTCAGCAGGGAATGTCTCGGGGGCATCCAGTTGCGCTCCATCTGGGGGCGTGGGCTGTCGAGAGGAGTTTGTGAATGAGCGATCAGGACAAGGCCGGACAGGCCCGCGAGGGATTGCTGGACTCGGTCAAAGGCAAGGCGAAGGAGATCGCCGGTGCGGTGATCGGTAACGATTCGTTGACCGCCGAGGGCCAACTCGATCAAGCGCAGGCCCGTGAGCGCAAGGAAGCGAACATCGCCGAGGCCGTTGCGGACGCCGAGGTGGACGAAGCCCGCACCGAACTGTCGGGAGCCGAGGCCGAGCTTGCTCGCGAACGGCAGCAGGTCGACAGCGAGGCCGCGGAGATCAAGGGTGCCATCCAGGCGCAGAAGCAAGACGAGAAGCGGATGGCAGAACAGGCTGCCCGCGATGGCGTCGCCGCCGAAGCGGTGGCAGCTCAGACCGAAGCGCAAGTCGAGGCGAGTCGGGCCAAGGCCCGGGAAAACGTTGAGGTCGAGGCTGCGCGTGACGATGTGGTGGCAGCGACCGCCGAGCACGAGACCGCGGTGAAGGTTACCGACAACGCCAAGCAACAGGCCGAAGCCCTCAGGCAGCGTGCAGAGGGCATCACCGAGGAAGCCGATCTGCCGTGAACAACAGCAAGACACAGGAGTGGACAATGAACATCGCCAGCGTGCCGGTCGCGATTCTGAGACTTCAGTACCGGATCGCCCGAGTGCCCCTTCAGCTCATCGAGGACCGGGTGATGACCCGGTTCGACGCCGAGACGCCCGCGCGGCTGTTCTACGAGCGATCGCTGGGATCGTTGGACGCAGCGGTCGGTTCGGCCCTGGGGGACGTGAACCTGCAGACCAGGGGATCGGCACTCGTCGAGCGCAGCGATGCGCTGTCGCGCGCCGCCCGGCTGGATGCGGCGGCCACCGCCAAGCGTGAGAAGGCCGACGCCGCAAAGGAAGCGAAACTCTCCGAGGCGAGCCAGGAGCAGCAAGACGCGCGTGCAGAGCGTGCGCAGGAGGTCGAGGAGGCGCAGCGGTCAGCTCAGCAGCGCGCGACCCGCGCCGCGGAGACGGCACAGCAACGCACAGCGGCTGCGAAGAAGGAAGCCGACGAGACCGCAAGCCGACAGGCATCAGCGGTCGAAGCTGCGAGGAAAGCTGAGCGGGAGGCGATTCGGGACGACGAGCAAGCCGTGGTTGCAGCCACCGAAGCCAGGTTGGACGATGCGGCCGCCAAGCGCGCTGAAGCCTCGACCAAGCGGGCCAAGGCCGATCGGGTCGAACAACTGGCCGAGACCGAAAAGGCGAAACGTCAGGCGGATCGCGCCAACAGCTGATTGTCGTCGGTCTCCGGCGGGTAAGCCTCGGCAGCGCACAGCCCCTCGCGCAGCCATCAGCCCAATCACGGAGGTCATCCATCGTGTCGAAAAAACCTGTCAGCAACCCCGGTGACGTGGTCACCTACCTGAAAGAACAGCACGAGGCGATCAAGGCGTTGTTCGTCGAGACCCTTGACGCCAAGGACGCCACCGAGCAGCAAGCAGCCTTCACCCGGCTGCGGACCCTGCTGGCGGTGCACGAGACAGCCGAGGAGATGATGGTGCACCCGCGGGTACGCCGGAAGATCGACGGAGGCCGCGAGGTCGTCGACGCCCGCCTCACCGAGGAACACGACGCCAAGGTCGCGCTCGGCGAACTCGAGAACATCCCCTGCGGCACAGCGGACTTCAGCAAGGGCCTGATCCACCTGCAGGCGGCGGTGCTGGAGCACGCCGAGCGGGAGGAGGCCGAGGAGTTCACGTTGCTCGCGGAGCAGCTGGACCCGGCAGAGTTGGCGAAGCTCGCCACCGCGGTGGAGATGGCCGAGAGGATCGCTCCGACGCACCCGCACGCCGGCGTGGAGTCGGCCTTCGCCAACTTCGCCGTGGGCCCTTTCGCATCGCTGCTGGATCGTGCCCGGGACGCGTTGCGGGGCAACGCAGCCTGATCCGTCGTCGTAGAACAGCCCCACTGGCCCCGGCGTCCATCGCCGGGGCCGGTTCGTTCCCGGGGCGACGTTTGTCCGCCGTGACAGCGGGTACCACCGACTACTGGCGCACAGCCCCTCGCGCCGGCCTGGTCCGCCCGATTCGGCGACCGCCATCGATCAGCAATCGCTTGGAGCATCCATGCCCCCATCACGTAACCGCGACCAGAACGCCCCCGCCGCCGTTGGCCCCGCGGGCGCACCCGAAGACGCTGCAGGACAGCCAGATTCGCGTGCGCAGACCGGCCGCTATCTGACCACCGCGCAGGGCCTCCGACTGCCCGACACCGATCACTCTCTCAAGGCGGGCCCCCGGGGGCCGACGCTGATGGAGGACTTCCACCTCCGCGAGAAAATCACCCACTTCGACCACGAGCGGATCCCGGAGCGGGTGGTGCACGCACGTGGTGCCGCCGCGCACGGCACCTTCGAGGCGTACGGAAACGCCGCCGATGTCACCAAGGCGGGCTTCCTGGCCAAGGGCAAGAAGACCGAGGTGTTCTGCCGGTTCTCCACGGTGCTGGGCTCGCGCGGATCCGCCGACACCGTGCGTGACACCCGTGGGTTCGCGGTGAAGTTCTACACCGACGAAGGCAACTTCGACCTCGTCGGCAACAACATTCCGGTGTTCTTCATCCAGGACGGCATCAAGTTCCCCGACGTCATCCACGCCGGCAAGCCTCACCCGGATCGCGAGATCCCGCAGGCCCAATCGGCACACGACACGTTCTGGGACTTTGTGTCGCTGCACACCGAGGCGACCCACCACGTCTTCTGGAACATGAGCGACCGGGGCATCCCGCGTTCGTACCGGACAATGGAAGGCTTTGGTGTCCACACCTTTCGGCTCGTCAACAAGCGCGGTGCCACCAGCCTGGTGAAGTTCCACTGGAAGCCCGTCGCCGGAGTGCACTCGCTGGTGTGGGAAGAGGCGCAGATCGCCGCGGGTGTCGACCCGGACTTCCATCGCCGTGACATGGCCGACGGCATCGAGGCGGGTGCACCACTGGAATACGAGCTCGGAATCCAGGTGATGCCCGACGATGACTCCGAGACCTTCCAGGGCATCGACCTTCTGGATCCGACGAAGATCGTCCCCGAGGAACTTGCGCCGGTGCACCTCATCGGCAAGCTGACGTTGGACCGCAACCCGACCAACTACTTCGCCGAGACCGAACAGGTCGCCTTCCACACCGGCAACCTGGTCCCCGGAATCGAGGTCACCAACGACCCGCTGATGCAGGCGCGGCTGTTCTCCTACCTCGATACCCAGCTCACTCGACTGGGCGGACCCAACTTCACCCAACTCCCGATCAATCGGCCGCACTGCCCGGTCAACGACATGCTTCGTGACGGGATGCATCAGACCGCCGTCCACACCGGGCAGGCGCCGTATCTGCGTAACAGCATCGATGGAGGTGAACCCCTCGTCGCCACCGCTGACGAAGGCGGCTACGTGCCCACACCTCGTCACGTCGACGGTCCGGTCGAGCGGGCCGAACCGGTCTCGTTCGGAGATCACTTCAGCCAGGCCGCGATGTTCTACCAGAGCCTGACCAAGGTCGAACAGGTGCACATCATCGAGGCGTTCACCTTCGAGCTGGGTAAGTGCTACGAGAAGGTGATCAAGGAACGCGAACTGGAGGTGCTGGCCAACGTCGACACCGACCTGTGCCGCCAGGTTGCCGAAGGCCTGGGACTCCCTGCGCCGAAGGGCAACCCGCCGGAGAACGTCGTCACCTCCGCTGCACTGTCCCAGATCGTCACCGAGCCCGGCCCTGTCGCCGGTCGGAAGGTCGCGGTCATCGCAGACGCGGGCTCCGATCTGGCAGCTGTGACGACACTGACGAAGTCGCTGGGAAAGCTGGGCGTCGAGGTGCTGGTGACCGCGCCCGTCGGTGGCACCCTGAAATCAGGCCGCCGCGCCGTTGTGGTGGACCGGACCTTCGCCACCGCCCGGTCTATCGAGTTCGACGCGGTCGTGGTGGCGGCGGGAACCACGCCCACCAACGACATCAAGGTCGTGGTGTTGCTGCAGGAACTATTCCGGCACTGCAAGGCCCTCGGCGCATGGGGTGACGGTGTCTCGTTGCTCGACGCCGCCGGCATCGACCGTGCCGCGCCGGGTGTGCTGATCGGTAGCGATGCCGACAAGTCCTTCACCACCGAACTGGTCACCGCCTTGGGAAAGCATCGGGTGTGGGACCGCGCCGATGCTGTGATGGCGTCGGCGGTGGCGCCGTCGAAGATCCCGGTCGACAAGTCGGCGCCGCGCAAGCGTGCGTTGGTCAAGAAGGGAACGCGACGGTCGCGGAAGTGACGGCCGTTCAGCGCGTGTTGCGGTTCCACTCCAGCCAACCGATCCCGGAGCGGCCGTCACTGGTGCTGACGGCCGCCCAGGCGCGGGGGAAGTAGCTGATCCGGCCGTCGTCGGCGGTGAGCCGCACCGGGGCGTGACCGCGGATGTCGACGTCGAGGGTGAGTCCGCCGGGCTCGAGCGCCAATGTGGTCGAGGTGGGTAATCCGTTGTCGGCGAACGCGGCCTGCGCTGTGATCGACGTCAGTTCGGTGAGTCCGGCGTGCGGCGGTTGCTGGTAGCCGATCCCGATCGGCGGCATTCCGTCGATGCGGATGTCGACAGCGTGGAGGCGGGTGCCGTCGTCGAGGTGCAGGGCGCTCCACACCCAGTCCATTCCCCACCAGTCGCGCACCCCCCAGGAGTGGTCGCGCTGCCCGGCGACGCCGTCGAGTCGGTACTGCCGGCCATCGGCCGTCACGGTCCCGGAGACGGTGCAGGCGATCTCGTAGCGCGGGGTGATGCGGTACTGGTAGGGAGTGCCCGCCGTCGTCCAGGTGAGGTCCATCGTCAGCTCCGTCGGTCGCCCCGCCTCGCCCCGCAGCAGCGCCGCCGGATCGTCATATGACTCGCCGCGCCCACGAACGGTCACCCGGTAGGTCTGCAGGGGCTCGATCGCTTCGAAGGTGAGTTGCGCTGTCTCGGTGTTGATCTCGGACGATTCTGTCGGCAGCTCAACAGCGAAGTCGACGATCGCGACGGTCGGCACGTCTGGGCCGCACAGCAGCGCGTTGATCCATGCGGTGTTCTGATTGGGCACCAACCCGAGTCGCACCCAGCCACCCACGTCCTGGCCGGCGTCGGCGAAGTCGAAGTACCAGCTCTCGTTCCACAGCTCCTCGCCGCCCGGTGCATGCGGGCCCTCGTCCTCGCCGCTGGGTGAAAGTGGTTCGGGCGCAGCCACTTCCGGAAGCACCGCGAGCGCGTCGGTATCGAGCACATGTTCGCAGTGTCGCGCCAGCATCGTCATGAACATCTGATCACCGCGCTCCGTCTGCTCGACGAGCATCGACGACACGATCGCCATCATCACGCCGAAGAAGCTCTGTCGGCGCACCCCGTCACGGACGACATCACGATCGATCGTCGCCCCGGCGCTCTCCAGCG
Organism: Mycobacterium sp.; assembly: GCF_049683935.1. Taxonomy (GTDB): domain Bacteria; phylum Actinomycetota; class Actinomycetes; order Mycobacteriales; family Mycobacteriaceae; genus Mycobacterium. Next base: position 1,174 of record NZ_JBAUJR010000040.1, on the reverse strand, counting down.
CGTGATGGTAGGCACCTAAGAGTGCGTCGTAGTTGTCCCGGCGCGCCTCTGTCGGCAGGGCGCAGCCGAGGAAGTACGCGACATCGGTGAATGCGGGTCCCCACGTGACGGTCTGCCAGTCCACCACGGTCAGCGCGCGGTCGGCTCCGGCTTCACCGAAGAGCATGTTGTCGAGCCGGTAGTCGCCGTGGACCAGACCGTGAACCCGGTCCGATGCTGCCTCGGCGGCGAGGTAGCCGTCGAAGGCGCCGACCAAACGCTCGCACACGATCCGATGCCTCGGGTTGATGGCATCGCCGAATCGCTCGGAGAACCCGGCCCAGAGCTGAGCGACCAGGGCCTGATTCAGCGGTGATTCGCGATTGAGCCATTCGCTTGCGGTCAGCGACGTGCTGCCCAACAGCGGGCCGTGCACCTTGCCGAGCTCGGCCAGTGCCAGGTGCGCCTGTTCGACTGTGGCCCCGAGGATCTCGTCGCCCACGACCGCGGGCGCGGCATCTCCGATCAGCAGATCGAAGGCGCCGGTCTGCGGGTCGTAGGCAGCGTGGTGACACGGTGCCACGGGCCCGGACAATCCCGGCGCGACGTCGGTGTAGAACCGCACTTCACGTTCGTAGAGCCCGAGTGCCTGTCCGGTCTGCCTGCTGTTGGGGTCGGTGGCGGCGACCTTGAGCACCACCGAGGCCGGACCGCTCGACTCGGCTTCGTCGTAGGTCAGCGTGATGCGGTAGCACTCGCTCATCTGGCCGGTGCCGATCCGCTGGAAGGCGAAATCGGTGATGTTGCCGCGATCGAGAACAGCGGTCAGCCAGTCGGCGCTGAGGTCGGTGGGGCGTTCGATGACGAGATCAGTGCGAGCCACCGTGTGAACCTAACAGTGAGCCCGACCACACTGTTGACGGGTGTCAACCCCCAGCGGTCGCCGCCCCGTCGCCGTTCGGGCCGGCCGCCGGCTGCGGGAGCTTGCCCGCTGCGAACTCCGCCGCCTGCTCAGTCACACCCCGGATCGCGTAGGCGCCGTGAGCACCGCCGTCGCCGCCGGTCGGTGAGCAGACCGGGTCTTCGGGGATGCACAGGTCGAGGGTCTTTCCCGCGTACTCCGGGCCGACAGTGATGGGCGGCGCGCCGGTGTTGAGCATCTGCAGGAAGCCACTCGACGGCTTGCCGAACAGCG
>NZ_JBAUJR010000039.1:0-2102 GCF_049683935.1 Mycobacterium sp. | reverse complement strand
CCGCGATGGTCGAATCCCGTGGGCTACCCACGGGCGCCGATCTCGACGCCTTCCTCGCCGCGGGGTTCACCGAGACCGACGTCCTGCAGGTGCTGCTGGCGATCTCGGTCAAGACGATCAGCAACTACTCCAACCACCTGTTCCACACCGAAGTCGACAAAGCGTTCGCGGGCCGCGTCTGGGAGGCGTGACCGTGAACGCGATCGGCACCGATGCCGGCTACCGCTTGACCATCCCACCGTGGCAATGGTGCTGCGCGACATGCGGATCCCCGACTCCGACCCCGGTCCGGGTGTGGCCAGCGCTGTCTACCATTCGATCAGCAGCCCCTGCAGTGTCTCGGTGAGGATCGACGCCGACGGTACCGCGGATGTTGTCACGGCCAGCAGTGACATGGGGGTGGGAACGTACACGTCCATGACGCAGGTCGCCGCCGATGCGCTGGGCCTGCCGACAGATCGTGTTCGATTTGATCTGGGGGACAGCCTTTTTCCCGAGGCGCCGATGCACGGAGCGCAGCAGACGATGGCCAGCGTGGGTTCGGGGGTGGCGCACGCCGGAACCCTGCTGCGGGACAGATTCGTGCGGGCGGATGTCGCTCATTGACGAACCGAACCGCGGCGAGACCTACCAGCAGTTGTTGAACCGACGCGGCTGGACTCACCTCGAGTCCGAACACACCTGGAATCCCGACGACCGGATCGACGACTACTCGATCTGGTCCTACGGCGCGGTGTTCGCCGAGGTGGCCGTCGACGAACTGCTCGGCACCGTACGGGTCCGGCGGATGGACGCCTTCTACGACGCCGGGCGGATCATCAACCCGAAACTCGCTCGCAGCCAGGCACTCGGCGGGATGGTGTGGGGGATCGGCATGGCGTTGCTCGAGGATTCGCACATCGACCACCGCGACGGGCGGGTCGTCAACGCCAACATCGCCGACTACCTGGTTCCCGTCAACGCGGATGTACCCGCGCTGGACGCCACCTTCCTGCCCGCAGAGGACACCATCGCCAGCCCGATCGGAGTGAAGGGCCTGGGCGAACTGATGATGATCGGTGTCGCGCCCGCCATCGCCAATGCCGTGTTCAACGCCACCGGCCGGCGCATCACCTCGCTACCCATCACCCCCGAACGCCTGCTGTGAGCGCTTCGGTGCCCGATGTTGCCAGGTGAACTTACCGATCAGTAAGATCGAGCCTCGAGTCGACAGGAGGCGTGATGAGCGAAACGAAGTTCGTCGACATCCATGGGGTCAAGCAAGCTGTGGTGGACGAGGGCGAGGGCGACGAGGTCCTGCTGCTGATCCACGGCATGGCAGGTAGTGCGGACACGTGGCGGGCGGTGATCCCGCAGCTCGCCAAGAAGTACCGCGTGGTGGCTCCCGACCTCACGGGTCACGGGCAGTCGGAGAAGCCTCGGACGGACTATTCGCTGGGTGCTTTTGCCGTTGGTCTGCGCGACCTGCTCGACGAACTCGGTGTCGAGTCGGCGACCGTTGTCGGCCACTCACTCGGTGGCGGGGTGGCCATGCAGTTCCTGTACCAGCATCCGGACTACTGTCGCCGGCTCGTGTTGATCAGCAGCGGCGGACTCGGACCCGACGTCGGGTTGATCCTGCGACTGCTCGCGGCGCCGGGTGCGGAGTTGGTGATGCCGGTGATCGCGCCGCCCCCGGTGATCCGCGCGGGTAACGCGGTGCGCTCGTGGTTGAGCTCAGCCGGTCTGCGCTCGCCGCGCGGCGCGGAGATCTGGAGTGCCTACTCGTCGTTCTCCGATCGCGGAACCCGGGACGCATTCCTGCGCACCCTGCGGTCGGTGGTCGACTACCGCGGCCAGTCCGTCAGCGCGCTGAACCGGTTGAAGCTGCGCGAAGACCTGCCCACGCTGGCGATCTGGGGCGAACAGGATGCCATCATCCCGGTCGCCCACGCCTATTCGGCGCTCGAGGCCCGACCGGACTGCCGGCTCGAGGTGCTGCCCGACGTCGGGCATTTCGCCCAGGTCGAGGCGCCGGCAGAGGTGATCGACATCATCGACGACTTCATCTCCACCACCGTGCCGTCGGATACCCGGGCATGAAGCGGGCCGCGCTACCCGGG
>NZ_JBAUJR010000038.1:0-9537 GCF_049683935.1 Mycobacterium sp. | reverse complement strand
CTACATCGCCATTCCCAGCCAGGCGCTGGCGTACAAGATCGGCGCGCTGAAAATCCAGGAACTGCGCGAACGGGCCGAGGCCGGACTGGGCGGGGCAGCAGATCCCGGGGACGGCGGACCCGTGGGCACGGCGCTGCGGGAGGCCACCGAGGAGACCGGCATCGACGTGGGCCGGCTGCATCCGCTGGCAACCCTGGAACGGATGTTCATCCCGCCATCGGGCTTCCACGTCGTGCCCGTGCTCGCGTACTCGGCGGATCCGGGTCCGGTGGCCGTCGTCGACGCGTCCGAGACCGCACTGGTCGCGCGGGTTCCGGTGCGGGCATTCGTCAATCCGGAGAACCGGATCATGGTGTATCGCAGCGAGAACACCCGGCGAATGGCCGGACCGGCGTTCCTGCTCAACGAGATGCTCGTGTGGGGATTCACCGGGCAGGTCATCGCGGCGATGCTCGACGTCGCGGGGTGGTCGACCCCGTGGGACACCGACGACGTGCGGGAACTCAGCGACGCAATGGCGCTGCTGGACGCCGAGGGCAGCTACGGTGATGCCCAACTATGACATCGTCACAATGGCTGGACATAGCCATCCTCGCCGTTGCGTTCATCGCCGCCGTCTCGGGCTGGCGGTCAGGTGCGCCCGGATCGCTGCTGGCCCTGGTCGGGGTGGTCCTCGGCGCGGTCGCGGGGGTGCTGCTCGCCCCGCACGTGGTCGACCACATCAGCGGCCCCCGTACCAAGCTGTTCGTGACTCTGTTCCTGATCCTGGCGCTGGTCGTCATCGGCGAGATCGCCGGTGTGGTGCTCGGAAGGGCGGTGCGCGGCGCGATCCGCAACCCGACGCTGCGCATCTTCGACTCGGTGGTCGGCGTGGCGCTGCAACTGGTTCTGGTGCTGACCGCCTCCTGGCTGCTGGGCACTGCGCTGACGTCCTCTCCGCAGCCCAACCTCGCCGCCGCCGTCCGCGGTTCGAAGGTGATCGCCGAGGTCGACGCGGTGGCGCCGAGCTGGCTCCGGTCGGTGCCCAATCGGCTCTCCGCCCTGTGGGACACCGCCGGGCTGCACGACGTCCTGAAACCGTTCGGCCCCACCGAGGTCGCCGCGATCGACCCGCCCGACGCGTCGCTGAGCGACTCGGCAGTCGTCGGCGCGACGCGGCCGAGCGTGGTGAAGGTCCGCGGTGTCGCGCAGAGCTGCCAGAAAGTGCTCGAGGGCAGCGGGTTCGTCGTCGCCCCGAACCGGGTGATGTCCAATGCCCACGTCGTCGCCGGTTCGGAGAGCGTGACCATCGAGGTCGACGGCCAGACCTACGACGCGGGCGTGGTCTCCTACGACCCCGACGCCGACATCTCGATCCTCGACGTGCCCAACCTGCCGTCGGCGCCGCTGCAGTTCGCCGAGGGGGAGGCTCCTGCGGGCACCGACGGCATCGTGATGGGGTATCCCGGCGGCGGTGAGTTCACGGCCACGCCGTCGCGCGTCCGGGAGATCATCGAGCTCAACGGTCCCGACATCTATCGCACCACCACGGTCACCCGCGAGGTGTACACCATCAGAGGGACTGTGCGCCAAGGAAATTCGGGTGGCCCGATGATAAATCGCGGCGGCAAGGTGCTCGGGGTGGTCTTCGGTGCGGCGGTCGACGACGTCGACACCGGGTTCGTGCTCACCGCCGATGAGGTGGCACGGCAGATGGCCAGAGTGGGCAATGTGGAGCGGGTGCCCACCGGCACCTGCATCAGCTAGCCGTAGACCTGCGTCAGGAACCGGGACAGCTGCTCGTTGACGGCCTCGGGCGCCTCCTCGTGCGCGAAGTGGCCGGCGCCGCCGATCGACACGTAGCGCCCGTGCGGTGCGTAGCGCTGGGTTCGGCGCACCGGATCCGCCAGCACGTAGGGGTCGGCGTCGCCGCGCAGATGCAACAGGGGAACCGACAGCGGCCGCTTCATCGACTGCATGAAGCGCCGTCCCTCGTTGCGCAGCTGGCTGCGTACCGCCCAGCGCTGATACTCCAGTGCCGAGTGTGCCGCCGACGGAATCTGGATTGCCTGCCGCAGGTGCCCGATGGTCTCCGAGAAGTCCTCGCTCGCCAGCCATTTGGCACTGGCACGACTACGGACCAGCCGCTCGAGCTCGGCGCCGCCGTGCCGGGTCAGCGCGCGTTCCGGCCACACGGGCATCTGATAGCGCAACATCCACGGCAACAACGCCCTGCCCTGATCACGGCGCCGCAACACGGAGGTGCGCAGCGCAGCGGGGTGCGGCGAGCTGACCACCGCGATCGCGTGGACCGCCCTGGGGTGCAGCACTGCGGTCGCCCAGCAGACAAGGCCCCCGTCGGCGTGACCCACCAAGGTGGCCGAGGTGTGCCCCAGGGCGCGGACCAGGCCCGCCGTGTCCCCGGCCAGCGTCCACCCGTCGTAGCCGCGGGGAGGTTTGTCGCTGCTGCCGTATCCGCGCAGGTCGACTGCCACCACCCGGGCGCCGGTCAGCCCCTTCAACTGGTGTCGCCAGGACCACCAGAACGACCCGAAGCCGTGCAGCAGGATGACCAGTGGTCGGTCCGTCAGCGCAGTCGACCGGTCATCGGGGTTCGTCCGGCGCTCGGCCTCGACCACGTGGAACCGAATCCCGTTGGCGTGCACGTCCAAATGGCGCCACGGCCCGCCGATGCGTACCACCGACGGATCGGGCGGGGCCATTACCAGCCTGACGGGTCAGCGGTCGACGCCGGCTTACCGTCGGTGGTGGCCAGTGCTTTGGTGGCCCGGTCGTGTCCGGGACTCAGCGCTTCGGGGATCTCCTTGACCGACTCGATCGTCTTCTGCGGGCCGCGGATCCTTCGCACCTTCAGATAGCCGAGCAGCGCCAGGACCCCGGTCACCACGACCATGATCCCGAACACGATGAGGAACGCCGCCCAGCGCCACAGCCAACTGTCCAACAATTCCGCGAGGAAGAAGAAGAAGAAGAACGTCGAGTAGAACAGCACCACGAGCGCCAGGATGAAGAAGACGCTGCCCGTCAGGCCTTTCTTGACGTCACGAGTGATCTCCGCCTTGGCCAGCTCCACCTCGGCGCGCACCAGGGTCGACACCTGTGACGTCGCATCCTTGACCAGATCGCCGATCGACGGATCGGGCTTCACCGCGTGGGGGTCCACCAGCGGTATCGAGGTCACGGTGGTCGGCACGCCGTTCTTGCGGTCGCTCACGGAAGCTTCCTTCCCCATCTGGCTGTCAGGTCGCGGTTTGATATCGCGGTTCATGTTGCCACGTGGCGTCGCGCTAAACGATTCCGCGGTGACGATAGACTGCGCGGGTTCCTGTATGGCGGGTCGGGCTTGTCGATTGGAAGTGTCTCTTGAGGTCCAGCGGCCAGCCTGGTGTCCTGAGCCTGACTCATCGTGCCGTGATGGTGGTGGCGACCGCGGCGCTGATGGTGGGCGTGGCGGCTCCCGCCCACGCCGATGCCCCAGTGCCCCTCGGTGGTGGCTCCGGCCTGGTCGTCGACGGCGAGACCCTGTGCACGTTGACCGCCATCGGCACCGACAATCGCGGCAGCCTGATCGGTTTCACCTCCGCGCACTGCGGTGGTCCGGGCGCGGTGGTGGCCGCCGAGGGAGCCGAGAACGCGGGTGTCGTCGGCACGATGGTCGCCGGCAACGACGGTCTGGACTACGCGGTCATCCAGTTCGACCCGGCCAAGGTCACCCCTGTCAGTTCCGTGAACGGCTTCCGCATCGACGGGCTCGGCCCGGATCCCACATTCGGTGATGTCGCCTGCAAGCTCGGACGGACCACCGGCTACTCGTGCGGCGTCACCTGGGGGCCCGGAGAGCAACCCGGCACCATCGTCAACCAGGTCTGCGGCCAACCCGGGGACTCCGGCGCGCCGGTCACGGTCAACAACCGGCTCGTCGGGATGATCCACGGGGCGTTCTCCGAAGAGCTGCCGACGTGCGTCATCAAGTTCATCCCGCTGCACACCCCGGCGGTGACCATGTCGTTCAACACCCAGCTTGCCGACATCACCGCCAAGGGCCGGCCGGGCAGCGGCTTCGTGCCGGTAGGGGCCGGCTGACCGTCCGAGGAACGAAGACGGCTACTTGCTGGCGCGGATCGCCTCGAACACGCTGGGGTCGACCAGGGTCGAGGTGTCACCGAGTTCGCGGCCCTCGGCCACGTCACGTAGCAACCGGCGCATGATCTTGCCGCTGCGGGTCTTCGGCAGTTCCGGCACCACGTGGATCTCCCGCGGCTTGGCGATCGGCGAGATCTCGCGCGCCACCTCGGCGCGCAGTTCGTCGACCATGTTCTCGGCGCCGCCGTGGGCACTGGACTTGAGGATGACGAACGCACAGATGGCCTGACCGGTCTGCTCGTCGGTGGCACCGACGACAGCGGCCTCGGCCACCCCGGAGTGGCCGACGAGGGCGGATTCCACCTCGGCAGTGGAGATCCGGTGTCCGGAGATGTTCATGACGTCGTCGATACGTCCGAGAATCCAGATCTCGCCGTCACTGCCGTACCGGGCGCCGTCACCGGCGAAATACCAGCCCTGCTTGGCGAACCGCGACCAGTAGGTCTCGATGAACCGCTCCGGATCACCCCAGATGCCGCGCAGCATCGCCGGCCACGGCTTGTCGAGGACCAGATAACCGGTGACATGCTCGCCGTGATCGGGGCTGGGCTCGAGTTCGTTGCCGTCGTCGTCGACGATCTTGGCGGAGATGCCCGGCAGTGGACGCATCGCCGAGCCGGGCTTGCAGGCGGTCACCCCGGGCAGCGGCGAGATCATCGCTGCGCCGGTCTCGGTCTGCCACCAGGTGTCGACGATCGGCGTCTTCTCGCCACCGAAGGCCATCCGGTACCAGCGCCACGCCTCGGGGTTGATCGGCTCGCCGACCGACCCGAGGAGCCGCAGGCTGGACAGGTCGTGCTCGGCGGGTAGCTGCCGACCCCACTTCATGAATGTGCGCACGACAGTGGGGGCGGTGTAATAGATTGTGACACCGTACTTTTCGATCACCTGGAAGTGCCGGTGCTCATCGGGGGAGGCCGGTGTTCCCTCGTAGACGACCTGGGTGACGCCGTTCGACAGCGGCCCGTAGACGATGTAGGTGTGCCCGGTGACCCAGCCGATGTCGGCGGTGCACCAGTACACGTCCTTGTCCGGCTTGACGTCGAACACGTTGTAGTGGGTGTAGGAGGCCTGGGTCAGGTAGCCACCGGAGGTGTGCATGATGCCCTTGGGCTTTCCGGTGGTGCCCGAGGTGTACAGCAGGTAGAGCGGGTGCTCGGAATCGAACGCTTCGGGGGTGTGCTCGGTCGAGGCCTTCGGGACGGTCTCGTCCCACCACAGGTCGCGCCCCTCGGTCCACGGCACGTCGATTCCGGTGCGCCGCACCACGAGTACGTGTTCGACCGGGCTGTCGTCACCGAGGCCCTCGATCGCCTCGTCCACCCCGGGCTTCAACGGAGCCGGCTTGCCGCGGCGGAACTGCCCGTCGGAGGTGATGACCAACTTGGCCTGGGCATCGTCGATTCGTGCCTTCAACGCCGAGGCGGAGAACCCGGCGAACACCACCGAGTGCATGGCACCCAGTCGCGCGCAGGCCAGCATCGCGATGATGGCCTCAGGGACCATCGGCATGTAGATGGCGACCCGGTCGCCGGATTCCAGCCCCAGTCCGGCGAGGGTGTTGGCAGCCTGGCAGACCTCGTCCTGCAGTTGGGCGTAGGTGATGTCGCGGGCGTCGCCGACCGGTTCGCCCTCCCAGTGGATCGCGACCCGGTCGCCGTTGCCGGCCTCGACATGGCGGTCCACGCAGTTGTAGGCCACGTTGAGCTTGCCGCCGACGAACCACTTGGCGAAGGGCGCCTCAGACCAGTCGAGCACCTCGGTGAACGGGGTCTCCCAGCTCAGGCGGTTGGCCTGGGTTGCCCAGAACTCCAACCGGTCTGACTCCGCCTGGTCGTACATCGCCTCGGTCGCATTGGCCTCGGCGGCGAATTCAGCGGACGGAGGATAGGAAGTCTGGGCTTCCACTGGCGTCTCGGTCATGACTGTGAGGGTAGTCACCCGAAGTGGCGTCGTCGTCAGCAACTCACACGTGGGGCTGCAGGCGGCACCGTTGGAGCGACGAGCGTCACAAATCACGGGTCCAGCGGTAGCGTCTGCGTGGTCGGCTAGCGTGGGTGGGTGTGACGGCCGGGACCTCGAAGCACTCCGCCGGCGGAGACCCGCTGGCCCCTCTGGCGCAGCTACCCGGAGTCGCGCAGGCCGGTGATGAGGCGCGCGAGGCGCTGGGCAAGGCACATCGGCATCGCACCAACCTGCGCGGCTGGCCGAAGACAGCAGCCGAGGCAGCACTGCGGGCCGCGCGGGCATCCTCGGTGCTCGACGGCGGTCCTCTGCAGTTCTCCACGGACGGATCCGAGGAAGCCCGCCGGGATCCGGTCCTCGCCGGAGCGTTGCGGGTGGCCGAGGCGCTCGAAGGTGGTGAAGGTGCCCTCGTCGGTGTGTGGCGGCGCGCGCCGCTGCAGGCCATCGCCAGGTTGCACTCGCTGGCCGCTACGGATCTGGTTGATGGTGCAGAGCTGGGGCGGCCGCGCGCCGACGTCGGTGTGGGACGCCGACTCGAGTTGCTCGCCGACGTGGTGACCGGCCAGACCCGCGTGCCGGCGACAGTCCTGGCCGGCGTGGTACACGGGGAACTGCTCACGCTGGCGCCGTTCGGCAGCGCCGACGGTGTGGTGGCCCGCGCGGTGTCGCGGTTGGTGACGATCGCCAGTGGGCTGGACCCGCACGGTCTCGGCGTTCCCGAAGTGCACTGGATGAGTCGCTCCGGCGACTACCGGGCCGCGGCGCGGGGATTCGCGTCGGGCACCCCCGAGGGCCTGGCGGCGTGGTTGGTGCTCAGCAACGAAGCACTGCGCGCCGGGGCACGGGAGGCGTTGTCCATCGCCACCTCGACGACCACATGACCCGGCAAAGGAGCGCCGCCAGCAAAGCATGAAGCGGGCGACGCCCCGAAGTAATTCGAAAGTACTTCGGTTCGCCGCCCGCTAGCACGGATTCCGGTTACCAAGCGTGCTCGTTGGGGTTGCGTGGGTGGCCTCGGCGTTCTTGCGAACCGCTACGACTGTGGACCCCACCCAAAGGGCTGACATATCGTTCGATTTTCGCAATTCCGCAGGCCCGCAACGCTTCTACCTATTTCGCGGTATGTGCTCCGCGTGGGTTCCGGGATCCGTGCTGGGTAACCGAGATCGGGAGGTCGAACCTTCTCTTCCGGTTCGACCTTGGCCTCACCCGGCTTCCGTGCTTCCTTTGTACTACGTGACCTCAGTCACAGCAAGGGTCAATTGGCCCGCGATCCCGGATCGTTACGCCCGGGGCGCTGGCAACTGCGCGAAGGTTCCCGTCAGAACGCGTAGCGGCGGAGCAGCGTGTAGGTGAGTGCGCCGGCGGCGAGGGCGCTCACTCCGACAGCCGCCGTGGTGGCCACGGCGGCACCCGACGGGGCGGGAAGCCGGTCCCGCAGCGACACCGGCTTGGAGAACGTCTGCACGGGCCATCCGCGCGAACCGGCCTCCTTGCGCAGCGCGCGATCCGGGTTCACCACCGTGGGATGGCCCACAGCTTCGAGCATCGGCAGATCGGTGACCGAGTCGGAGTAGGCGTAGCAATGCTCGAGTGCGTAACCCTCACGCGCGGCGAGCGCACGGATGGCCTCGACCTTGCCCTCCCCGTAGCAGTAGAACGCGATCTCGCCGGTGTACTTGCCGTCCTCGACGACCATCCTGGTGGCCATCGCGTGGGTGGCGCCGAGCGCCCGGGCGATCGGTGCCACGATCTCCTCCCCGGACGCCGACACCACGACGACATCGCGACCGCACAGTTTGTGGTCGGCGATGAGTTCGGCCGCCTCGGCGAAGACCAGCGGATCGACGATGTCGTGCAGCGTCTCACCCACGATCGACTTGACCTGTTCGACGTCCCATCCGGTGCACATGTTCGTCAGATAGGAGCGCATCCGGTCCATCTGATCGTGGTCGGCGCCCGACATCAGAAAGAGGAATTGTGCGTACGACGACTTCAGAACTGAGCGGCGATTGATTAGCCCTTGGCTGAAGAACGGTTTGCTGAAAGCCAAGGTGCTCGATTTTGCGATCACGGTTTTGTCAAGATCGAAGAAGGCCGCGGTGCGAACGTTGCGATCCGTTGAAGCGGGCGACTCGGGCGCTGCGCCACCCCCTGCCGCCGGGTCGGGTGAGGTCACAACGCCAGCATAGGGGGGATCTGCGTAACAAATTGCGGCGGATCGTACAAAATGGCAGTTCACGACACGTGTCTGTGACTGTTATTTTTCCCGGTCGGAGGCGACTTCTCCGCGTTTCGGTACTTGCGCCAGCCCACTCCGCCGTGTGTATAGTGGGAATCACTCGGCTTCGGCCGGGTGTGCATCAGCCCGACCCCCCGGGGCTGATACACGACGACCTCCGCCTCCTCCCCCCCTGGCGGGGGTCGTCCCTTTTGTGGGGTGTTTTCGCAAAGCGGATAGATTTCGCGAAGTCCAAAAAGTTGCGGAACGTCGTTTTCGTCACAGCCGCCGCCGGGTGATTAGTCCCCAAATTCGGTTTGGTCCACAGTTTGCAACCGCGCTCTTTCCCGACCCTGCGCAGACGCCGACGCTGGAGCCATGACGACCGCCGCAGGGATTCTGACTGTGATCGCCGACCCGGTGCTCAACGCCGACATCGATCGTGTTGTCGCTGCTGCGGGCCTGAATGTCGTGCGGACCAGTGATCCTTCGAGTCGAAGGGTGTGGACGAGCGCCGCGGCGATTCTTCTCGACGTCGACGCCGCCCGGCGCTGCGCGAGACGTGGTCTGCCCCGCCGCGGCCGGGTCCTGCTGATCAGCCGCTCAGCCCCTGGTCCGGCCGAGTGGGAGGCCGCTGTTGCTGTCGGCGCGCAACAAGTTGTGATTTTGCCCACACACGACCGCGAGCTGATGGCGGCCCTCTCCGACGCCACGGAAGCGTCGCTGGAGGCCGCCGCACGCGGGGCCGTTGTGGCCGTCCTTGCAGGTCGGGGCGGGGCAGGGGCATCGGTGTTCGCCACTGCGCTGGCCCAGTCGACCTCACAGGCACTCCTGGTGGACGGCGATCCGTGGGGAGGTGGGCTCGATCTGGTGCTCGGAAGTGAGACCGAGCCGGGGCTGCGCTGGCCCGACCTTTCGTCGGCCGGGGGCCGGCTGAGCTTTACGGCACTGCGTGACGCGCTGCCCGGACGCGCCGGGGTCAGCGTGCTGTCGGGCAGTCGGATGTTGTCTGGTGGTCCCGCCAGCAACGAAGTCGGCGTGCTCACGCTCGGGGCGGTGATCGACGCCGGAAGCCGCGCAGGGGTGACGGTGGTGTGCGATGTGGCCCGGCAACCGACGCCTGCCGCCGAGACCGCCTTGGCCGCTGCGGATCTGATGGTGCTGGTGACCACGGCGGATCTGCGTTCCTGCGCGGCCTCCGCCGCAGT
>NZ_JBAUJR010000037.1:0-9312 GCF_049683935.1 Mycobacterium sp. | reverse complement strand
AAGGCACGATGGGCAATGAGGTGGAAGCCCGCACTCAATGCGTTCGCGATCACCTTCAACGGCCGGATCACTCCGACTGGCAACTAACCAATGCCAGGATCAGATCCACCGTTTATCGGACAGTCCCCGGCGGGGGTCAGTCGCGTGGTCGGTCAGTCGCGGTAGAGCGCGGGATCGCCGAGTTGGTCGATCAGCGCGGCGAGGTGGTTGACCAGTTGGCCGGGGGTGAGTCCGATGTCGCCGGTCAACCACGCGCTCAACGTCTGGGCGACGCCGCCGACCACAAAGTGCGACGCGGCCTTGATGCGGTCGTTGTGCGCGAGTTGCAACGCGACACCGGCGTGCTGTCCCGAGAGCAGGGCGAACAGGGCGCCTGATTCCGCCCGCTTGCGCACCACCACAGGGTTGGCGAGATGTGCACTGAACAGCAGTCGGCCGACCCGGACATCGTCGGAGATGGTGCGCACGATGTTGGCCATGCACGCCCGGCTTTGCTCCGCTGCCGGGGCGGCGGCGACCGCGGCCTGGCTGGTGGCGGCGATGTCGGCGACCACCCAGTCGAACACCGCGCCGACAAAAACGTCCTTGTCGGCGAAGCTCTCGTAGAAGTAGCGCGCGGCGAGGCCGGATTGGGAACAGATGGCCCGGACCGTGAGATCGGCGGGCAGTGTCCGCCCACCCAGCAGGTCCAGGCCGGCTTCGAGCAGTCGGCGCCTGCGCTCGGCGATCCGTTGCAGAGCGTCCACGCCACGGTAGGGACGGACCTGGGCCATGAATCCATATTGACACTCGTCCGGGGGCGGGGGCAATATCAGGAAACAGGCGTTCGCACTTTTGGAGCGCCCCTGCGCAGAGGAGTGACCATGACGCTGGACGAGTCGGTCGGCGCGCCCGTGCCGTTTGTCGAACGCGCTGTGAACGACGCCGCGGGCCCGCAGAAGGGGAACCGCGCCGAGACCGACGACGGGATGCTCGGCCTCGGTCTGCTCGCCGGGCCCGCCAACGTGATCATGCAGCTCGCACGTCCCGGGGTCGGATACGGCGTGATGGAGAGCCCGGTCGAAAGCGGCCGGGTGGACCGGCACCCCATCAAGCGTGCGCGCACCACCTTCACCTACCTGGCGGTGTCCACCAACGGCACCGACGAGCAGAAGGCCGCGTTCCGCCGAGCCGTCAACGGCGCCCACGCCCAGGTGGTCTCCACCGAATCGAGCCCGGTGAAGTACAGCGCCTTCGACAGGGACCTGCAGCTGTGGGTGGGTGCGTGCCTCTACAAGGGCACCGTCGACGTGCACCGGTTGTTCGTCGGGGAGATGGACGACCGCACCGCCGACCAGGTCTACCTGCGCGGCCGCGCGCTGGCGACGATGCTCCAGGTGCCCGAGGACATGTGGCCGCCGGATCGGGCCGCGTTCGACCGGTACTGGCAGAAATCGCTCGACGAGGTGCACATCGACGACGCGATCCGCGACTATCTGTATCCGATTGCGGTGTCCCGGCTTCGGGGTGTGAGCCTGCCGGGGCCGGTGCGCCGCAGGACGGAGGGACTTGCGCTGCTGATCACGACGGGGTTCCTGCCACAGCGCTTCCGCGATGAGATGCGGCTGCCCTGGGACGCGACCCGGCAACGCAGGTTCGACCGCTTGATCGCCGTCCTGCGCACCGTCAACAAGGTGTCTCCGCGATTCGTCCGACAGTTTCCGTTCAATGTTCTGCTCAAGGACGTCGACTGGCGGATTCGCACCGGTCGCCCCCTCGTCTGACGTCTCAGCGGCCGAGTTCCGCGGTGACCCGGCTCACCCGCGAACAGGCACCCGTGCGTCTCGACAGTTTGGTTATGCAATGCTAACTTCAGCAAAAGTTAGCCTAGCCATACATAACCAGTCGCAAGGGAGATGGCGGGGGATCGGGCTCAGTCGATCGACGGGGAGTCCGCGTTCCGCGACACACAGTTCATGGAAATGGGAAGTCACACGCTCGCGGCCACCACCAACGGGGTCGCCCGGGTCGATCCCGACGTCGTCAGCCGGTTCGCCACCTGCTGTCGCGCGCTGGGGTTGTCCGTGCACGACCGGCAGCGCCCGGCCGATCTGACCGCGGCCAGATCCGGGTTCGCCGGGCTGACGCGGATCGCCAACGACCAGTGCGACGCGTGGACGGGGCTGGCCGCCGCCGGCGACGTCTCCCCCCAGGTGATCGAAGCCATCTGGCAAACATCGGCAACGGCGGGGTTGCTGCAGCGCCACCTCGAACTCGCGCCCGACGAACTCGGCTTCAGCTACGACACCGGCCTGTATCTGCAGTTCCGTGCCAGCACCCGCGACGACTTCGCGCTCGCCTACGCGGTGCACCTGTGCGACACCGCGACCGGATCCGCGTCGTGGGCAGCCGCGGATCGGCTGGTCGACGACGTCCTGGGACGCAGGCCCGGGTGGTTGCAGGCCCGGTGGGTGCGGGCGGCGATCTTCTACCGCGCCGCCCGCTGGTCGGACGTGGTCCGGCTGCTCACGCCGGTGGTCACCGACGAGACGCTCGACGAGACCTATGCCCACGCCGCGCGCGTCACCCTCGGCATCGCACTGGCGCGGTTGGGCATGTTCGCCCCCGCCCTGTCACACCTCGAGCGGCCTGAAGGTCCGATCGCGGTCGCCGCCGTCGACGGCGCGCTCGCCAAGGCGCTGTCGCTACGGGCTCAGGGGGAGGTCGAGGAGGCCAACGAGCTGCTGCAGGAGCTCTACGCCGCCAACCCGGAGAACGCCCACGTCGAAGACGCGCTCTCCGATACCTCGTTCGGCATCCCCACGACCACCGCCGCGCGCATCGAGGCGCGCGCCGACCCGTGGAACCCGGACAGCGAGCCCGGCGAGGCCGACTTCGTCGACCCGGGGGCCAAGGACCGCAAGGCGCACCTGCTGATCGAGGCCGAGGCCGAGCTGGCCGAGTTCATCGGCCTCGAAGAGGTCAAGTACCAGGTCGCCCGACTGAAAAGCTCTGTGGCGATGGCGATCCGGCGGCAGGAGCGCGGCCTGACCGTCGCCCAACGCACCAACCACCTGGTGTTCGCCGGACCGCCAGGCACCGGTAAGACCACGATCGCCCGCGTGGTCGCCAAGATCTATTGCGGGCTGGGCCTTCTGAAGAAGGAGACCGTTCGCGAGGTGCACCGCGCCGATCTGATCGGCCAGCACATCGGCGAGACCGAGGCCAAGACCAACGCGATCATCGACAGCGCGCTCGACGGCGTGCTGTTCCTCGACGAGGCGTACGCGCTGGTGTCCACCGGAGCCAAGAACGACTTCGGTCTGGTCGCCATCGACACCCTGCTGGCCCGGATGGAGAACGACCGCGACCGCCTGGTCGTGATCGTCGCCGGCTACCGCAAGGACCTCGATGCGTTCCTGGACGCCAACGAGGGTCTGCGGTCCCGATTCACCCGCAGCATCGACTTCCCGTCGTACTCACCGAAGGAGCTCGTCGAAATCGCCACGCGCATGGCCGAGAAGCGGGACTCCCGCTTCGAGGAGACCGCCCGCACCGACATGGAGAGGCTGTTCGCGCACCTGGCGCAGTCGTCGACTCCGGACGCCAACGGTGTGGAACGCCGCAGCCTGGACATCGCAGGTAACGGCCGATTCGTCCGAAACCTGGTCGAGCGCTCGGAGGAGGAGCGCGAGTACCGACTCGACCACTCCGACGCGGAGGACTTCACCGACGACGAGCTGATGACGATCACCGCCGCCGATGTCAACAATTCGGCCGCGCCGCAGTTGCGTGGCCTCGGGCTGTCGGTGCCACCGAACCAGCAGGAACAACGATGACGGCCCCGAACGGGGACCGGCGGTCGTTCAGCTCCCGCACCCCGAACAACGAGAACCCCGAAGCCGTCCGGTACCGCCGCGGCTTCGTCACCCGCCACCAGGTGACCGGATGGCGATTCATGATGCGCCGCATCGCCTCCGGGGTAGCGCTGCACGACACCCGGATGCTCGTCGACCCGCTGCGCACCCAGTCCCGTTCGGTGCTCGTCGGGGCCCTGGTCCTGGTGACCGGTCTGATCGGCTGCTTCCTGTTCTCGATGATCCGGCCGTCCGGGTCCGCGGGAACCGATTCCGTGCTGGCCGACCGTGACTCCGCTGCGCTGTACGTCCGACTGGGCGACCAACTGCATCCGGTGCTGAACCTGACATCCGCCCGACTCATCACCGGCAGGCCGGACAACCCGTCGATGGTGAAGAGCAGCGAGCTCGACCAGTTCGCCAGGGGAAACATGCTGGGCATCCCGGGTGCCCCGGAACGCATGGTGGCCAACACAACTCGTGACGCGTACTGGACGGTGTGTGACGCCGCTACGGGTGCGGCGGGCACGACGGGGCTGACCGTGATCGCGGGCGCGCCGGCAACCGACGGTGAGCGGGCGGTCACCCTGCCCGACGGACAGGCGGTGCTCGCCGAGATCGACGGCAGGACATGGCTTCTGTGGGACGGCAAGCGCAGCCCGATCGATCTCGCCGATCGCGCGGTCACCAACGGTCTCGGCATCGGCGGCGAGGTCGCCGTTCCCCAGCCGATCGCTCCCGGGTTGTTCAATGCGCTGCCGGAGGCCCCGCCGCTGACGTCGCCGGTGATCCCCGGCGCCGGTGCTCCGGCCGCGGTGGAACTTCCCGTCGCCGCGCCCGTCGGGGCTGTCGTCGTCGCCTATGAGGCCGACAACACGCTGCGCCACTACGTGGTGCTGCCCGACGGTCTGCAACCCATCTCCGTTGTGCTGGCATCGATTCTGCGCAACACCAACTCCTACGGGCTGGACCAACCGCCCCGTCTCGGTGCGGACGAGGTGGCACGGGTTCCGTCGGCCCAGGCCATCGACACCACCGCGTACCCCTCGGAGCCACTCACCCTGGTCGACACCGTCGCCGATCCGGTGACATGTGCGGCGTGGGCGAAACCCGAAGGTGCTCAGGAAGCTTCGATGACAGTGCTGTCGGGTTCGGCGCTGCCGGTCCCCGAGGCTCTGCGCACCGTGGACCTGGTGAGTTCGGGTGCGCCGGGTGGGCCCGCCGACCGGGTCGCGCTGCCCCCGGGCACCGGATACTTCGTCGAGAGTGGCGGCGCGCTGTTCTGGGTGAGTGACACCGGGGTGCGCTACGGGATCGACACCGGGGACCCGTCAGATTCGGCAGGCACGGACACCGTCGCCGCGCTGGGTCTGAGCGTCTCGCCGCTGCCCGTTCCCTGGTCGATGCTGTCGCAGTTCGCCGCAGGCCCCACGCTGTCACGCGCGGATGCGCTGCTGGCCCATGACTCGCTTGCGCCCAATCCGGCGCCGGCCCGGTTGGAGATCCCGTGAGCAGGCTGATATTCGAGCACCGCAAGCGGGTGCCGCCACCGGTGACCCGCAAGGGCACCATCACGATCGAACCGCCGCCCGAGCTACCGAGGGTGGTGCCGCCCTCGATCCTTCGTCGGGCGCTGCCCTATCTGATCGTCATCCTGATCGTCGGCATGATCGTCGCGCTCGTCGCGACCGGCATGCGACTGATCTCGCCGACGACGTTGTTCTTCCCGTTCGTGCTGCTGCTGGCGGCGACCGCGATGTATCGGGGATCCGACAACAAGATGCGCACCGAGGAGGTCGACGCCGAGCGCGCCGACTACCTCCGGTACCTGTCGGTGGTCCGGGACAACGTGCGCGCCCACGCCGACGAGCAGCGTGCCGCACTGCTGTGGTCGCATCCGGAACCCGCTGCGCTGGCGAGCATTCCGGGAACTCGCAGGCAGTGGGAGCGCGACCCGCGGGATTCCGACTTCCTGGTGTTGCGTGCGGGCCTGCACGACCAGGCTCTTGACGCCGCGCTGCGGGTCAAGGACACCGCCGACGAGATCGACCTCGAGCCCGTGTCACACACCACGCTGCGCGGACTGCTCGACACCCAACGCATCGTGCACGACGCCCCGGCCGGTATCGATCTGACGAGGATCTCCCGGATCACGGTGATCGGCGACGACAACGAGGTCGGCGGCGCGATTCGTGCGTGGATCGCGCAGGCGATGACGTGGCATGACCCGTCGGTTCTCGGAATCGGGTTCGCCGGAGCTGGTCTGGAGCGCGACGGCTGGTCGTGGCTCAAGTGGCTGCCGCACGTGGACGTACCGGGTCAGGTCGACGGTGTCGGTCCGGCCCGTTACCTCGCCACCGAGCCCACCGCCCTGCACAGGCTGCTGGCGCCGGCGCTGGCCGATCGTGAACCGTTCGCTGTCGGCGGTGCCGCCGGCGTGAAACATCTGCTCGTCGTCCTCGACGACCCCGAGGCCGACCCGGATGAGTTGGTCGGCCGTGGCCTCGCCGGTGTGACGGTGATCCACCGATCCTCCGAGGAGCCGCACCGCGAACAGTATTCGGATCCCGAACGGCCGATCCTGAAGATCGCCGACGGCGAGATCCGACGCTGGCAGAACGGTTCCTGGAGCACGTTCGTCGAGACCGCCGACAGCCTGGGACCCGGCGAGGCCCGGCATATCGCGCGGCGGCTGTCCCGGTGGGACTCCAACCCCAGCCACGGCAGATCGGCCACCACCGGCGGCGCGTCGTTCACCACGATGCTCGGCATCCCCGACGCCTCGGCGCTCGACGTCGCCGCGCTGTGGGCACCGCGCAACCGCGACGACGAGCTGCGAGTCCCCATCGGCGTGACCGCCACAGGCGAACCGCTGTACTTCGACCTGAAGGACGAGGCCGAGGGGGGCATGGGTCCGCACGGGCTGATGATCGGTATGACCGGGTCCGGGAAGTCGCAGACCCTGATGTCGATCCTGCTGGCGCTGTTGACGACTCATTCGGCGGACCGGCTGATCGTGATCTACGCCGACTTCAAGGGCGAGGCCGGCGCCGACATCTTCCGCAACTTCCCGCAGGTCGTCGCCGTCATCTCCAACATGGCCGAAAAGCGGTCACTGGCAGACCGTTTCGCCGACACTCTGCGCGGCGAGGTGGCACGCCGGGAGAAGCTGCTCAAAGAGTCCGGCCGCCGGGTTCAGGGCAGCGCGTTCAACTCGGTCACCGAGTACGAGGCCGCCATCGCCGAGGGCCATGACCTGCCTCCGATGCCGACCCTGTTCGTCGTCGCCGACGAGTTCACGCTGATGCTCGCCGACCATCCCGAGTACGCGGACCTGTTCGACTACGTGGCACGCAAGGGACGGTCGTTCCGGATCCACATCCTGTTCGCCTCCCAGACCCTCGACGTCGGGCGCATCAAGGACATCGACAAGAACACCTCGTACCGGATCGGACTGAAGGTGGCCAGCCCGAGCGTCTCGCGCCAGATCATTGGAGTGGAAGACGCGTACCACATCGAATCCGGGCGCGAGCACAAAGGTGTCGGCTTCCTGGTGCCCGCACCGGGGGCGCTTCCGATCAAGTTCCGCAGCACCTACGTCGACGGCATCTACGAGCCACCGCGGATCGACAGGTCGATCGTCGTGCATGCGATCCCGCAGCCGCAGCTGTTCGGCGCGGGTTGGGTGGATCCCGAACCCGACACCGTCATCGTCGACGACGGCGCCGACGTCGAGGTGTTGCCGCCGCGCAAGCTGATCGCGACGGTCGGTGAGCAGCTGGCTCACTACGGGCCGCACGCACCCCAGCTGTGGCTGCCGCCGCTGGATCAGCCGATCCCGTTGGAGGACGTCCTCGATCGCGCGGGACTCGTTGCCGGGCAGTGGCGCTGGCCTCTCGGCGAGATCGACCGTCCCTTCGACATGCGCCGCGATCCGCTGGTGTTCGACGCCACCTCGGCCGCCGCGAACATGGTCATCCACGGCGGACCGAAGTCGGGCAAGTCGACCGCGCTGCAGACCTTCGTGCTGTCGGCAGCAGCGCTGCACGCGCCCGGAGAGGTCAGCTTCTACTGTCTGGACTACGGCGGCGGGCAGTTGCGCACCCTCGAGGGGCTCGCCCACGTCGGCAGCGTGGCCTCACCGCTGGAATCCGAACGCATCCGCCGCACCTTCGGTGAGCTCGAGCAGTTGCTGCGGGCACGTCAGAAGCTCGGTGCCACGGCGCGCAACGGTGAGTACCGGGACGGCTTCGGTGAGGTGTTCCTGCTCATCGACAACCTCTATGCGTTCAGCCGGGACAACACCGACACCTTCAACACCCGGAACCCGTTGCTGGCCAAGGTGACCGAGCTGGTGAACGCCGGGCTTTCGTACGGGATCCACGTGGTGATCACCACCCCGAACTGGCTCGAGGTG
Source organism: Mycobacterium sp. (assembly GCF_049683935.1). Classification (GTDB taxonomy): domain Bacteria; phylum Actinomycetota; class Actinomycetes; order Mycobacteriales; family Mycobacteriaceae; genus Mycobacterium. The sequence goes on along the minus strand of NZ_JBAUJR010000037.1, from coordinate 1,059 downwards.
CCGCTGGCGATGCGTGACGGCCTCGGGCTGCGGCTGGAGCTGCGGTTGCACGACTCGCACGACAGCAATGTCAGGGTGGCGGGTGCGCTTCGCCGGCCCGCCGACTCGGTGCCCGTCGACCAGCCCGGCCGCGGTCTCACGATGGCTGCCGAGCACTTCCTGTTCGCCCGTCCCACAACCGAATCCATCCCGGCGCTCAATGCCCGTTACTCCGGCCAGAGCGCACCACCGGTGCGGCTGCTCCCGACCAACCTGGCGCCGGACACCTTCCGGTCGCTCTATCCCGCACCCGAGCGGGTGGTCATCGGACAGCGCGAAGAGGACCTGGCATCGGTCAGCGTCGACTTCACCGAGAACCCGCTGCTGATGGTGTTCGGCGATTCGAAGACGGGCAAGACCACGCTGCTGCGTCATCTGATCCGCACGATCAGGATGAACTCGCGACCCGACCAGGTGGCGTTCACGGTGATCGACCGTCGGTTGCAGTTGGTCGACGAGCCGATCTTCCCCGACAACGAGTACACGCCGAACATCGACCGGATCACCCCGGCGATGCTGGGCCTGTCCGCGCTCATCGAGAAGCGCCGCCCGCCGGCCGGGCTGTCCTCGGAAGACCTGCGTCACTGGAGCTTCGAGGGACAGACCCACTATCTGATCATCGACGACGTCGATCAGATCCCGGATGGTCCGGCGGTCAGCGGACCCTATGCGGGACAGCGGCCGTGGAGTCCGTTGCTGGGGCTGCTGGCCGAGGCCGGGGATCTCGGTCTGCGCGTCATCGTCACCGCCAGGGCCAGTGGGTCGGCGCACGCGGTGATGACGGCTCCGTTGTTGCGCCGCCTCAACGACCTGCAGGCGACGTCCGTGATGTTGTCGGGCAGTCCGGCCGACGGAGGCAAGCTCCGCGGCATGCGTTTCAGCAGGCTGCCGGCGGGCCGGGCGATGCTGCTCGGCGACAGCGAAGAGGCGACCTACGTCCAACTGGTGAATCCGCTGGTACCCGAGGGAGTTTCACCTGCCAGTACAAACGGAAAGGAATACAGCTGATGACTCTGCGCG
>NZ_JBAUJR010000036.1:0-10630 GCF_049683935.1 Mycobacterium sp. | reverse complement strand
GTCGAGGGCCTGCCATGACAGGTCGTAGCGCACGTGCAGACGGTCCAGGCGGTTGGCGGTCTGGTAGGCCCAGGCGCCCACCAGCAGCACCGCCGCGAGCACGACGGCGATCACCACCGCGGTCACCCACGGAATCATGTCGCGACCCTCACCTTCACCCCGGCACCCGCGACGGTCTCGTACACCCGCATGATCTGCTTGGCGACCACCGACCAGTCGTAGCGCTGCACCGCTTCGGTCGCACAATCGACCAGGCGCGTCCGGAGGGCGTCATCGGTGAGCACCTCGATCAGGCCCGCCGCCAGCGCCGCCGAGTCGTCGACCGGCACCAACCGCCCGGCGTCTCCGTCGCTGAGGACCCGCCGGAAGGCGTCCAGGTCACTGGCCACGACAGCGGTGCCCGAGGCCATCGCCTCGACGAGCACGATGCCGAAACTCTCCCCTCCGGTGTTGGGGGCGCAGTACACGTCGGCGCCGCGCAACGCCGACGCCTTCTCGGCGTCGGTGACCTGGCCCAGGAAGCGCAGATGATCGGCCAGCGGACCGGCATCGTCACGAAGCTCCTCGACCTCACCGTGGCCAACGACGAGGATCTCGACGTCGGGGAACCGCTCGACGACGGCGGGCAGGGCGCCGATCAGCACGCTCATGCCCTTCCGTGGCTCGTCGAACCGCCCGAGGAAAAGCACCGCCTTGCCGGGACGCGGATATCCGTCGAGGCAGGGTGCCGACGCGAACGACGCGACGTCGACGCCGTTGGGGATCTCGACGGCATCACTGCCGAGCGCTTCCATCTGCCACCGTCGGGCCAGATCGGACACCGCGATACGGCCGACGATCTTCTCGTTCATCGGCCGCAGGAACGGTTCGAACACCGACAGGGTCCGCGACTTGGTGGTCGAGGTGTGAAACGTCGCGACGATCGGCCCCTCGGCGATGTTCAACGCCAGAATGGACAGGCTCGGCGCATTCGGCTCGTGCAGGTGCAGCACATCGAATTCGCCTTCCCTGAGCCACTTCTTGACTTTGCGGTGGGTGGCCGGCCCGAAGCGCAGCCTGGCCACCGAGCCGTTGTACGGGATCGGAACGGACTTTCCACCGGAGACCACGTAATCCGGCAGGGAGCCGTGCCCTTCGGCCGACGCCGGCGCGAGCACACTGACCTCGTGCCCGTTGCGGTGCATCACCTCAGCGAGCTGCAGGACGTGCGCCTGCACACCGCCGTGGACATCGAACGAGTACGGGCAGACCATGCCGATGCGCATCAGGTGGCCTCCAGCCGCGCCCTGCGCTCGTCGGACAGGTCTTCGAGCCACTGCGGCTGCATCATGTGCCAGTCGGCGGGGTGCGCGGCGATGTTGCGGGCGAACCGATCAGCTAGCGCCTGGGTGATGACCTTGACGTCGCCCGAGGCGGTGTCCAGCTCGGGATACACCTGCATGCCCCAACCGTCCCCCTCGAACCAGCAGTGCACCGGCAACAACGCCGCACCGGTGGCCAGCGCGAGCTTGGCCGGGCCCGCAGGCAGCCGGGTCGGCTCACCGAAGAAGTCGACCTGCACTCCGGTGCGCGTCAGGTCGCGGTCCGCCATCAGACACACCACGCCGTTGTCGCGCAGCCGGTCGCACAACACGTCGAACGGTGACCGCTCGCCGCCCGAGAGCGGAACCACCTCGAAGCCCAGGCTCTCCCGGTAGGCGAGGAACCGGTTGTACAGCGACTCGGGCTTGAGTCGCTCGGCGACCGTGGCGAAGGAGCCGTGGTTCTGCGCCAGCCAGACACCGGCCATGTCCCAGTTGCCGCTGTGCGGCAACGCCAGGACCGCTCCCCGACCGTCCGCCAGCGCCGACCACACCAAGTCGATGTCGTTCACACTCAAGCGCCGACCCAGCTCGGCGTGATCCATCGATGGCAACCGAAAGGCCTCCCGCCAGTATCGGGCGTAGGAGGCCAGCGAATCACGAATCAACGCGTCCGGCACCCGCTCGGGCGCCACCCCGATCACCCGTGCCAGGTTCTTGCGCAGCTGCTGGGGTCCACCGTTGCGCGCAGCGTATTGAGCGCCGACGCCGAAGGCATTGCGTGCCACGATCTCCGGGGCAGCACGCACCAGTCGCCAACCGGCGGCGTACCCCCAGTCGGTGAGGTAGCCACCCCATGCCGCCGGGGACGGGATGAGGCCACCGCGACTGGTGTTCGAGCCGGCCGGGTGCGGTGTCATGTTTCGGTGGTCTCGGGTTTCTCACTGGTCTCGGCGCTCGCGAGGCGCTCCATCGCGCCGTTGGAGACCCGCACACTGTGCAACCGCTGGCCCACCGTCACCACGCTGGCGAGCGCCAGCACCCACATCGCGATGTCGAGAACCCAGGGCAGGTCGATGAACGGCAGGTCCGACAACCACGCACCCAGCAGGATGATCACCAACCGCTCGGGCCGCTCGATCAGCCCGCCGTCGCCGCTGAGTCCGCTGGCCTCCGCGCGAGCCTTGATGTAGGAGATGACCTGCGAGGACACCAGGCAGATCATCGTCGCGACCACCAACTCGGCGCTGTCACGCCCGAAAGCGGCCCACCACAGCAACCCGCAGAACAACGCGCCGTCGCTGATCCGGTCGCAGGTGGCGTCGAGCACCGAACCGAACCGGGTGCCACCACCGCGTTCGCGGGCCATTGCCCCGTCGAGCATGTCGGCGAGCACGAAGAACGCGACCACCAGGGCGCCGGCGAACAACTGTCCGATGGGGAACAGGATGAGCGCGCCCAGCACCGCGCCGGCGGTGCCGAGGATGGTGACGCTGTCGGGCGTCAGACCCAGCCGCAACGCCCCTTTGGCCACCGGGCGCGACAGCTTCGTATAGGCCGCCCGGGTCATCAGGTAGAAGTCGCTCAACGCTGGTTCTCCCACTCGGCGGCGAGCAGCTGTCGGGTGTCCCTCAGCAGCTGTGGGATGACTTTGGAGTCGCCGATGATCGTGATGAAGTTGGCGTCACCGCCCCAGCGCGGCACCACATGCATGTGCAGGTGCTCGGCCAGGCTCCCGCCCGCCGAGTGACCGAGGTTGAGGCCGACGTTGAAACCGTGTGGTTGCGAGACGGCTTTGATGACCCGAATGGCCATCTGCGCGAATGCCATCAGCTCCGCGCCTTCCTCGATGGTGAGGTCCTCGAGCTCGGAGACCCTCCGGTACGGCACCACCATCAAGTGGCCGGGGTTGTAGGGGTAGAGGTTGAGCACGGCGTAGACCAGTTCACCGCGGGCGACCACGAGACCGTCTTCGTCGGACATCGTCGGGATGTCACTGAACGGCTCGGCGGTGGTCGCGCGTCCGGTTTTCATCGGCGCCTCGGCGATATAGGACATCCGATGCGGCGTCCACAGCCGCTGCAGATGGTCCGGGTCGCCGACCCCGCGATCTACGATCGTGTGCTCGGGATCCACGTCACCCCTCGCCTGTATCTGCGTCGACGACGACGAGTTCGGCAGTGGGCGTGGCATTCTCGCGGCGCGTCACCCAGTCCACGATCGCCTCGACCCCCTTGTCGCGCGGGACACCGTTGATCTGCGTGCGGTCCCCGAACCGGAAGGACACCGCTTCAGCTTCCACATCGCGGTCACCCGCAAGCAGCATGAACGGCACCTTCTGGTTGGTGTGGTTGACGATCTTCTTCGCCATCCGGTCGTCGCTGGCGTCGACCTCGGCGCGGATGCCGCGCTTGCGCAGCTGTGCCACCAGATCGTCGAGGTAGGCGACGTGGCTGTCGGCCACCGGGATCGCGACCACCTGCACCGGGGACAGCCAGGCCGGGAAAGCGCCGGCGTAGTGCTCGGTGAGGATGCCGAAGAACCGTTCGATCGAGCCGAACAGCGCGCGGTGGATCATCACCGGCCGCTGCCGTGTGCCGTCGGCGGCGGTGTACTCCAGCTCGAATCTGTCCGGGAAGTTGAAGTCGAGCTGGATGGTCGACATCTGCCAACTGCGTCCGAGCGCGTCGCGGGCTTGTACCGAGATCTTGGGGCCGTAGAACGCGGCACCTCCGGGGTCGGGCACCAGTTCGAGCCCTGATTCGGCGGCCACCTCGGCCAGCGTGTTGGTGGCCTCCTCCCAGATCTCGTCGGAGCCGACGAATTTCTTGGGGTCCTTGGTGGACAGTTCGAGGTAGAAGTCGTCGAGCCCGTAGTCGCCGAGCAACTCGAGGATGAAGCTCAGCAGCGACCTGAGCTCGTCGCGCATCTGATCCCGGGTGCAGAAGATGTGGGCGTCGTCCATCGTCAGCCCGCGCACCCTGGTCAGCCCGTGCACCACACCCGATTTCTCGTAGCGGTACACCGCACCGAACTCGAAGGCACGCAACGGGAGTTCGCGGTAGGAGCGGCCCCGCGCACGGTAGATCAGGCAGTGCATCGGGCAGTTCATCGGTTTGAGGTAATAGTCCTGGCCCGGTTTGCGCACCGTGCCGTCCTCGTTGAACTCGGCGTCGATCTGCATCGGCGGGAACATGCCGTCGGCGTACCAGTCCAGGTGGCCGGAAGTGTGGAACAGCTGCGCCTTGGTGATGTGCGGGGTGTTGACGAATTCGTAGCCGGCCTCGATGTGCTTGCGGCGCGAGTAGTCTTCGAGTTCGCGGCGCACGATGCCACCCTTGGGGTGGAATACCGGTAGGCCCGAACCGATCTCGTCGGGGAAGCTGAACAGATCCAGCTCGACGCCCAGTTTGCGGTGGTCGCGGCGCTGCGCTTCCTCGATGAGCTCGAGGTGACGGTCGAGCGCTTCCTGCGATTCCCAGGCGGTGCCGTAGACGCGCTGCAGACTCGCGTTGTTCTGATCGCCGCGCCAGTACGCCGCTGAGCTGCGGGTCAGCTTGAACGCCGGGATGTAGCGCGTGGTGGGGATGTGCGGCCCGCGGCACAGGTCGCCCCAAACCCGTTCGCGGGTGCGGGGGTTGAGGTTGTCGTAGGCGGTGAGCTCGTCCCCACCGACCTCCATGACCTCGGGGTCGCCGGATTTGTCGTCGACGAGCTCCAGTTTGTAGGGCTCACCGGCAAGCTCGGAGCGGGCCTCGTCCTTGGACTCGAAGACGCGGCGGGAGAACAGCTGGCCTTCCTTGACGATCTGACGCATCCGCTTCTCGAGCGCCTCGAGATCTTCGGGGGTGAAAGGCTCGGCGACATCGAAGTCGTAGTAGAAGCCGTCGGTGATGGGCGGGCCGATCCCGAGTTTTGCGTCGGGGAACAGCCCCTGCACCGCCTGGGCGAGGACATGGGCGGCCGAGTGGCGGATGACGCTTCGTCCGTCCTCGGTGTCGGCCGCAACGGCGGTGACCTCGACGTCGGCGTCGGGGACCCAGGCCAGATCACGCAGTCGCCCGTCGGGGTCGCGTACCACGACGACGGCGTCTGGTTCCCCCCTGGCAGGCAAGCCGGCATCGCGAACCGCCTGCCCTGCGGTCGTCCCGGCAGCGACCCGGATCGGGGCTGCTGGGGCAGGGCTGGCGGGGGCGCTCATCGCGGGCTCTCCAAACTTTCAGGTGGTAAGTAGTGGTCAGGCCGGGGTCGGGTCGCTGACCGCGACCATGCTATCGGGGTGTGCCCTCACGACCCGATACCAATAGGGCTATCCAGCCAATCGTGCTCGATGCCGACCAACCCCGCCGCCCAGCCGAGCGCGCCGAACAACCACAGCGTGGCCAGCACGATGGCAGCCGTGAACATCGCGCCCAGCACCTGCACCCACAGGCCCTGCTCCTTGAACCACGCCATCGCGGCGTCGTAGCGCTCCCGCGCATACGCCAGCAGTTTCCGGGCCCAATCGAATTCGGTCGCCAGGATCGCCAGGCCGACGAAGACGATCGCCCAACCCGGGCCCGGGTAGGGGATGGCAACGATGCCCACGGCCAGTACCAGCAGGCCGACCACGCCGACGACGATGCGATACACCAGGTCGGCGACGCGTCGCTCGCGCAGCCGATCGCGCCAGCGCGCCCACCGGCGGGTGAACCCGACACGTCTGCCCTCGCTCACGGCTGCCCCGGCTTGAGCATCACGAACAGCGAATGGGCCTCGGCGAGCACATCGCTGCCGTCGAGCAGGCGACCGGAGACGAAGATCTTGCGGCCCACGATCTCGTCGATGGCCGCCTCGACCTGGAGTTGCTTCTCCACCGGGGCGATCTTGCGGTAGTCGACATGCAGGAACGCGGTGCGCTGCGCCCGGTTACGACTGAGCTTGAACGCTGTGAAACCCAGCAGCGAATCGAACAGATGCGCCACGGATCCGCCGTGCGCTGCGCCGTTGCGGCCCAGGTGGAAGCGTCGGAACTGGGCGACGCCGCTGATCCGGCCGTCCTCGGTGACGTGCAGGTCCACCGGGACCTGCAGGATGTTCCCGCGATTCGGCAGGTCCAGCCTGCGCCCCGACGGGGAGGACCATTCGTCGGCGTCGTAGGGGGCGAGCAGCTTTGACGCCGCCTCGATCAGGTCGGCGGCTTCGGTGATGATCTGGTCGGGAGCGTCGGCCGCGCGGGCATGGTCCTGCAGTGCACGGACGGCGGCGACGAAGCGCCCGTAGTCCGGCCCGCCGTGGGTCGTCGGTGCGGGCGGATTGAATCCCCCGCCCACGGGTGCATCGACGGGTTCATGGGAACTCACCCGCTCACCGTATTGGTTGGCTCATCCCTGGGCTGCCCCGGCGCTGCTCAGAGTCTCGAACTCCGCGTCGGTGAGTTCGATCTGGGCGGCGGCCACGTTCTCCTCCAGGTGCGCAACCTTCGACGTGCCGGGGATGGGCACCATCACCGGCGAGCGCTGCAGCAGCCACGCCAACGCCAGTTGCGAGGGGCTGGCGGCGTGGTCGGCGGCGATGCGCTGCAGCGGTCCGTCGGCCGCCGCGAGTGGGCCGGCGGCCAGCGGGAACCACGGGATGAACGCGATGCCGTCGGTTTCGCAGGCGTCGAGCACGGTTTCGGCGTCACGTGAGGTGAGGTTGTACATGTTCTGCACCGAGGCGATCGGCGTGACCGCTCGGGCGGCAGTGAGCTGTTCCGCACTGACCTCGGACAGGCCGATGTGGCGGATCTTGCCCTCCTGCTGCAGCGCGACGAGTTCGCCGATCTGGTCCTCGGCGGGAAACTTGGTGTCGATGCGGTGCAGCTGGAACAGATCGATGGTGTCCACGCCGAGTCGGCGCAGACTCATCTCGCACTGCTGACGCAGGTAGGCCGGGTAACCGAGCGGCGGCCACTGGTCCGGGCCGGTGCGTAACAGGCCGGCCTTCGTCGCGATGACGATCCCGTCGTACGGGTGCAGCGCCTGGCGGATCAGCTCTTCGGATACGAAGGGGCCGTAGGAATCTGCGGTGTCGATGAAGTCGACTCCGAGCTCCGCGGCTCGGCGCAGCACCCTGGTGCATTCGTCGGGGTCAGCAGGCGGACCCCACACGCCCTGGCCGGTCAGCCGCATCGCGCCGAAGCCGAGTCGATTGACGGTGAGGTCGCCACCGATGGTGAGAGTCGGATTCACGGTGACGACGCTACGCCGACGGTGACAAGCTGACACCTGTGAAGTTGAGCGCTCTGTCAGGCAAGCCGCTGACCTATACCGAGGTGGGGGCGACCGCAGGGAGCATGCCTGCCGGGTATCACCACCTGCACAAGTCGGCGGTGATCGGCCGCGGTCGCGACCGCTTCGAGACGGCCGCCGCAGAAGGCATGGCCTGGGGCATGCTTCGCGGCGCCGGTCTACGGGTGGAGGCCACCCACCCGGTCGCCCGCGTCGACGCCGAGGTGTTGGTGCACCTCGGGCCGGTGGTCGCCCCGTGCCGGGTCGTCTACGTCGTCGACGAGCCCGACCGCCGCGGGTTCGCGTACGGGACCCTGCCCGGCCACGCCGAATCCGGTGAGGAGCTCTTCCTGGTCCGCTACGACCCGGTCACCGAGGACGTCACCGCCGAGGTGGTCGCGTTCTCCCGGCACGCCACCTGGTGGAGCCGGTTGGGCGCTCCCGTCACCTCCCTGGTGCAGCGGCGGGTCACCGACCGCTACCTGCGGGCATTGTGATCAGCGGGCATCGCTGCGGGTGACCTGAAGGCTGAACCCGCGAGCATCACCGCACTGCGCGAGGACCACTTCTTCCACAATCGTCAGCTGGTCGCGCTGTGCGACACCAGCCACCTCGTTGGGTGACGGGCTCGACGGGTCGGCGCGCCAACGGGTCATGGAAGCGACATCGCCCATGCGTAAGCCATCGGCGGTGGTCAAGGGTAATCTGGGAAACCTCAATTCGAGCGCGACTACACGGACGGTGACGGTGACGGATCAAGCCGGCATGGAGGCTGCGCACCTGCGCGTCGCCGAACTGGTGCAGGGGCTGCACAACAGACCCGATACCGATTCCGAAACCGTGGTGGCCGAGTTGGCTGAGCACGCCGCTGCCGAGATTCCCGGCGCGCAGTATGCGGGGATCACGCTCACCCGTAACGCCAGGGAGATCGAGACCCCGGCAGCGACCCATCATTGGCCGCTGCTGCTGGACAAAATCCAGCAGCGCCACCTCGAGGGTCCGTGCCTGACGGCTGCGTGGGAAGAGAAGACCATCCACGTCGTCGATCTGGAGACCGACGACCGATTCCCGAAATACCGCGAAGACGCGCTCGCCGAGACTCCCATCCGATCGATCATGGCCTTCCAGATGTTCATCGCCGGAAAGACGCTCGGTGCCCTGAACGTCTACTCCGAGCAACCCGGGGTGTTCGACGCGGAATCGCGCAACTTCGGGCTGATCTTCGCGGCGCACTCGTCGGTCGCGTGGAACTCCGCACGCCGTGACGAACAATTCCGCCGAGCGCTGTCCAGTCGCGACGTCATCGGCCAAGCCAAGGGCATGGTCATGGAGCGCTACGGCGTGAATGCGGTTCAGGCATTCGATCTGCTGCGCAAGCTCTCCCAGGATTCGAATGTGCCGTTGATCCAAATTGCCACCGACCTGGTCGCCAGCACTCAGTCACCGACCTCATCGGGCGCCGACAACAACGGCGAACAGTCGGTGTCAGCGAAAGCTAGCCAGTCAAACTCAGCGTGACATTCAGCCATGTCATGACGGGCGGCGCGACCTCGCCCACCGCTGACTCGGCGATGATCCAATGCGGAAGCCCGGGATGCACTTGGTGCTCGGCCCGGTAGCGTGCCGCGATTCGGCGTGAGATCCACTGCGCGACGTTGCGGTCCTGTCCCGCGCTGACACAAAGTACTGGGCAGGTCACGTGCGCAGCGTTGACCCGGGTTGACAGGGCGCCCATCGACATTTCTCGGAAGACTCGACCCGAGTCCCTGACCAACTCTGGGATCAACGCATCCTGCTCGGCGGTCGGCAACGTGCTCAGAGGGACGTCGCGCAGGGTCCGCTCCGACGGAAAGAACGCCCGTCCCGCCACGATTCGCGGCAGCAGCGGGAACAGGTGCGGCAAAACTCTCACCTGCGGCCACAGGATTCCCGGTGGAATCGATGCCAGCAATACCGCTGCGCGCGGCGATCGCGCCGCCGCGAGCTTCTGAGCAAGAAGTCCGCCCATGCTGTGACCGATCACGATCGGCGGACTGCTCAATCGGTCGTAAGCGGCCAAGACCAACTCGAAACAATGCTGGATGCCGGTCGCAGCGAGCACGTCGTCGCGGGTCGGATCCCGGCCGGGCAGTGCTGGGGCGTGCACTTCGAAGCCTCGGGCCTCGAAGTACGCGCTCCACGGTTCCAGTAGGGACGGCTTCCCGAACACACCGTGCAGGAACAGGATTGGTGGCTTGACGTGGCCGGCCATCTCAGAGCCCATTGCGTCAGTATGCCCGGAATGTCCCGTGTGCTAGTTGTCCCAGCGGTCCCGGCGATCGCCCACCGGATCGACCCCGGTGACCAAAGCCTTCGGAATATCCGTATTGACTGCCGGTGCAGCCGAATCTCCTTGAGACGCTGACCAATCGGTGCCAATGCACAACAGGTCGGACGGCACGGGGATCTCGTTGGGCAGCGGCACCGGCAAGCCGGGGATCGACGGGATGTTCAGCGGCGGAGGCGCGATCAAATTGGACAACCCCGTAGCCGCGAGCGGGGTGAACGGATCCGGCGTTGCCGGCACACCCACGTTGACCGCTCCAGCTGCACCCGGTACCGGCGCAGGCGGCGGCGGAAGCACTCCGGCCACCGAGGAAGCGCCATCCTGCACCGTGCGGATCAAACCGGGGGGAGTAAGCAGATCCCCGACCGTCACTGAACTGCCCGGTGTCCCGGGAATCGGCGACTGCGGCGCGCCCGCGTTGCCGCCCACCGACGACGGCGGGGCCGGCGGATAGGGCGGAACCGGGTTGTTGACCGCGGCGTTCGTCGAGGACGACGGCACCGGAGGTGACGGCGGCATTCCCGTGTCGACCGTGCTGCCCGTCGACGACGGCGAGACCGGCGGTGCCGGCGGGGTCGCGCCAGGCACCGAAGTACCAACGGGCACAGCAGGAACCGGTGGTGCCGGTGGAATCACATTGGCAACTGGTGCCGCTCCGCCGCCACCGAGGACCGGTGGAGCGGGCGGCGCAACCACTCCAGCCTCACCGAAGATCGGTGCGCCCGGGACCGGCGGCGCGGGCGGCGTGCCAC
>NZ_JBAUJR010000035.1:0-23334 GCF_049683935.1 Mycobacterium sp. | reverse complement strand
GTGCCGCGTCGGCCGAGACCACCCTCGCCAGCGGTCGGGCCGTCGATGGTTCGACGACCTCGAAGGTCTCCTGGTCGTCGACGGGGACGAAGCCGCCGTCGACGAATGCTCCCCACTGCGTGCGTTCCAGCGCGCCGGGCCTGCTGACCGCGGTGTCGGTCGTCGTCATGATCACTCCGAGGGTCTCTGGTCGACTTTGTGCAATCGATTGCACTTGACTATAGGCCGCCGGCCTGACCGGGCGAATGGAAATGCCGGATAAGTAGTGAGCAGGCGTCAAAATCGCCGTCGCCGTTGAATCAAGTCCACATCTACCGTTGACACCCCTGACAAAGATGTGTGACGATTCACTGCAATCGATTGCAGGTGAGCTACGCAACAGTTTGGCTCGGTTCAGGGCAATCGGTCTGACAGAGAGGTTGGACATGCGCATAACCACTGCACTTCGCGGGGCTGCGGCAGCTGCCGCGATCGCGCTGGCAGCGACAGGGTGTTCCGCTGACGGAGGCGGTGACGGTGACACCATCCGGGTCGGTGCTTCGCTTCCCCTGACCGGCGAGTTCAGTCAGGGCGGCCTCGACACCCAACGCGGCTACGAAACCTGGGTCGAGATGACCAATGAGGCCGGCGGGTTGATGGGCAAGCAGGTCGAGATCGTTGTCAAAGACGACGCCACCCAACAGGAGACGGCCGTCAGCAACTACAACAATCTGATCTCCCAAGACGGGGTCGACCTGCTACTCGGCAGCCAGTCCTCGCTGTTGAACATCCCGGCCTCGGCCATCGCCGAGAAGAACAACATGCTGTTCGTCTGCCCGTCCTGCGGATCGCCGGACATGTTCAACCGCGGCTTCAAGTACATCTTCTTCTCGCAGCAGGCCATTGCCACCGATCAGGCGAAGGTGTTCGCCGAGTGGATCGCCAACCTGCCGCCCGACCAGCGTCCCAAGACTGCCGCCTACCCAGCCCTGGATGATCCGTTCGCCGGCCCGGTCGTCGAAGGCGCCGAGAAGATCCTCTCCGCGGCAGGCATCCAGACCGTGTACAAGGATCAGTACCCGGCGACCACCAAGAACTTCGATTCAGTGGTCAACGCGATTCGGGATGCCGGAGCTGAAATCGTCCTCCAGGGAGCACAATTCGAAGACGGGGTCAACATGATCCGGTCGATGAACCGAGCGAACTACCAGCCGGCGTTCCTGTATCAGAGCAGCTCGCCCACCTATGGGCAGCAGTACCTGGACGCGGTCGGAGCAGACAATGCCGAGGGTGTGTTCTTCTCGTCGAGCTACAGCACGTTGGCGGATACCCCTCAGAACGCGGAATTCGTCGAGCGATTCGAGGCGAAGTTCGGCCAGAGCCCGCCTGAGGATGCCGCCGACGGGTTCGCCGCGGGTCAGGTGCTCGCCGCCGCGATCAATGGAGTCGGATCGTTCGACGATCAGATGGCGCTGGCAGATTGGCTGCGCGGCAACAGCGTTGACACCGTACTCGGCACCCTGAGCTGGAATGAGGACGGCAGCCCGAAGGGGGACTTCCTCGTCGGCCAGTGGCAGAGCGGCGTATCGCAGGTCGTGCTACCCACCGATGTCGCCACGTCCGATCAGATCATGCGCTGGCGCGGCGGCGACATCTGATGCTCTCGGCACACCGATATCCCTGTTCTGTTTAGGAGCTGAAGTTCCATGACATCCCTTGTCCAAACGCTCATCCTCGGCCTGCTCGTCGGCGCGCTGTACGCGCTCATGGCATCCGGGCTGACCCTGATCTTCGGGGTCATGCGGGTGATCAACCTCGCCCACGGCGCCTTCGCCGTGCTCGCGGCGTTCCTCACCTACACCCTGTGGAAGCAACTCGGACTGGACCCTCTGTTGTCCATCCCGATCGTCATGGCGGTGATGTTCGGATTCGGTTGGCTGGTCTACGTCCTGGTGATCCGCCACGTCCGTGGCGCACACGTCACCATGACGGTGCTGGCGACCTTCGGGATCGCGTTGATGCTCGAGGGCATCATGGGCTTCATCTGGGGCAATACCTCGAGCACCGTGGTGGTGTCCTACACCGACGCCTCGCTGACGCTGGGTTCGATCTACGTACCGCAGGCCATGCTCATCGCCGCGGTCATCGCGGTCGCGGTGATGGGCGCGCTCTACCTGTTGCTCAACCACACCTGGGCGGGCCGGGCGATCCGCGCGGCCTCGTCCAATGAGAGTGGCGCGCTGCTGGTGGGGGTGAGCGTCGCGACCATCGCCGCGCTCACCTTCGCCATCGGGGTGGCCACCCTCGGCGCCGGCGGGGCGATGCTCTCCACCATCTACCCGTTCCTGCCGGGAACGCACTACCAGTGGATCGCCCGACTGCTGGCGATCGTCGTACTCGGCGGTCTCGGCAGCCTGCCGGGCGCAGTTCTCGGCGCCTTGGTGATCGGCGTCGGGGAGATGGCCGCCACCGCCTACGTGGGGGCAGCGTGGCCGGTGGCCGTGCCGTTCCTGGTCATCATCGTTGTGCTGATCACCCGGCCGCAGGGCCTGCTCGGCACCCGACTCAGAGAGGACGCGGTGGCATGAGTAACTCTCGTCTGCTCGATCCGAAGCTACATACCTGGGCGACCCGCGGACTGGTCGCTGTCGCGGCTGTCATCGTCCTGCTCTTCCCGTTGTCGCCCAGCATGTCTGCGCAGAACATCGTCATCCTGTCGCTGGTGCTTGCCATCGGCGCCAGTGGACTGAACATCATCACCGGCTTCACCGGCTACTTGTCGCTCAGCCAGGGTGCGTTCATCGGGATCGGCGCCTATGTCGGCGCCATCCTGTCGAATCGGTTCACCGACATCGAGCCCCTGTTGTGGGTCCCGCTGGCCGGCATCATCGCCGCAGGTATCGCGATGCTGCTCGGTCTGGTCACCTACCGCTCGCGCGGCCCGGCGTTCGTCATCATCACGGTGGCGTTCCTGTTCCTCATCCAGTTCGTGGCCATCGAGTGGGTGCCGGTCACCAACGGCTCCGCGGGTCTGACGCTCCCGCTGCCGGATTGGCCTGATTCCTGGGGCAATTGGCCATTCCACCTGTGTCTGTGTGTGCTGCTCGGGCTGTCGCTGCTCATGACGTGGTGGATCCGTCGCACCAAGTTCGGCATGGGCCTGATCGCCATCCGCGAGGACGAGGGCAAAGCGGGCACCATCGGTGTCAACGCGCCCGTCTACAAACTGCTCGCGTTCGGCGCCAGCGCGTTGTTCGTCGGCATGGCCGGTTCGGTGTACGGGTACTACCTGTCCTTCGTCGATCCGATCGGCATGTTCTCCATCATCACCAGCGCGCTGATCGTCCTCTCCGTCATCCTCGGTGGCCGCGGCACCCTGTTCGGTCCGGTGCTGGGCGCCTTCATCATTCAGCCGGTCAACATCTATGCCAACCAGGCCTTCGGTGGCGGCAACGCCCGCCTTGTCCTGTTCGGTGGCCTGCTGATCCTGCTGGTGATCCTGCTGCCCAAGGGCATCCTGCCGACCCTGGCCGGTCTGATCGAGAAGGCGAGAACCCAAGGCACGGTAGGACTTTCCGGTGCCCGCCTCAACCCGTTGGATCGCCCGCCGGCCACCGCCGAGGTTCGCAGGCCCGAACCGACCGGCAAAACGCTGCTCGAGGTCCGCGGCCTGCACAAGAGCTTCGGCGGCAACCACGCCGTCAACGACTGCAGCTTCACGGTGCCCGAGGGATCGATCACGGCGTTGATCGGGCCGAACGGATCGGGCAAGACCACCGTGTTCAATCTGATCTCCGGGACCATGTCCCCCGACAAGGGCGAAATCCTCCTGAACGGAGAACATCTCGAAGGGCTGACACCGTGGTCGCGGGCCCACCGCGGAGTCGGGCGAACCTTCCAGATCACCCGGCTGTTCCGGGAGATGACGGTGCTCGAGAACGTCGTTTCACCGCTGCGGGACTTCTCGGTCGGCCAACTCGGACTGGGTGCGGTCAGCGGATCCGAAGCCGCTCGCGCCGAAGAACTGCTCGAGTTCGTCGGCATGGCCGCCTACCGAGACGCCCGGGCCGGGGCGCTGTCATACGGCCAGCAGAAGCTCGTCGAACTCGCTCAGGTACTCATGCTGGATCCGAAGCTGATCCTGCTCGACGAACCGGCCGGCGGCATCAACCCGACGTTGATCCAGCGGATGGGTGATCTGATCCGCGAACTGAACGCCAAGGGTACGACGTTCCTGCTGGTCGAACACAACATGCCCTTCGTGGTCGGATTGTGCGACCCCATCCGGGTGCTGGCCCGCGGAGCGGTGATCGCACAGGGGACCCCGGAGCAGATTCAGAAGGATCCGCTGGTGCTCGACGCCTATCTCGGCGACGACTATCTGCTCGAGGCACCGTCCAAGCACACAAGCGTTTCAGTGGTGGAAAGGAATCCCGCATGATCCGACTCGAAGGAGTGGTCGCCGGTTATGGCGGTGGCAATGTCCTCCAGGGTGTTGACCTCGAGGTGGCGGCCGGAGAACTCGGCTGCATCGTCGGACCGAACGGCGCCGGAAAGTCCACCGTGTTGCGTGCGGTGAGCGGGATCCTCAAGCCCAGTGCCGGCCGAATCCTGCTCGACGGCAAGGACATCACCGGGATGGCCCCCGATGCGGTGCTGGGCTGCGGCGTCACTCAGGTTCCGCAGAGCAACGGGCTATTCCCGACGCTCACCGTGAAAGAGAACATCCTGATGGGCGCGTACGTCATCCGCCGCCAGCGCGCACTGGTGAAGCGACGCTATGACGAGGTGCTCAACATGTTCCCGCTGGTGAAGGACAAGACCGGGATCCGCTGCGGCAACCTCTCCGGCGGGCAGCGGCGCATGGTGGAGTTCGCACGGTCGCTCATGCTGGATCCCAAACTGGTCCTGCTCGACGAGCCGTCCCTGGGCCTGGACCCTAAATCGCTCACCGTCATCGACGAAGCCGTGGCGATCATGCGCTCCAGCGGCAAAGCCGTGCTGATGGTGGAACAGAACGTCCGGTTCGGCCTCCGGATGGCCTCCAGCGGCATCGTGATGGAAAGCGGACGGGTATTGCTCACCGGCCCAGCACAATCCGTGCTCAACAACCCCGAGATCGCTGATCTCTACTTCGGCGGAGCGGTACAGGCACCTGCCGCATCCGACACCCCGGCCACCCAACCCACGGCCTGAAAAGAATAGGAAATCACATGTCTGTCGCGAATTTGAAGATCGGCTGGATCGGTGCGGGCCGGATGGGTGCTCAGCTCATCACTCGGCTGTTGGATGCCGGTTACGACGTCACGGTGTACAACCGGACGGCGTCGAAGGTCGCGCATCTGGCGGAGAAGGGCGCGAAAGTGGCTGCCCGACCGGTGGATCTGGCCGATCGTGATCTGGTGTTCTCGATGGTGTCGTCGTCGAAGGATCTGGAGCAGGTGATGCTCGGCGAGGGCGGTCTGCTCACCGGCGAGGCGTCGCCCCGGATCATCGCTGACTCGTCGACGGTGTCGGCGGAGGCCAGTGCGCGGATCCGGGAGGCGGCCAACTCGCGTGGATGCGACTTGCTGGCCACCCCGGTCAGCGGGAACCCGAAGGTGATCGCGGCGGGCAAGCTGACGGTGGCGGTGTCGGGTCCGCGTGAGGTGTTCGAGTCGATCGAGCCGGTGCTCAACGTGTTCGGCCGCAGTGTCACCTATGTGGGTGAGGGCGAGGTTGCGCGATTGGTGAAGATCGCCCACAACTTGATGCTGGGTGTGGTCACTCAGTGTCTAGCCGAGATCACGGTGTTGGTGGAGAAGGGCGGGGTCAGCCGTGCTGATTTCCTGGCCTTCCTCAATGACTCGGTGATGGGTTCGGTGTTCACTCAGTACAAGTCGCCGGCGTTTGTGAATCTGGACTTCGCGCCGACGTTCACCATGGAGTTGCTGCAGAAGGATTTCGATCTGGGGCTGGAAGCGGCGGATGCGCTGAAATCCCCGATGCCGATCGCGTCGGCGACCCGGCAGATCGTGGCTCAGGCTGCGGGTGCGGGGTTGGGCATCGAGGAGGATTTTGCGACGTTGTTGCTCGAGGTGGCCCGTGGTGCGGGTCTGGAGCTGAAGCCGGAGAACGTCGAGGTGGACGACGGTCTGACCCCGGTGCTTTCCTGACGGCGCTGGTTGCTCCGCCGGTTGCATCGAGGACCGAGGTCGTCGCCAATGAGTACGAGGCCGAGGCCGGCCGGTCAGGTCTGCAGCGCGGCGGCGACCTCGGGTGCGAGCCCGGCAGTGGAGGCCCTGTCGAGATCTCCGTGTTGGATGCCCAGTGTTTTGAGGAACTTCTGCTGACCCATGGTCAACCCGATGAAGTAGCCGAGCTCGACGATCTCGGGCTCGGTGAAGTGTGCGTGCAGAAGCGTCCAGACGCTGTCGTCGGCCAGGCTGGGATCCCACGCGATGGCCTCGGCAAGCAGCAGGGCCGCCTTCTCCCGGGGTGAAAAGGCCTCGGAGTCGCGGAATTCGATCACATCGTCGAACTCCCGCTCAGACAGGCCGGCGGCCAGTGCCAGGTGGGAGCGCTGGCCGGCGCAGTAACCGCAGTCCAGCGACTTGGCGATGAAGACCCGGGCGAGCTCCTTGACCGAATGGTCGAGCACACCCTCACGGAACACCGCCTGCCACGACTGGTTGAACGAGCGCAGCACCGCGGGCACGTGCGCACGGATCGCCTGGCTCTCGACGCGCGGTGTGCCGTACATGCGGGAGTCGGCGATGTAACCGGCGAGCTCGGTGTCGGTGATCGAATCGGGGTCGATGTAGCTGATCCGGGGCATCTGCAGTCCTTCTACCAGTTGGCAATCGATTGCCAATCAGCGTACTCGGTTGTGGCTGGACCGCAATAGTCGACCGGAATCCCGACTACGCTTGCCCGCGTGCCCAAGCCGACCATCCAGGATGTCGCCCGCGCTGCCGGCGTTCATCCCGGCACTGCGTCGCGGGCACTCAACCCCGAGCTCAAGGGCCGGATCACCCCGGAGACGACGCGGCGTGTCACAGAGGCGGCGACGCGCCTGGGCTACGTGGCCGACCAACTCGGCCGGAATCTGCGCACCCGCCGCTCCCACACCATCGGGGTGCTGATTCCCGACCTCGGCAACCCTGTATTTCCGCCCATCGTCCGCGGTATCGAAGACGGTCTGCGCGAAGCCGGCTACGAGGCGCTGATCGCCAACACCGATGACAGCCCCGAGCGAGAAGATCAGTTGATCAAGGTGCTCACGGCGCGGCACTGCGACGGATTCATCATCGCCTCCTCGCGGCGCGACGACCCTGCAGTGGCAGCACTTGTGGAGTCGAAAGTGCCTGTGGTGCTGGTCAACCGATTGATGGACACCGCGACTGCGTCGGTTGTCAGCGACGATGCCACCGGTATGCGGGCGGCGGTGAACCATCTCATCGGGCTGGGGCACGCGACAATCGCGCACGTCACCGGCCCGGCCACGCTGTCCATGACCCGGGTTCGGCGGGTTGCCTTCGGGGAGGCGATCGCCGCCGCCGGCCTCGCCGCCGATCCGGACCTGATCGAGATGGCCGATCGTTACGCAGTGGACGAAGGTGCTCACGCATTCGGTCGTCTTCTGGACCGCCACATGCCGACAGCAGTGATCGCCGGCAATGACATGATCGCGATCGGCTGCTACTCGGCGCTGCGGCAACGGGGGCTTCGTTGTCCTGAGGACGTGTCGGTGGTCGGCTTCAACGACATGCCGTTGTCGGGTTTTCTGGACCCCGCCCTGACAACGGTGGCCATCCCGCAGGACGACATCGGCGCAGCAGCGGCGCAACTGATCCTCGAAGTGATCAATGATGGCCGCCCGGCGCATCGGCTCTTGCCGGTGGCGCTGGTGGTACGGGGCTCTACCGGCCCGCCGCCGAATCGGTAGCTCAGACCTTCCGGAGCGTTTTCAGGTCCGCTGACGATTCTGACCTGACTAGGTCGCGTCCGGCAGGAGCATCTCGGCAAGAGTCTGACCGATCGGAAGTGCCGACGTGGCGGCCGGCGAGGGTGCGTTCAGCACGTGGATGCTGCGCGGCGTGGTCTTCAGCAGGAAGTCATGGACCAGCGTGCCGTCGCGCCGGACCGCTTGCGCCCGGATGCCGGCCTCTTTGGGGAGCAGATCGCCCAAAGTCAGATCAGGGCAGTACTTCTGGCATTCGGCGAGATACCCCCGCTTGAAAAGCGAGTTCTTCATCTCGTGGACTCCGGTGCGGAGGTTCGCCCTGGCGACTCTCCACATCCCGGGGAAGCGGGCGTACTCGAGGACGTCACGGGGCTGCACTGCGCCTTTGTGATATCCCTCCCGGGAGAATCCGAGGACGGCGTTGGGTCCCACCGACACACCACCGTCGATGGTCGGGCTCAGATGCACTCCGAGAAAGGGGAGCGCCGGGTCGGGTATCGGATAGATGAGGCGCGTGACGATTCCCGTTCGGGCCGTTGGTAATGAGTAGTACTCGCCGCGGAACGGGATGATCTGGATGTCGACGTCGATGCCGGCCATGGCGGCGATTCGATCTGCCTGCAGTCCCGCGCAGGCGACCAGTCGATCGGCCTGCCATGTCATGGCTTCGGTTTCCACGATGACACCGTCAGCGGTCTCGTGCAGGCCGGTGACCGCTGTGCTGGTACGCACCGATCCGCCGCCGCGTTGCACCAGACGTGTCAGGGCCTCGCAGACTCTCGTGTAGTCGATGATGCCGGTGGCCGCCACCTCGATGGCTCCCAGTCCGCGCACATTCGGTTCGGCGCGTCGCAGTGCCGACGCATCCATGAGCGTGACCTCGAGACCGTTCGTCTTTGCGCGGTCGTACAGCGCCAGCATGCGTTGGTGTTCGAGGTCACTGGTGGCCACCAGGAGTTTCCCGGTGGTCCGGAACGGGATGTCATGAGCTGCGGCAAAATCTTTGGTCTCCACCGCTCCGCGCTTGCACAAGGTCGCCTTGAGGCTGCCCGGCTCGTAGTAGATGCCCGAGTGGATCACGCCGCTGTTGTGGCCGGTCTGGTGGTGTGCCACCCCACGCTCTTTCTCCAGGACGGTGACGGTGAGCCCGGGGCGGCGCTGTTGGACCTTCCATGCGGTCGCGAGTCCGACGATGCCCCCACCGATGATCAGGACATCGGTGTGCGCCGGCGCAGTCGCGTTGTTTTTCGGCAGCGCAGCATCTTTCATCTACGGCAACTAGGCCAGGTCTGCCGGCCGGACCCGGAGCTTGGCCGCGATGCGGGCGAGCGCCTGCCGGTCGGTCGCCGTGAGCGGGTCGAGAACCAGATCCCGCACCGCGCGCACATGCAACGGGGCGGCGGCCACGACGAGGCGGTAGCCGGCGTCGGTCAGTTCGGCGAGGGTATAGCGGCCGTCGTCGGGATCGGGGGACCGTGTCACCCAGCCCCGCTGCTCGAATCGCTTGACCACGTTCGACAATCGCGACAGCGACCCGTTGGCCAGATACGCCAGTTCACTCATGCGTATCCGCCGGTCTGGGGCCTCGGAGATGTGACTCAGGGTCAGGTACTCGAAGAGGGTCAGATCCACCTGCCGCAGCGGCGCCTCGAGTCGACCCGGTAGCAGCAGGATCAGCGATATCAAGCCTGTCCAGGCTTCCTTCTCGTCCGGGGAGAGCCACAGTGCGTCGTCTGAATCTGGTGATGCAGTACCGGCCATACGAGCACAGTAGCGATCCTGCATGACTTTACGCATGAAGTCATGTCGTGTACGGTTACTTCAAGCGTGAAGTTATTCAAATGAAAGGTGTGTCATGTCGAGGATCGCGTTCTTCGCCACCCCCGGATACGGCGAGATGATGTTGAAGGAGCGCCACTACCACCAAGCGGTTAGGGTCGGCGACCGCGTGGAGATCTCCGGGCAGGGCGGTTGGGACGACGAGTTGAACTTCCCGGAATCTCTCGAGGACGAAATAGCCCGGGCGTTCGAAAATGTCGAACGGACCCTCGCGACCGCGGGGGCCACCTGGCGCGACGTCATCGCGGTGAACTCATATCACGTCGCCGCTGCGATCGACTCCTTCGACGACGACCACACCTGGTTCATGGTCGAGCAGGTCCGCAAATACATGCCTGACCGGGCGCCCATCTGGACCGCGATCGGAGTCGCCGCACTCGCAGCGCCGAACATGCGCGTCGAAATCCGCGTCTCCGCCGTCGTCGGCGACCACAACTGACGGCGGGGCGCCCTACCCGTCGGGAATGAATCTGCGGTCACCCGCGCTGACTGCAGGCATGACCTTCGCTCTCGGTGAAAACTCCGCCCTGCTGAAGCCTGTCACCTTGGGCGGTGCGCACATGTCGAATCGAATCTTCATGGCGCCGTTGACCAGAACCCGCGCCGATGCCGACGCAACCCCGTCTGAGTTGGCTGCCGTCTACTACTCGCAGCGTGCTGCGGCGGGCTTGATAATCAGCGAGGCCACGGCTGTCTGTGAGCAGGCCAACGGCGCCTACATGAACACGCCGGGCATCTACACCGACCGGCATCAGGACAAGTGGGCCGAGATCGCTTCCGCGGTGCATGCGGCCGGCGGCAAGATGTTCGTCCAGTTGTGGCACGTCGGCCGCATGGCGCACCCGGAGATCAGCGGCTTCGAAACGGTGGGGCCGTCGCCCATCGCCGCCGACATGCTGACCCACACCCCGTCGGGTAAGCAGCCGCTACCGGTGCCACGCGCGCTCACGGTCGACGAAATCGAATCGATCGTCGGACAGTTCCGCACGGCCGCTCGGCGAGCCGTCGACGCGGGCATGGACGGCGTCGAGATCCACTCCGCCAACGGTTACCTACTCCACGAGTTCATGTCCGACGTCGTCAACCAGCGCACCGACGGCTACGGCGGATCGGCGCGGAACCGGGCCCGGTTCACCGCCGAGGTCGTCGAGGCGGTGGCTGCCGAGATCGGCGCAGAGCGCGTCGGTTTGCGGATCTCACCCGGAAACGGCGCGGGCGACATGCGCGAGGACGACAAGGTCGGCGCCTACGAGGCATTGCTGTGCCGGATCGCCCCTCTGGGCATCGGGTACCTGCACATGCTCATCGAGCCCTCGCAACCCGCGTTCGCAACCCTGCGGACCCAGTGGGAAGGCGCCCTGGTGCTCAACACCCCCCGCGAGGTCGACAGCGATTTCGCGGCGCTGGAGAACCTGGCCGAGTGGGGTGTGATCAGCGCAGCTGCCGTCGGCCGCGCTTACCTGGCCAACCCCGACCTCATCGATCGGCTGGTCGTCGGCGCAGAACTCAACGAGCCGGACGCGGCGACGTTCTACGCCCCGGGTCCCGTCGGCTACATCGACTACCCGACGCTCGCGGAGGCCGAGCAGCTCTCCGCCTGACTTGCGACCAGACGCGAACTCGCACGATCCCGCTCCGGATCGTGCGAGTTGGTGTCTGCGCAGGAGGAGAGCGCAGGAGGAGAGGTGGACAAACCCTGCCCAACCAACGGGTTGGGCGAAGCTGTTAGGCTGCTGGCCAGAGGACTGTCCTCCTGCGGACCCACGCCTTCCGGGGTCCGCACACCAACATCAATAGGAGTGGGACACCGATGTCCGAAGAAGCCTTCATCTACGAGGCCATCCGCACCCCGCGCGGCAAGCAGCGAAACGGCTCGTTGAACGAGATCAAGCCCGTCAACCTGGTCGTCGGCCTGATCGACGAGATGCGATCGCGTTTCCCCGACCTCGACGAGAACATGATCAGCGACCTCATCCTCGGCGTGGTGTCCCCCGTCGGCGACCAGGGCGGTGACATCGCCCGCACCGCAGGTCTGGTGGCAGGTCTGCCGGAGACCACCGGCGGATTCCAGCTCAACCGCTTCTGCGCCTCCGGCCTCGAAGCCGTCAACCTGGGCGCGCAGAAGATCCGTTCCGGCTGGGACGACCTGGTGATCGCCGGCGGTGTCGAATCGATGAGCCGCGTTCCGATGGGCTCCGACGGCGGCGCGTGGGCCAGTGACCCCGAGACCAACTACCGGATCGGCTTCGTCCCGCAGGGCATCGGTGCCGACCTGATCGCCACGATCGAGGGCTTCTCCCGCGAGGACGTCGACGCCTACGCCGCGCGCTCGCAGGAGAAGGCCGCCGCAGCATGGTCGGGCGGCTACTTCGCCAAGTCCGTCGTGCCGGTCAAGGACCAGAACGGCCTGGTTGTGCTCGACCACGACGAGCACATGCGTCCCGGTTCCACTGTGGAAAGCCTCGGCAAGCTCAAGACCGCCTTCGACGGCATCGGCGCGATGGGTGGCTTCGACGACGTGGCGCTGCAGAAGTACCACTACGTCGAGAAGATCAACCACGTCCACACCGGCGGGAACAGTTCCGGCATCGTGGACGGTGCCGCGCTGCTGCTGATCGGTTCTGAAAGTGCAGGCAGCTCGCAGGGCCTCACCCCCCGTGCGCGCATCGTGGCCACCGCCACCAGCGGCGCAGACCCCGTGATCATGCTCACCGGTCCCACGCCGGCCACCCGCAAGGTGCTCGACCGTGCCGGTCTGACGGTCGACGACATCGACCTGTTCGAACTCAACGAGGCCTTCGCCTCGGTGGTGCTGAAGTTCCAGAAGGACCTCAACATCCCCGACGAGAAGCTCAACGTCAACGGTGGCGCCATCGCGTTCGGCCACCCGCTCGGCGCCACCGGCGCCATGATCACCGGAACCATGGTCGACGAGCTCGAGCGCCGCGGCGCGCGACGCGCGCTGATCACGCTGTGCATCGGCGGCGGCATGGGCGTCGCGACCATCATCGAGCGCGTCTAGGAGATATGACCATGGCAGAGAACACCATTCAGTGGGACAAGGATGCCGACGGCATCGTCACCCTGACGCTGGACGACCCCACGGGTTCAGCAAACGTGATGAACGAGCACTACAAGGAATCCATGCACAAGGCCGTAGAGCGCCTTGTCGAGGAGAAGGATTCGATCACCGGTGTAGTGATCGCCAGCGCGAAGAAGACCTTCTTCGCCGGTGGTGACCTCAAGGGCATGATGAGCGTCGGCCCCGACAATGCCGCCGAGTCGTTCGCCGAGGTCGAGTTCATCAAGGCCGATCTCCGCAAGTTGGAAACCCTGGGCGTACCCGTCGTTGCCGCCATCAACGGCGCTGCGCTCGGCGGTGGCCTGGAGATCGCGCTGGCGTGTCACCATCGCATCGCCGCCGACGTCAAGGGTGTCGTCATCGGCCTGCCCGAGGTCACCCTGGGCCTGCTGCCCGGCGGTGGCGGCGTGGCTCGCACGACGCGGATGTTCGGTATCCAGAAGGCGTTCATGGAGGTCCTGAGCCAAGGCACCCGGTTCAAGCCGGGCAAGGCCAAGGACATCGGCTTGGTCGACGAATTGGTCAGCAGCACTGAGGAGTTGGTGCCGGCCGCGAAAGCGTGGATCAAGGCCAACCCGGACAGCCACACGCAGCCGTGGGACGTCAAGGGCTACAAGATGCCCGGCGGCACCCCGTCATCGCCTGCGCTCGCCGCGATTCTGCCGTCGTTCCCGGCGCTGCTGCGCAAGCAGCTCAAGGGTGCGCCCATGCCCGCGCCGCGGGCCATCCTGGACGCCGTCGTCGAGGGTGCGCAGGTCGACTTCGACACCGCCAGCCGCATCGAGAGCCGGTACTTCACCACTCTGGTCACCGGGCAGACCGCCAAGAACATGATCCAGGCGTTCTTCCTGGACCTGCAGACCATCAATGGTGGCGGGTCGCGTCCGGACGGGATCGGCAAGACCCCGATCACCAAGATCGGCGTGCTCGGCGCCGGCATGATGGGCGCCGGAATCGCCTACGTCTCGGCCAAGGCCGGCTACGACGTGGTGCTCAAGGACGTCAGTATCGAGGCGGCCGAGAAGGGCAAGAACTACTCGGAGAAGATCGAGGCCAAGGCGCTGGAGCGTGGCCGCACCACCGAGGAGAAGTCCAAGGAGCTGCTCGCCCGGATCACTCCCACGGCCGACGCGGCCGATCTCAAGGGTGTCGACTTCGTCATCGAGGCAGTGTTCGAGTCGGTGGAGTTGAAGCACAAGGTGTTCCAGGAGATCGAGGACATCGTGGAGCCCAACGCGGTGCTCGGCTCGAACACCTCGACGCTGCCGATCACCGAGCTCGCCACGGGCGTGAAGCGCCAGGACGACTTCATCGGCATCCACTTCTTCTCGCCGGTCGACAAGATGCCGCTGGTGGAGATCATCAAGGGCGAGAAGACTTCCGACGAGGCGCTGGCCCGGGTGTTCGACTACACGCTGGCCATCGGCAAGACCCCGATCGTCGTCAACGACAGCCGCGGCTTCTTCACCAGCCGCGTCATCGGCACCTTCGTCAACGAGGCGCTGGCGATGCTCGGCGAGGGTGTGGCTCCGGCCAGCATCGAACAGGCGGGCTCACAGGCCGGCTACCCGGCACCGCCGCTGCAGCTGTCCGACGAGCTCAACCTCGAACTGATGCAGAAGATCGCCACCGCGACTCGCAAGGCCGTCGAGGAGACCGGCGCCACCTACGAGCCGCACCCGGCCGAGACCGTCGTGAACAAGATGATCGAGATCGGCCGCCCGTCGCGGCTCAAGGGTGCGGGGTTCTACGAGTATGTCGACGGCAAGCGCACCGGCCTGTGGGATGGTCTCGCCGAGACGTTCAAGGCAGGCGCCGGCGACATCCCGTTGCAGGACATGATCGATCGCATGCTGTTCGCCGAGGCGCTGGAGACCCAGAAGTGCCTCGACGAGGGCGTGCTCACCTCGACCGCCGATGCGAACATCGGCTCCATCATGGGCATCGGATTCCCGCCCTATACCGGTGGTTCCGCGCAGTTCATCGTCGGCTATGAGGGCGCGGGCGGTGTCGGCAAGCAGGCCTTCGTGGCGCGCGCCGGGGAGTTGGCCGCCAAGTACGGCGAGCGCTTCACCCCGCCGGATTCACTGACCAAGTAGTCGCAGTTGCGCGGAGCCCCCGACACTTCCATTCTTGGCGGTGTCGGGGGTTTCGCGCGTCAGAAGCTACCCATGTCCGAGGACAACCAGTGCTGCGGTTGCAGGTAGATCGCGACATGGTCGCCCAGATTCTCGCGGGCGAACTTCAGGTAGTTCTCGGCCGACTCACCGCTGAGATACCGGTGGGTGAGCTCTTCCATCTGGGCGTCGGTTCCCGGCTCGATGCGGCTGACCGCACCGTCGACCGCCACATACCTGGTGGTGGGTTCCACCCGCTCGACCATGAGCGAGAAGAATCCCGTCGCCGCGATCAGCCGTTCTTTGCGCGACCCCGCCCCGGTCAGGATCCACGGCTCACCGCCGGGGGAGTACTGGTACCAGATCGGCACCGTCAACGGGCCCCGGCTATCGCCTGCGTACACCGACAATGCCGCGATATGAGGCTCGGCCAGGAACTGTTCGCGTTCTTCTTTGGATAAGGCCATGACTTCAGGCTAGCCACGGGACCGACAGGTGCTGCCGGAGCTTTTGCCTGCGCGAGATGCGCGGGCGGCCGAGTCCGGTGACGGCGTGATCCCGTGCGCCAGTCCGTGGCCGGCATCGATGCCGGCGGCGAATTCCTTGGTCAGCCGAATCGCCCTGGTGATCAATGTGTTTCGGCGGAGCCGGTCCCAGAGGTTAGGTCGTTTGTACAGCATGCCTTCCAGGGTGCCCGGCGGTGGCGCTCCTGCACAGTGGCCCTGGTGCCGCTGTTCGATAAGATAGTGACATGCATTCTGTCGCGATCCTGGCCTACGACGGCATGTCGGGCTTCGAGTCGGGGGTGGCGGCGGAGATCTTCGGGATGACCGAGCTGTCCGAGAGGTTCTCTGCCGGGCTGGTGTCCCCCTGGTATTCGGTGAAGCTGTGCTCTGAGCAGCCGGAGATTCGGTTGCTCGGCGGTGCGACGGTGCGCACCTCCTACGGTCTGGATGATCTCGCGGCCGCGGACACAGTGGTCATCCCGAGCGTGAGTGACGTGGCGCAACCGATCTCGCCGGAGCTGGTCAGCGCGATCCGGGCCGCCGACAGCCGAGGGGCGCGGCTGGTGTCGATCTGTTCGGGTGCCTTTGCGCTCGCGGCGGCGGGGGTGCTCGACGGTCGGTCTGCCACCACCCACTGGATCTACGTTGATCTGCTCCGAGAGCGCTATCCAGCCATCACCATCGATCCCGCGCCGCTGTACGTCGACAACGGCCGCGTGCTCACCAGCGCGGGCTGTGCTGCGGGTCTGGATCTCTGCCTACACATCGTCCGGTCAGACCATGGGGCGCGGGTGGCCAACGATGTGGCGCGCCGCTTGGTGATCGCCCCGCATCGTGGCGGCGGACAGGCCCAGTACATCGAGACCCCGGTGCCCGAACCCACCACCGATGGGCGGATCGCCGCGGGAATGGCCTGGGCGCTCGAGAATCTCGACAGCACGATCACTCTCGACGACCTGGCGGCCCAGTCGACGATGTCCCGCCGTAGCTACCTGAGGCAATTCGCCAAAGCGACCGGCACCACGCCGATCAAATGGCTGATAGCTCAGCGAATACAGGCCAGCCTCGCCCTGCTCGAATCGTCGTCGTTCTCGGTCGAGCAGATCGCCGACCGGGTCGGCTTCGACTCGCCCGTCACGTACCGGTATCACTTCGTCCGCCAGATGCGGACCACCCCGAGCGAGTACCGGGCCTGCTTCACCGGTGCCACAGGTTGAGGGTGTTCACCCGGCCGTCCACGCGCCAGAATGAAATCGTGCCTGAAGGTTTCACCGAACAGTTCGCGACCGGGTTGGCGAGTTACGGCGACCGGCCGTGCATCGAGTTCGGCGGCCACTGGTATTCCGGAACTGACATCACCGCTTACGCCGACGCCATCGCCACGGCACTGCACGACGCCGGAGTGCCCGAGGGCGCGCCCGTAGGCCTGGTGGTCCGCAACCGACTGCAGCACGCTGCGGCGATCATCGGCTTCCTGGCCACCGGCCGTCCTGTCTCGATGATCTACTCATTCCAGTCGCCGGAAGCGATCGCCCGCGATGTGGAAAAGCTGGCGTTGTCCGCTGTCGTCGCCGACTGTGAGGACTGGAGCGCCGAGGTCGTACATGCCGCGCGGCGCGTGGGCAGTGCGGGCGTGGCGATCTCACTGACAAGTCCGACCGTCGCCCTCGTCGACGGTTTGGAGCGTCGGGACACATCACGACCGCATGCCCAAGCCGAACCCGGCGTGGCACTCCAGATCCTCACCAGCGGTACCACCGGCCCGCCGAAGAGACAGGCGATCAAGGCGCCGGTGCTGGAACGCACGGTGTTCAGTGTGACCAGCGGTGAAGCGGCAGCGCCCGATGCACCGCCGGAATTCGCGTACTGGCAGTTCGGCGGCATCGGGGTGTGCCAGTTGATCGCCGGCGTCTTCAACGGGCGTCGGATCGTGATGCTCGAACGGTTCACCGTGGAGGGCTGGGTGGATGCGATCAAGAGGCACCGCGTGACGCGCAGCGGAGTGCAGCCCGCGGTGATCCGGATGCTGCTGGACGCCGACGTACCGAGAGCGGACCTCGCATCGCTGGAGTTCCTGATCAGCGCCTCAGGACCGCTCGACCCCGAGACCCGCGACGAGTTCGAGGACCGGTACGGCATTCCCATCCGGTTGGCCTACGGGGCAACCGAATTCGCCGGATCTCTGTGCGCCTGGACACCTGAGATGCTGCGGGACTTCAGCGACTCCAAGCGCGACAGCGTGGGCCGGGCGCTGCCTGACACCCAGCTACGCATCGTCGACCCGGATACCGGCGTGGCACTGCCCGCGGGTCAGCAAGGTCTGTTGGAGGCCAAGGTCGGCCCGCTCGGACCAGACTGGATCCGGACCACCGATATCGCCAGCGTCGACGCAGAGGGCTTCGTGACGTTGCACGGTAGGTCGGACGGCGCCATCAACCGTGGTGGATTCAAGGTTCTGCCCGAAACTGTTCGGCGGGTGCTGATGTCGCACCCCAATGTTCGAGACGCGTGTGTGGTGGGGGTGGCCGACGCTCGCCTTGGCGAAGTGCCGTTCGCGGCCATCGAGATCGCTCCCGGCATGGACCGTCCTACTGACGAGGAGCTCAAAGACCTGGTCCGAGAGGCATTACCGGTGTACAACGTGCCGGTGGCCTTGACTGCGGTCGACGCCCTGCCGCGCAACCCCGCGCTGAAGGTGAGTCTGCCCGCTGTCGCCGCGCTTTATCCGGGTGCGCGCGCTTAGAGCGAACCGAGGTCAGCTGACAGCGAGTGATCGGCCGAGCCTCGTTCCACATTGTCCCGTTCGCACCTACAGTCGAGTGCATGCGATTCGGACTATTCATCCCGCAGGGCTGGCGTCTCGACCTGGTAGGAATCGAACCCGTCGACCAGTGGCGGGTGATGTCGGATCTCGCCACCTATGTCGACGAGGGCGACATCTGGGATTCCCTGTGGGTCTATGACCACTTCCACACCGTGCCGATGCCGACGAACGAAGCCACCCACGAGGCGTGGTCGCTGATGGCTGCCTTCGCCGCCACCACGTCGAGAATAAAGCTGGGTCAGATGTGCACGGCGATGAGCTATCGCAACCCCGCGTACCTGGCGAAGGTCGCGGCGACCGCCGACATCATCTCGGGTGGCCGCGTCCAAATGGGCATCGGCGGCGGCTGGTACGAACATGAATGGCGCGCATACGGTTACGGGTTTCCGTCGGCGGGGGTTCGGTTGGCCCGGCTCGACGAGGGCGTGCAGATCATGCGTGACGCATGGCGTGACGGTGCAGTGACGTTCAACGGCAAGCACTATCAGGTCGACGGCGCGATAGTCGCACCCAAACCGCTTCAGGACGAAGGTATTCCGCTGTGGATCGCCGGAGGTGGCGAGAAGGTCACTCTGCGCATCGCGGCGAAGTATGCCCAGTACACGAACTTCACCGCCGAACCGGAAGGTTTCGCCCATAAGTCTCAGATCCTTGCCGAGCACTGCCGAGATGTGGGTACCGACTTCGGCTCCATAGTCCGGTCCGCCAACGTCAACGCGGTGGTCGGCGCGTCTGAGTCAGAGGTCAAGGATCGGCTGGCTCAGGTGCGGTCCCGGATCAGCGGTCTCACCGGTGATTCTGCTGCCGACGCCATGCTCAATTCGATGAGCACGCCCCAGGGTGGGAGCGGCACACCGGAGCAACTCATCGAGTCGCTGCAGAAGCTCAAAGACCTCGGCTGTGAGTACGTGATCTGTTACTTCCCCGAGGCAGCCTACGACCGGTCGAGCATCGACCTCTTTGCACAAGAAGTCATTCCAGCGATGAGCTGATACCGGAGTCCGGCGAGATCCCGCTGGAATCCGATTGCAGGACAGTGGATCGGAACGTCACGTTCGGCGACATTCTCATCTGGTTCAGCGAAACTGCGGTGCGGTCGATCTGCTGCCTTTGAGCAACCGTCCCGAATCGCCAGAGCGGGGTGCGAAGATTGCGCCCGGCATGACGCTGGCGGCGTCCGCTGCGACGTCGATGCCGGTCGCAGATCGCGGAGAAAGTTCGACCTGTGAGGCGGATCGGCGAACTTGGATGCCATATCGGGTGAAGCAACGTGCAGAGACGGGTCTCCCACGCCAGATGTGCTGACAAGCGCGGTCTGAGCGCTGTCTGCGATTGGTGATGCTTTGGCCAAGGAGCTATTTTTCATGTCCGATAATTTGCTCCGGCGTCGCCGTTTGGCAAATTGAGCAGCATGTTTACGGTGACGTCAATGCTTGCTGATTTGCAAAATAGTTGCGTAGGCAAATTGTCCTGCAAACATTGTGATCAAGGTCACTTTTGTGATTTAGGCTCGGACCGCTGGGCGTGGTCAGTGAATTCAGGGACCGCCTCCAGCAAACCAATATTCGGGAGTTTGAGCGGGTCGGGGACTGGCGATGGCGCTGCGTGCTTGCGTGATGAGCGAACGGCGCGGTGCAGGTTCCTCCCAAATTTCAGCGTGGCCCTTGTTTTAGCCGCGCGAATCACAGCCGGCGGGGGGATCGCAAGCAGAGCAAACGGAGGACAACGGTATGTGTGCGACCCCGGCCCGTCATCGTGCGCAGCGCAAGGACATCCCCGACTGCGAGCGGGGGTTCTGGGCAGCACGAGACCTCGTCGAGGGTCCCGGCCAAAGTCGTTCGGCCAGGCATATGCGCAAAGTGCAGTCGTGGTACGCGCCGCATATCGGCCGGGTCGGGGCGCTGGCCGTCTCCCTCGGCGTTGGCTTGGCCGTCGCGAACGCCGCCGGCGTCGCCTACGCGGACACCGACTCGGAATCGGTGTCCTCGAGAACAGAATCCGACGATGACTCTCCGTCCGCGGGTCCCCGCAAGTCCTCAGCACAGGCTGACAGCGAACCGAATGAAGAATCGTCGTCCGACGACGAATCCGCCGCCGACGACGAATCCGCCGACGACGAATCTGCCGACGACGTCGTCGAGGACAACGATGAGGACCACGACGTCCCGGACGAAGATGCCGAAGTTGAAGACCCGGGAGACAGCGGTGAATCCCCCGAGGTGGAGGTCGACCCGGAGGAGACTGCTGCCCCCGAAACAGAGGCGCAGTCCGGTGGGGCCTCGGATCTGCCCGCCGACTCTGATGACGAGCCGCAGACGCCGCCGGTAACAGAACCAACCCCGAAGCGAGAAGTCGACGCCACCGTTGTAGCTCCCGGAGAGTCGGCGGTCGACAGCGGTGACGAAGCGTCGGATCTCCGACTTGACGGAGACGCACCAGTCGGCGGCGGCCCTCAGACCGAGGTGGTTGCGCTGGAGACGGTGACGACCGACGAATCGGTCGCGTTGGCGTCCGCCGCATCACCAACGGAAGTGGTCGTAGAAAACGTCGACATCGTCTCCGCGCTGGTTGCCGGCGTCATATCGCCGTTCGCAGACCCGGCGGCACCAGCGCAAGTGCCGTGGTTCGACGCTCTGATGGCATGGGTTCGCAGGCAGATAACCCACACGTTCTTCAACAAAAGCCCGGTCATCGGCCCGATCACCACGTCACAGATCGTCACCGGGCAGTTGCTCATCGACCTGAGCGCGTCAGACCCCAATGGTGACCCGTTGACCTACACCATCATTCAGCCGGAGAACGGTCTCGTCATCCGGGATCCCATCACCGGAACATTCATCTACACGCCCACCACGATCGTCACGGAACCCCTGACCGACAGTTTCCAGGTCACCGTCAGTGACGACTCGGAGCACCTCAAGGTATCGCAGGTCTCATCCAAGGCGTCTTCCACTGCGTATTCCGAGCCATTGGACTGGCCGAGCCCGACCAGGTCACCGTCACGATTCCCGTCACGATCGATCCGCTGGTTCAATTGCCGCCGGTGGTGGTGACCGTCGGCGCCCCCATCTATGCGCTGGGTTCCGATCCTGTCCAGTTGCTGTCCTCCGTGGTGATCACCGACGTTGACTCGACAACCCTGTCGTCCGCCACGGTGACGATAGCGACCAGTGCTCAGGATGGCGATGTCCTGGAATACGTTGCTCCCGAGGGCAATTCGATTGCGGGAGAGTGGGACGCGGAGACCAAGACTCTGACGCTCTCGGGATCGGGGACGCCGGCGGAGTACCGTGAGGCGCTGAAGGCGGTTTCGTTCTTCACCACGGACGCTGGGTTGCCGCGGGGCGTTCTGATCCATGTCACTGACGACACCGATGTCACGAGTCCGGTTCCGGGCGTCGCGACGATCGCGGTGATCGGCTTTCCGCCTTTGGTGGTGGTGTCCCCGGTAGCTTTGGGCGGCACAGGTTCGGCTGTCACGGTGTCCCCGGTGGTGGTGATCACCGACCTGGATTCGGAGGAGTTGGATTCAGCGACAGTCACTCTCACCGATCCCACTGCCAGGGATTCGTTCGGGTGGGGGCCCCTGCCGGCCACGGTGGCGGCCACTGTCACTGGTGGGGTGTTGACGTTCACCGGGACGGCGTCGGTCGCGGAGTATCAGGCGTTGTTGGAGTCGGTGACTCTCACGTCGGCTACGGCGGGGTTGAAGGTGGTCAGCTTCGCCGTCACTGATGGTGCCGGTAATGGCAGTGTGGTGCCGGCGGCGACGGTGGTCACGGTGGTGGGTCTGGCGGTGGAGGTGCCGCCGTTGTTGATTGTGTCCCCGGTCGCCGCGGGCGCCACTGGATCGGCTGTCACGGTGTCGCCGATTGTGGTGATCACTGATTTGGATTCGGAGGAGTTGGATTCGGCGACGGTCACTCTCACTGATCCGGGTGTGGGGGATTCGTTCGGGTGGGGATCCTTGCCGACGAATGTGGCTGCGACGGTCTCCGGTGGGGTGTTGACGTTTACCGGGTCGGCGTCGGTGGATGAGTATCGCGACCTGCTCGCCTCGGTGACATTGACCTCGGCCACGGCGGGGTTGAAGGTGGTCGGCTTCGCCGTCACTGATGGCGACGGTAATGCGAGTGTGGTGCCGGCGGCGACGGTGGTCACGGTGGTGGGTTTGGCGGTGGAGGTGCCGCCGTTGGTGATTGTGTCCCCAGTTGCTGCGGGCAGCACTGGATCGCCGGTCACGGTGTCCCCGGTTGTGGTGATCACTGATCTGGATTCGGAGGAGTTGGATTCGGCGACGGTCACTCTCAGCAATGCTGGTGTGGGGGATTCGTTCGGTTGGGGGGCGCTGCCGACGAATGTGGCTGCGGCGGTCTCTGGTGGGGTATTGACGTTCACCGGGTCGGCGTCGGTGGATGAGTATCGCGACCTGCTCGCCTCGGTGACATTGACGTCGTCCAGTGCGGGACTCAAGGTGGTCAGCTTCGCCGTGACCGATGCTGACGGCAATGCCAGTGTGGTGCCGGCGGCGACGGTGGTCACGGTGGTGGGTTTGGCGGTTGAGGTGCCGCCGCTGGTGATCGTGTCCCCAGTCGCCGCGGGCTCCACCGGTTCGCCGGTGACGGTGTCCCCGATTGTGGTGATCACCGATCTGGACTCGACTGGACTCGGCTCGGCGACGGTCACTCTCACCGATCCCGCTGCCGGGGATTCGTTCGGGTGGGGATCCCTGCCGACGAATGTGGCTGCGGCGGTCTCTGGTGGGGTGTTGACGTTCACTGGGACGGCGTCGGTGGATGAGTATCGCGACCTGCTCGCCTCGGTGACATTGACGTCGTCCACGGCGGGGTTGAAGGTGGTCAGCTTCGCCGTGACCGATGGCGACGGCAATGCGTCGACGGTGCCGGCGGCGACGGTGGTCACGGTGGTGGGTCTGGCGGTGGAGGTGCCGCCGTTGGTGATCGTGTCCCCGGTCGCTGCGGGCGCCACCGGGTCGCCGGTCACGGTGTCGCCGATTGTGGTGATCACCGATCTGGATTCGG
>NZ_JBAUJR010000034.1:0-29651 GCF_049683935.1 Mycobacterium sp. | reverse complement strand
CACCGGCGGGGGCGCCGCCTGCTGCGCGGCCGCGTGCCGCACGATGGTCTGCACCTGTTGGCGGGCAACAGGATTCGACCGGAGGTCCACCATGTCGTCCATGGCGATGTGGTTCGCCTTGAGCACTTGGAGGATCTCCATCAGCGGCTCGGCCTGGCCGCTGAGGTCGTAGGTCCGGCCGTCCTCGGCCACGCTGAACGTGGCGGGCATCAGACCGCTCACCAAAGCGCTTCGCTGCCAATCGATCTGATAGTCGTGGGTCACCGGGTCGACCAGGGCGACGAGCTTACGGCTGGTGATCATCGGCAGCCGGGACACCGACGCAACCACCTGGTCCTGGGTCGAGAACGGGGTGATGCCGGGCCCGGACACCTGGAGGTCGAGCTTGACGAGGGGCTGATCGTTGATCCGGGTGTTGGTTTCGTGGATACCGATCACCTGCGCCAGAGCCAGCACGCCAGAGGACTCCAGCGCCTCGGTCTCGGCCGCCTTCTTCGAGCGGAAACCGGTGATGGCCAGCGCGATCAGGACGTCGACCGCGGTGATCAACAGACCCGTCCAGAACATCCAGCTCAGCAGCGGGTCCGCGCCGGCAGCGAAGTAGATGACCAGGAAGATCGGGCCGACGATGCCGCACAGCAGGACAAAGAGCTGGACACGCACGTATTGCCAGAACGTGGACATGGTCAGATTATGACCACCGCGGCCCGATCAGGCTCAGGATCCGGCGTTGACCTCGATCTGGTTGGCGACCGGGTTCTGGATCTGCACCGGCTCGACCAGCTGGTAGAGGGGCAATGTCCAGGAGTCCAGCGCGCCCGCGCTGCGCGCATAGCTGGTATGCACGGCCACCGCCGCCGGGTTCATCGTGTCCTCGGCGTCGGGGTCGTAGTCGCACACCGCGTCACCGAGATCGCACACGCTGATCGTCCGGCTACCCATGGTCACCGGGAGCGGTGCGGGTGCGTGGGCGAGAATCGGCCAGTCCTGGGCGACGCCCTTGCCGGCGCCCGCGACAGTCGTCGCCGATCCCAGGTTGATCGTCGGATCCAGCGGCAGCCGGTCGCCGTCGGCGATCAGCAGCGCCGCGGCCAGCTGCGGGTTCGCGTCCAGAGCATGCAGATTGCGGTGCACCACCATGGCGCCCTGCGAGTAACCGGCCAGCACCACCTGGGACGCCGGGCACTGGGTGACGAACGTGTGGTACTGCGCAGCCAGCGCTGCGGCACCGGTGTCGACACTGCCCATGAAGTCGGCCCAGTCCAGGATGCCGCCGTCCTCGGGGACCTCGACCGCCGGGTACTCGACCGCTTCGGCGGTGATGGTGCGACCGTCCTGCTGCACCAGTTGCGCGAAGTCGCGGTAGGACTTGTGGACGACCCGGCCCATGCCGCCGTCGCCGGCAAGAGCCCCGGCGCGCTCACCGGAACCGGCGGCGCCGATCCAGTGGACGTCAGGGCAGGCGGGCTGCGCGGACGCGGGCCCGGCCAGGCCGACCAGAGCAGCGCCACCCAAGACGGCGGCGCTTGCGAGTGCGGTGATGGAATTGCTTCGCTTCAACAAATGTCCTCTTACTTGATCCCCCGGCCAACCCCTCGACAGCCGTCGAGAGATACATCGGGCTGTGCTGTGCATGCGTTACAGCACGCTCGCAGAAACGAAAGTGGCGCCCACCCTTTCGGGTGAGCGCCACTGACGTTGGCTGGAGCTAGATCACTTGTTGATCTTGGTGACCCGGCCGGCGCCGACGGTACGGCCGCCCTCGCGGATGGCGAAGCGCAGACCCTCGTCCATGGCGACGGGCTGGATCAGCTTGACGGAGATGTCGGTGTTGTCACCGGGCATCACCATCTCGGTGCCCTCGGGGAGGGTCACGACGCCGGTCACGTCCGTGGTGCGGAAGTAGAACTGCGGACGGTAGTTGTTGAAGAACGGCGTGTGACGGCCGCCCTCGTCCTTGGACAGGATGTACACCTGGCCCTCGAACTCGGTGTGCGGGGTGGTGGTGCCCGGCTTGATGACGACCTGGCCGCGCTCCACGTCCTCGCGCTTGATGCCGCGCAGCAGCAGACCGACGTTGTCGCCGGCCTGACCCTGGTCGAGCAGCTTGCGGAACATCTCCACACCGGTGACCGTGGTCTTGGTGCTGGTCGGCTTGATACCGACGATCTCGACTTCCTCGTTCACGTTGACCACGCCGCGCTCGACACGACCGGTGACCACGGTGCCGCGGCCGGTGATCGTGAAGACGTCCTCGACGGGCATCAGGAACGGGCGATCGGTGTCGCGCACCGGATCCGGGATCGACTCGTCGACCGCGTCCATCAGATCTTCGACGGACTTGACCCACTTCTCGTCACCCTCGAGCGCCTTGAGCGCCGAGACGCGCACGACCGGGGCCTCCTCGTCGAAGTCCTGGGCGGCCAGCAGTTCGCGGACCTCCAGTTCGACGAGCTCGATGAGCTCCTCGTCGTCGACGGCGTCGGCCTTGTTCAGCGCGACCAGGATGTAGGGCACGCCGACCTGACGCGCCAGCAGCACGTGCTCGCGGGTCTGGGGCATGGGGCCGTCAGTGGCGGCGACCACCAGGATTGCGCCGTCCATCTGGGCGGCACCGGTGATCATGTTCTTGATGTAGTCAGCGTGACCGGGGGCGTCGACGTGCGCGTAGTGACGCTTCTCGGTCTGGTACTCCACGTGGGAGATGTTGATCGTGATACCGCGCTGACGCTCCTCAGGCGCATTGTCGATCTGGTCGAATGCGCGCGATTCGTTCAACGCGGGGTACTTGTCGTGCAGAACCTTGGTGATTGCTGCAGTCAGCGTGGTCTTGCCGTGGTCAACGTGACCGATGGTCCCGATGTTGACGTGCGGCTTCGTCCGCTCGAACTTCGCCTTCGCCACTGTGGTGTCCTCCTGGACTGTGTTGGTGCTTCTTCTAAAGCAGTGTTGATGTTTTCAGTTGTGTGGT
This sequence comes from Mycobacterium sp., assembly GCF_049683935.1. Classification (GTDB taxonomy): domain Bacteria; phylum Actinomycetota; class Actinomycetes; order Mycobacteriales; family Mycobacteriaceae; genus Mycobacterium. The sequence continues at coordinate 26,680 of NZ_JBAUJR010000034.1, read as the reverse complement.
CCCGCCGGACGACGGGGTCCGGTTTACTGACCCGTCGCCTTCGCGCCGTCGATTGCTCGACTCCGGCTCAGCTCCGAGCCTCGGGCCTGGCGGCCCTCGATTCTCACTGACCCGTCGCCTTCGCGATGATCTCCTTCGACACGGCCGCCGGAACTTCAGCGTACGAATCGAAAACCATGGAGTAGTTCGCCCGGCCCTGGGTCTTCGACCGCAGGTCTCCGACGTAGCCGAACATCTCCGACAACGGCACATGCGCCTTGACGACGCGAGCACCGCTGCGCTCCTCCATGGCCTGGATCTGACCACGGCGGGAGTTCAGGTCACCGATCACTTCACCCATGTAATCCTCGGGTGTGGTGACCTCGACGGCCATCACTGGCTCCAGGATGACCGGCTGTGCCTGTGCGGCAGCCTTTTTCATGACCTGGGAGCCGGCGACCTTGAAGGCCATTTCCGACGAGTCCACCTCGTGGTAGGCGCCGTCGAGCAACGTCAGCTTGACGTTCACCAACGGGTAGCCGGCCAGCACGCCGTACTGCATGGCGTCCTGCGCACCGGCATCCACCGACGGGATGTACTCGCGCGGGATGCGGCCACCGGTGACCTTGTTCTCGAACTCGTAGGTCGCGCCATCTTCGCCGGAGAACGGCTCGATGCTGACCAGCACCTTCGCGAACTGGCCGGAGCCACCCGTCTGCTTCTTGTGGGTGAACTCGACCTTCTCGACCGTGCGCTTGATGGTCTCCTTGTAGGCCACCTGCGGCTTGCCGACGTTGGCCTCGACCTTGAACTCGCGGCGCATCCGGTCCACCAGGATGTCCAGGTGCAGCTCGCCCATACCGCCGATGACGGTCTGGCCGGTCTCCTGGTCCAGGTGCACCTTGAAGGTCGGATCCTCTTCGGCCAGCTTCTGGATCGAGAGGCTCAGCTTCTCCTGGTCGCTCTTGGTCTTGGGCTCGATGGCCACCTCGATCACCGGATCGGGGAACGTCATCGACTCCAGCACGACCTGCTGGTTCGGGTCCGACAACGTATCGCCGGTGGTGGTGTCCTTGAGCCCGATGACGGCGTAGATGTGGCCGGCCGATGCGGTCTCCACCGGGTTCTCTTTGTTGGAGTGCATCTGGAACAGCTTGCCCAGGCGCTCCTTCTTGCCCTTGGTCGCGTTGACGACCTGCGAGCCGGAGTCGACCTTGCCCGAGTACACCCGGACGTAGGTGAGCTTGCCGAAGAACGGGTGCGTCGCGACCTTGAACGCCAGCGCCGAGAACGGCTCTTCGGTCGAGGGCCTGCGGGTGACCAGCTCGTCTTCCTTGCCCGGGACGTGGCCCGTGACGGATTCGACGTCCAGCGGCGAGGGCAGGTAGTCGATCACCGCGTCGAGCATGGGCTGCACGCCCTTGTTCTTGAACGCGCTGCCGCACAGCACCAGGTACGCCTCGGAGTTGATGGTGAGCTTGCGCAGCGCACCCTTGATCTCCTCGATCGACAGCTGCTCGCCGCCGAAGTACTTCTCCAGCAGCGACTCGTCGGTCTCGGCGACCGCTTCGAGCAGCTTGGTGCGGTACTCGTCGGCCTTGTCCTGCAGTTCGGCCGGGATGTCGATGGTCTCGTAGGTCTCACCGAGCTTGGTCTCGCCGCGCCAGACCTTGGCCTTCATCTCGACCAGGTCGACGATGCCCTCGAACTCGCCTTCCGAGCCGATCGGGAGCTGGATCGGGATGACGTTGGCGCCCAGGCGTTCTTCCATGGTGCGCACCGAGAAGTAGAAGTCCGCGCCGATCTTGTCCATCTTGTTGACGAAACAGATGCGGGGAACGTCGTACTTGTCGGCTTGGCGCCACACCTGCTCGGACTGCGGCTCGACGCCCTCCTTGCCGTCGAAGACGGCAACGGCACCATCGAGAACCCGCAGCGAACGCTCCACCTCGACGGTGAAGTCGACGTGCCCGGGGGTGTCGATGATGTTGATCTGGTTGTCGTTCCAGAAGCAGGTGGTCGCAGCGGAGGTGATGGTGATGCCCCGCTCCTGCTCCTGCTCCATCCAGTCCATCGTGGCGGCGCCGTCGTGCACCTCACCGATCTTGTAGCTGATACCGGTGTAGTAGAGGATGCGCTCGGTCGTCGTCGTCTTACCGGCATCGATGTGCGCCATGATGCCGATGTTGCGGACCTTGGTCAGGTCAGTCAGCACGTCCTGTGCCACGGCTAGATTCCCACTCTTTCGCTTGCTCGGTTGCTGTCTTCAGAACGCCTGCGGTCACACCGCAGCAGGCGTGAAATCACCAGCGGTAGTGTGCGAAGGCTCGGTTCGCCTCGGCCATCTTGTGGGTGTCCTCACGTCGCTTGACGGCGGCACCCAGGCCATTGCTCGCGTCGAGGATCTCGTTGGCGAGCCGCTCGACCATGGTCTTCTCGCGACGTGCCTTCGAGAAGCTGACCAGCCAGCGCAGCGCCAGCGTGGTCGAACGCTCCGGACGCACCTCGACGGGCACCTGGTAGGTCGCGCCACCGACACGGCGGCTACGAACCTCGAGGGCCGGCTTGACGTTGTCCAGAGCGCGCTTGAGGGTGACGACCGGATCGGTGCCGGTCTTGTCGCGAGCCTGCTCGAGCGCACCATAAACAATGCGTTCGGCCAGCGATTTCTTCCCGTCGAGCAGAACCTTGTTCACCAGCTGGGTGACCAGTTGCGACCCGTAGACCGGGTCGTTCACCAACGGCCGCTTCGGCGCGGGCCCCTTGCGCGGCATTAGCTCTTCTCCTTCTTGGCGCCGTAACGGCTGCGTGCTTGCTTGCGGTTCTTGACGCCCTGGGTGTCAAGCGAACCGCGGATGATCTTGTAGCGCACACCGGGGAGGTCCTTCACACGACCGCCGCGCACCAGCACCATCGAGTGCTCCTGCAGGTTGTGGCCTTCGCCCGGGATGTAGGCGGTGACCTCGACCTGGCTGGTCAGCTTCACGCGCGCGACCTTACGAAGCGCGGAGTTCGGCTTCTTCGGGGTCGTGGTGTACACGCGAGTGCACACGCCGCGGCGCTGCGGGCTCCCCTTGAGGGCCGCCGTCTTCACCTTGGCGATCTTGTCGCGGCGACCCTTGCGGACCAGCTGGTTGATGGTTGGCATGTACCGGCTTCCTGTGTAGCTCGTCGTTGTGACGTGTCGTTCTGTCGTACTTCTGAAGTTCTCTTGTCCTGCAGTTTTGCCCCGCCGGGTCACCCCGGGGCCGGGCGTGTCGCATGCGGCCGCCGAGGAAAATACCGAGGCTATGCCTGCATTTCCAAACCATGGCGGACATGCGAAGTTGCCCGGCGTGCAGGCATGCTCGTGGCTCGCAAGAACCACAAGCGCCTTATCTGCCAGGCACGATCGTCCACGATACCAGTCCGGACCGCGCCGCTCCAAACCCGCCAATCTGGGGATCGTTGCAGGTCAGCACCACCGTCCGCATGTTCAGCGACTTCGCATGCCGGCCGCCAGCCTCATCACCATGTCGGTGAAGACCCTGTCGGTGTCGATTCCGGCCATCACCCCGGTCATCTCCAGAAGCACGAACCCGTGCATCGCCGACCAGAACTCCAACGCGGCGAAAAACGCTGCCTCGGCGTCCAGATCGTAGGCGGCCAGCACCGAGATCACAGGTTCTGCCGCGGACCTGGTGGCCTCGGTGAACTCGGGGTCGTCGCCGCCGAGAGGCATCCGGGTGAAGGCGGAGTACCGGCCCGGATGATGGTGCGCGTAGCTGCGGTAAGCGCCGGCCATCACCATGACCGCGTCGTCGGGCGGGCGGCCCTGCCCCACGGTGTTGAGCATCTCGATGATGTCGCCGACCACCCGCATCCGCACCGTCCGGCGCAGGTCATCGAGGCTGTGCACGTGGTTGTACAGCGACGGACCCTTGGTGCCCAGTTGATTGGCCAGCGCATTGATCGTCAGCGCGTCCCAACCTTCACGGTCGAGGAATGTCAGCGCGGCATTGACGATGGCATCACGACTCAGCCTCGCCGAACGCGGCGGCCGAATTGCCATCTCGCCAGTCCCCTTCAGGTCAGTCAGATGCCCCTGTCGACGATCAGCGGGTCAGCGAAACTCTAGCCTCTCGCGATCGCTGCGAACGTTCACTGTCAGTTGACCCGCTGCTGACTCAACGCGGCGAGCTGCTCGATGACCGAGCAGAGATCCGGCAGCGTGGCGGAGTTCAGGGTCTGGATCGACCAGGTGATCACATCGCCGCCCTTGGCGACATAGATGCTGCACGCGGTTTCGTCCCACGCCTTGAACCCCTTGTTGCCGTCCATCGTCAGTTCGGTGAGCGTGCGTCCCGCCAGCTCTTCGAGCTCGCGTTCGGTGTCCATGTCGCTGCCGCGGTACCACCACGTCGAGATCCCCATGCCGGCACCGAGTCCGTCGATCCCGGTGTTCTCCTGCCAGAAGCACCCTGAGTCGCTGACCACAGCCGGAACGAAGAACTGCGACCCCGCCGCCTTGTCGACGTCGGCATCGGTGATCCCGTTGCAGTCCACGCTCTGGAAACCGTCGCCGGAAACCCGGGGTGCCGATTCGCCGCCCCCGGAACCGGGCGGCGCGGACTCTCCGCACCCGGCCAGTGCCACCACCGAGAGGGCAACGAAGGCCCGGGCAACCGACGTCACGAACGCCACGTCACATGTCCGAACGCAGGGTCGCCGACAGGAGCTTCTCGGCGTCCGCGCACGGGTCACCGGTGGGCTGACCACGGAATTGCACCCACCAGCTCAACACGCCCGTCCCCGCCGCGGCGGTGGCCGAGCAGGCAGCGCCGGTGGTGTCTCGACGCGCCGAGAACGCGTCGTGCCGTTCGATGACGATCTCGTTGAGCTCCGCCCCGCGCGCGGTGAGCAACTCACGCTCACGGTCGAGGTCGCCGGTGTCGAACCAGGAGAAGGTGACGTCGATCGTCTCCGCGCCGGATCTGCGGGTCAGGATGTACTGGCACACCGCGCCGCTGTAGGGCCGCGTCACGTCGTCGGCGCCGAGGGTGGCCTGCACCGTGGAATCGTCGAGCAGCCCGCAGCGGTCATCGACGTAGCCGTAGCTGCGTTCGGGATCGGGGACCCCGGAATCGGCTCGCTGCGCCGTGCCGCCGACGGTCTGCGAACACGCTGTGGCCATCGTCGCCGTGACGGCCACGATGAGCACCTGTCCGACCCGTCGACGCATCACCGCTCACGCTACCCAGCGCACCCCGCCAAGGCGACTCATACCGGGCGCCGATGCCCATCGGGCGAACACCGCCGACCCGGGCATGACGACGTCGTAGGCTTCGAGTTGTTCGTGGCGACGTGAAGGGATCACCGTGACTTCAATTGGGCGGGTGCTGGGCGCGAGCGTGATGGCTGCGTCAGCTGTGCTGGCGACCGTGGCACCGGTGGCACAGGCCGAGAACGGCGACACCCACATCACCGGTCAGGGTGTCGTCCGGACCGTCGACTGCCGGAACGCGACGCTGATCGTGGTGGGCACCGGCAATCAGATCAACGCGCTGGGAAGCTGCTGGGCGGTCTCGGTGCAGGGCTCGTCGAACGTGATCATCGCCGACAACGTGGTCAACGACATCACGGTCTACGGCTGGGACCAGACGGTGTTCTACAAGGACGGCGCGCCCATCGTCTGGGATCGCGGCCGTGAGTTGGGGATGACCAATCGGATCAACCGGGTGGCTACATGAGGGCCGCGCACCGGCTCGTAGGCTGGGTGGGCGTCGCTGCGGCCTCGGCGACGCTCGGGTTGAGCGCGTGCGGCTCCACCAGCCAGGACACCTCTGATCCGACGGCGACGGCGGGTTCGTCCGGCGCCCAGGTGGAGATCGGCAACACCATCAACTACGGATCGTTCGGCACCACCGCGGACATCGACTGCGCCGATGGCAAGTCGCTCAACGTCGGCGGATCGAACAACACGCTGACGGTCACCGGCAGCTGCGCCAACGTCAACATCGGCGGAGCCGACAACCGGATCACCTTCGAACGGGTCGACAGCGAGCTGTCGGTGGTCGGCCTGAACAACACCGTCACCTATCGCGACGGTGATCCGACCGTCAACGACACCGGCAGCAACAACAGCGTCACCAAGGGCTGAGCTCAGCGAGGGGCGCCGTGGCGACCCGCGCCCTCGGCGAAACGTGCTGCGCCCTCGAGCGATTCCGCCGCCACCCGCGACATGCTGCCGAACTCGAAGTCCATCGCGTCGGCCTCCGACCGACCCCACTGCGTCATCGCCGAGCGGCGATCCGAACGCAGACACTGCTGGGGCAGCGCCGCCAGTTCAGCCGCCAGCTCCTCAGCTCGTTGCCGTGATTCACCCTCGGGCACAACGCGGTTGGCCAGTCCGATGGCCAGAGCCTCGGAGGCGTCGACGGCGCGGCCGGTCAGAATCAGGTCCATCGCGCGGCTGTGCCCGATCAGCCGGGGTAGCCGCACCGTGCCGCCGTCGATCAGGGGGACGCCCCAGCGGCGACAGAACACCCCCATGATGGCGTCCTGTTCGACCACCCTCAGGTCGCACCACAGCGCCAGTTCCAGTCCCCCGGCAACGGCGTGGCCGGCGACCGCGGCGATCACGGGTTTGGACAGCGTCAACCGAGTCGGCCCCATCGGCCCCATTCCGGTGCGGTGTACCGGGTTGCCGTCCGGGGTACCGATCGACTTGAGATCGGCTCCGGCACAGAAGGTTCCGTTGTCACCCCACAGGACAGCCACCGAAGCGGTGTCGTCGCGGTCGAACTCCTCGAACGCGGCGCACAGTTCCCGCGCGGCGGCCCCGTTGACGGCGTTGCGCGCCGACGGTCGGTTCATGATCACCGTCGTCACCGCGCCGGCGCGCTCGGTACGCACGCCACCTGATCCACTCATCGAACCTCCGCGAGTTCCACACCATCACGCCGCGCGACCAGTTCGGCGGCGAAAACTTCGTACGCATCCCGAAGGGCGGCACCCGGCCAGCCGTTGGGCAACAACTCGTCGGGCAGCACCGGGTCCGTCAGCAGGTGCCGCACCATCGCGGCGGCGACGACGAACCTGCCCGGCACGTCACCCGCCTCGGCCATCGCCGCCAGCATCTGCCGGCCGACGTCGGCCCACCCCGTCAGATCCCAGAGCAGGGCAGCGAGCTCGACGGGCTCGTCGTCGTGCGATCGCAACAGCCGAACCCGCTCGGCGATCTCGTCGCCGAGATCGACCTCGACGTTGTCGGGCCGCATCCACACACCCTCGCGGAGCTCGGCGAAGCGCTTGTCCTGCAGCGTGTTCCGCAACGCGGCGCGAGTCCGCGGCTCGGTGCCGACACTGGTGATCACCACCGTCGTCCACGCGCCGTTCCACGGCTGTCGGCGTGGGTTGATCGCATCGTCCTGGCGCCGTTGCCGCGCCAGCAGGCGGTCCGAGAGCCGGTATCCGTCCGCAGAACGCACCAGATCCCCCGCGCCGACCATCCGTGTCAGCGCCACCCGCACCGTCGATTCCCTGATCCCGAAATCGCTGGTGAGCAGCAGCAGTTCGGCAGCGGTCGCCGAAGCCGGATGGGCGCCGAGCAGCACGCTCAACACCACCGAGCGGGCCGTCATCCGCGACACCCCTAGACCCCCGAGGTCGTGCGACCGTGGTCGCCGAACGGTTCGTCCCGACGGCGCACCGCATCTCGGAAACCGTGCTCGCGGGCGTCGGCGACGAAGGCGTGGCCCTCGGGCGTGTGGCGGGCGACGCCGTCGAACACCGTCGAGATCATGGCGCTGTTTGCCACCCCCTGGTTGTACAGCGCACTGTTCATCGCCAGCTTGACCATCATCAGCTGGTTGACCGGGACGGCGGCGATCCGCTCGACCAGTCGCTCCGTGCGCTCATCGAGGTCGGCGGGGTCGGGGGCCTCCACCGCGAGACCCCACTCGGCGGCCTGGGCTCCGGTGATGCAATCGCCGGTCAGCAGAAGGCGTTTGGCACGCTGGTCGCCGAGTCGGTGTGCCCACAGTCCGGCGGCGGGAACCCCCCACACCCTCGTCGGCGGGTAGCCGATCTTGGCGTCGGAAGCGGCGATGACCTGATCGGCGTGCAGCGCGATGTCGGTGCCGCCGGCCACGCAGTAGCCGTGGATCTTGACCACCGTCGGCTTGTCGGCGTGCATCAGGCTCGCGAACCCGCGGACGAACCGGCTCATCATCTGGTAGTCGATCATCGGGTCCCAGGGCTGGTCCGGCAGGTGGTTGACCGCCTGGGTGCGGCCGGACAGCACGGTGTCCCGATAGGGGTTGCCGCCGCCTGCCGATGACGAACCCTCGGCGTAGGCCGACAGGTCGAAGCCCGCGCAGAATCCGGCGCCGCGGCCGGACACCAGGATCACGTGAACGGCCGGGTCGAGGTCGGCACGTTCCACCAAGGCCGAGAGCTCCAGCGGGGTGTCGGCGATGATCGCGTTGCCCTTCTCGGGACGGTTGAACGTGATTCGCGCAACCCGGCCGGTGACCTCGTAGGTCATCGTCTTCAGGTTGTCGAAGTCGACGGGTCTGATCGCATGGGTCATGACTTGATCTCCGCCCGCTCGAGGATCGGCGCCAGATCCAGACCCGTGGGCAGCGTTCCGAATGCCCCGCCCCACGCGCTGTCGAGCCTGCTGGCGAGGAACGCCTCGGCCACGGCGGGATGTCCGTGACGCACCAGCAACGAGCCCTGCAAGGCCAGCGAGATGTCCTCGGCGATCTTGCGGGCGCGGTACTGAAGGCTCGCGAGGTCTTCTCCCAGCGTCTCGCGCACCGCGCTGACATGGGCGTCCAGCCGCCGATCCTGGCCGGCTGTGGCATCGAGTTCGTCGAACAGCACCTCGATGCATTCGGGCCGGGTTGCGATGGCGCGCAACGTGTCCAGCGCACTGACGTTGCCCGAACCCTCCCAGATGCCCATCAGCGGGGCCTCTCGGTAGAGCCTCGGCATTCCCGACTCCTCGACGTAGCCGTTGCCGCCCAGACACTCCATCGCTTCGGCGGCGTGGGGCGTCGCGCGCTTGCACACCCAGTACTTGGCCGCCGCCAGCCCGATCCGCCGGAGCAGCGTCTCGCGGTCGTCGCCGCGCACCGCCCGGTCGGTGGCACCGGCCATTCTCATTGCCAGCATGGTCGCCGCCTCCGCCTCGACGGCCAGATCGGCGAGCACGTTGCGCATCAGCGGCTGGTCGATCAGGTACGCGCCGAACGCCTTTCGGTGTTGGGCGTGGTGGATGGCCCGCATCAAGCCGGTGCGCATGCTCGTGGCGCTGCCCAGTGTGCAATCCAGCCTCGTCAGGTTGACCATCTCGATGATGGTCGGAACGCCACGCCCCTCGTCCCCCACCAACCATGCTGTGGCGCCGTCATATTCGACCTCGCTGGAGGCGTTGGCGTGATTGCCCAGCTTGCCCTTGAGTCGCTGCAGGAACATCCGGTTGCGGGTGCCGTCGGGCAACACCCGCGGTAGGAAGAAGCAACTCAGACCGCCGGGCGCCTGGGCGAGCACCAGGAAGATGTCGCACATCGGTGCCGAGGTGAACCACTTGTGACCGGTCAGCCGGTATGTACCGTCCCCACCGGGGGTCGCCTGGGTGGTGCCCGCGCGGACATCCGAGCCGCCCTGCTTCTCGGTCATCGACATCCCCGCGGTGATGCCCGCCTTGGTCGCGGGCACCACGAGTTCGGGGTCGTATGTGCGACTGGTCAGCAGCGGCTCGTAGAGCGACGCGAGATCCGGGTTGTGCCGCAGCGCAGGCACCACGGCGTACGTCATCGAGATCGGGCAGACGTGACCGGGTTCCGGCGTCCACACCGACGTCTTCGCCGCGCGAACGACGTGCGCTCCCGCTCGGTCGTCGGCCCACGGCGCGGCGTGCAAGCCGTGGCCTACCGCGACGGTCATCAACTCGTGGTAGGCCGGGTCGTATTCGACCTCGTCGATCCGGTGACCATATCGGTCGTGGGTGCGCAGGATCGGCTGGTGACGATCGGCCAACTCGCCCCATCGCTGGGCACGCGGGCTGCCCGCGAGCGCGCCCAACTGCGATACGTCGTCGACTCCCCACCCTCCGCCCTCGCGGATCAGCGCCTCGGCCAACACCGGCGATGTGGCCGGGTTGTAGTTCTCCAGCGGGGGGACCTGATTGGTGACGACGTGGGTGCCCGCGTACTCTTCTGCCATGCGACCCACTGTTACATTTTTCCGACGGTCACACAAGAACCTGTAATACCGATCAAGACGTGGCGACCGGCTCCTGCTCCTGGGTTTCGGTCAGACGGCGCCGCCGCCGGTCGTACCACCCGAGAAGGGTGATGACCACCGCGGCCAGCAGCCATCCGAGCAGCAGATCGACCACATAGTGCTCGGCGGTGTAGACCAGCGTGAACGCCATGATCAGCGGATACGCCACCAGGAGCGGGCGCCAGGCGCGGTGCACGCGGTGCCACAGGAACGCCGCCAGCGCGGCCGACATCCCGGCGTGCAGCGACGGGATCGCGGCGACCAGGTTGACGCTGGCCTGCCCCTGATCGAGAAGCGCAGTGGCCGAATGCAGGTTCAGGTTCCCCCAGCCGCGACCGACGATGCGCTCGATCCAGCCGTTGGCGCCGTCCTGCGAAGTCTGCATGGCGCCCAGGACGGCCCCGTCGGAAGCCTCGCGGGCGGACCTGAACATGCAGCGCGGGCCGGACGGCCCGCCCTCGACATCGGCGGCCGTGCACCGCGCAGCAGCCCAGGGTGGCGCTGCCGGCAGCAGCACATAAATCACCAGCGCGACCAGGTTCATGCCGACGAACAATCGGACGAACGCCTTCCACTCGTCGCGGTCACGTAGCCACAAGATGCCGGCGATGACGTAGGGCAGGATGAAAAACGACATGTAGACGCTGCTGATCACCACCTCCCACCAGGGAGGCTCCGGCTGTTTCAGGTGCTCCTGCAGCCATACGGTCGGCATGGTCCCGAAGAACATCCAGCGATCCATGTCGGCCGGCCAGTGCCACAGCGTGGGCCGCCCGACCAGGTCCGCCGCGCCCCTGCTCAGGTCGTAGGCGATCAACAGAAGGGCGAACGGCAGCCAGTCACGCACCACGTAGAGAACCCGGCGGCCCTGACCGATGCTGGCCGCGGCCAGGCCGGTGCAGATGTAGAGCAGCAGAAGTTCGCGGTTGAAGGCGAAACCATCGGTGACGGTGCGCCAGACCACCACGGTCGCCCAGACCGCGATGGCCACCCACCGCACGATGCGCAGCCACCTGGTGCGCCGACTCGGCGGCGGGAGGTCGGTGTCCTCGACGTGCGTCAACACAATCGACGACTGGTCAATCGTGGACACATCGGCCTTTCGACGCGGGAAGGAGAGGAATTCCCGGGGATAGCCTAATTAACCCAACCGCCACCCGCCGTTCAAGCCCGGTTCGGCTACCGAAGTGTGATCAACGCTCGAGTGCTAGCCGATGTGCTCCCGCAAGAATGCGATGTCATCCTTGCGGCCTTCGTCGGCGGTCTCGCAGATGACCGGGGCACCGGCGGCCTTGACGACGGCGGCCAGCAGTTGCGGATCGATCTGGCCGGCGCCGAAGTTGGCGTGACGGTCCGCGCCCGAACCGGCGGCGTCGCGCGAGTCGTTGCAGTGCACCAGGTCGATCCGACCGGTGATCGCCTTGATCCGTTCGACGGCGTCCACCAGCGCCTCACCCGCCGCCCAGGCGTGGCACGTGTCGAGGCAGAACCCGATACCCATGTCGCCGATGTGATCCCACAGCCGGGCGATCGTGTCGAAGTGCCGGGCCATCGCGTGGTCGCCGCCGGCGGTGTTCTCGAGATAGACGGGTACCTCGGTCTTCAAGCTCGCCAGCGCCTTGACCCAGCGCTCGAACCCGGCGTCCATGTCGTTGTCGTCGGCGTGCCCGCCGTGCACGATGACGGCGGTGGCGTTGATCGCCGACGCCGCGTCGCAGGTGTCCTGCAGGATCTTGCGGGACGGGATCCGCACCCGGTTGTTGGCCGACGCGACGTTGATCAGATACGGCGCGTGTACGTAGATCGGCATCGGCGAGGCCTTCAGCACCTCGGCGTCCTCCCTCGGCGGGGGCTTCTTCCAACTCTGCGGGTTGCCGAGGAAGAACTGCACGACGTCGGCGCCGTCAGCCTGTGCGGCGGCCAGGGGATCGTCACCGTGGACGTGGGAACCAATGAGCACGGCGTCGAGTCTAGTGACGGGGGCGGACACGCGACGCCACCGCTGCGAGCACAGGTGTCGCCGCTTCGAAGAACGTTCCGAGGTGTGTGCCTCCGCGGATGACGTCCAGCGTCGCGCCGACGGTGGCCAGCGCCTCGATGTCGGCGTGCACGTGCGGCACGATCCAGTCGTCGGCACCGACGTAGTACGAGGCGGGACACCGGATCGACGCCGGGTCGACGAATCGGGTCGGACGCATCGATCCGTCGACGGCCGCGGCGACGGCCTCGGCATCGTTGCCGTCCTCGAGCATCTGCTGGAACGTCCCGTCGGTTACGCCGAACGCCTGCCACACCCCGGCCCAGTCGCCCTGCCGCAGTGAGCGCGCAAGCGGAGTCAGGGCGCGGCCGGCCTCTTCGAGGTGGGCGTGCATGGCGAAACCGCCGACGACGATGTGCTCGACGCGCTCCGGATGCCGACTGGCCAACGCACATGTGAGCCACCCGCCCCGCGAGTAGCCCCAGATTGTCGCACGCTCGACACCTTCGGCGTCGAGCACCGCGATCAAGTCGGCGGTGACGCCGGCCGCGGCGTAGGACTCGGCGTCGTGCGGACCCTCACTGTTGCCGTGCCCGAGCGGATCGACGTTGATCACTCGCCAGTCACGGGCCAGCGCTGCGACGTAACCGAGGTCGTGCCAATTCTGCGCCGCCAGCAGGGTGCCTGCGAGCAGCACCAGCGGTGGGCCGTCCCCGTCGACGGTGTAGTGGATGTCGAAGCCCCGCGATGTAGTCCACACCCCGTCGAGTGTGGCGCACGACGTCGCCGCCTCGATGTTGTGGCTGAAGTCCGCGTGAAGTAGCCGTCGACCTAGTAGGGGCCGACGCTGCCCGTCACATAGCCCATCACTGCGTCGCTGTTCGGGTGCATGGTCAAGCTACCGGGTTCGCCACCGCGGGCACCCCGTCGAATCCGTCGGATACCTCGCAGATCACGCCGGTATCGAGCCGCAGGAGAGGCGTTCCTGCGGAGGATGACAACCGTCGCCGCGACGATCACGACGAGGATCACCACTGCGACGACCACCGGGGTCATGGGCGAATTTTACGCCGCCCCGGGGCGCCCGCCAACGAAAAAACCCCCGCCGTAGCGAGGGTCTTCCCGTTGATGGAGCTACCGGTAGTCCTACCGATAATCCGAGTAGCCGTAATCGTCCAGCGGCACCGCAGCACCGGTCGCCTGGCCGAAGTCCGGGCTGTAGTACTGATCCTCGTAGGACGGGATCGTGTACGCAGCAGCCCTGGCCTCTTCGGTCGGCTGAACCTGGATGTTGCGGTAGCGGCTGATGCCGGTACCGGCCGGGATCAGCTTGCCGATGATCACGTTCTCCTTCAGACCGTTGAGCCTGTCGCTGCGGCAGTTGATCGCCGCATCGGTCAGGACACGAGTGGTCTCCTGGAACGACGCCGCCGACAGCCACGAATCGGTGGCCAGCGACGCCTTGGTGATGCCCATCAGCACCGGGCGACCTGCCGCGGGCTCGTTGCCCTCGGCGACCACCCGACGGTTCTCCGACTCGAACTCGCCGCGTTCGGTCAGCGAGCCGGGCAGGAACTCCGTCGCGCCCGAATCGATGATCGTGACGCGCCGCAGCATCTGCCGGACGATGACCTCGATGTGCTTGTCGTGGATCGACACACCCTGAGCGCGGTAGACCTCCTGGACCTCCCGGACGAGGTGGATCTGCACCTCGCGGGGACCCTGGACGCGCAGCACCTCGTGCGGGTCGGCCGAGCCTTCCATCAGCTGCTGGCCCACCTCGACGTGGTCACCGTCGGTCAGCAGACGCTCGGAACCGTCGTCGTGCTTGAAGACCTTCAGCCGCTGGCGACGAGTGAGCTTGTCGTACACGACCTCTTCGCCCCCGTCATCGGGAACGATGGTGATCTTGTAGAACTTCTCGCTCTCCTCCAGGCGGATCCGCCCGGAGACATCGGCGATCGGGGCACGGTTACGCGGAACGCGGGCCTCGAACAGCTCCTGCACTCGGGGCAGACCACCGACGATGTCCTGTCCGCCGGTCACACCACCCTGGTGGAAGGTACGCATCGTCAGCTGCGTGCCGGGCTCACCGATGGACTGCGCGGCGACGATGCCGACCGCCTCACCGATGTCGACCAGCTTGCCGGTGGCCATCGAGCGGCCGTAGCACATCGCACACACGCCGGTACCGGTCGCGCAGGTCAGCACGGAGCGGACCTTCACCTCGGTGATGCCGGCCGCCAACAATGCATCGATCGCCGGGTCACCGAGGTCGTGGCCGCGCTCGACCACGACGTTGCCGTCGGCGTCGACCGCGTCGGTGGCCAGCGTCCGCGCATAGGCGGAGGTCTCGATGTGCTGATCACGAACCAGCGGACCCTCGGACTGCAGTTCGGCCAGCGTGACGTTGATGCCGCGCTCGGTCTCACAGTCGGTCTCGCGCACGATGACGTCCTGCGACACGTCGACCAGACGCCGGGTCAGGTAACCCGAGTCGGCGGTACGAAGCGCCGTGTCCGCCAGGCCCTTACGGGCGCCGTGGGTGTTGATGAAGTACTCCAACACCGTCAGACCCTCGCGGAACGAGGACTTGATCGGACGCGGGATGAACTCACCCTTCGGGTTGGTCACCAGGCCCTTCATGCCGGCCAGCGTGCGGGTCTGGGTGAGGTTGCCCGTAGCGCCGGACTTCACGATCGTGATGATCGGGTTGTCCTCGGGGTAGTAATCCTCCAGAGCCTTACCGACCTCTTCGGTGGCGTCCTGCCAGATCTTGACCAACGCTTCGTTGCGCTCCGTGTGGTTCAGAGCGCCACGCTGGTACTTCTTCTCGATCGCGTCCGCTTCCTTCTCGTAGCGGTCGAGGATCTCCTGCTTCTGCGGCGGCACCAGCACGTCGGCCATCGACACCGTGACACCCGAACGGGTGGCCCAGAAGAAGCCGGCGTCCTTGAGCTTGTCGACGGTCTGCGCGACCACGATCATCGGGTAGCGCTCGGCCAGATCGTTGATGATCCGGGCCTGGACCTTCTTGTGCTGCTGCTCGTTGACGAACGGATAGCCCCTCGGCAACAGCTCGTTGAACAGCACCCGGCCCAGCGTCGTGTCGGCAATCCAGGCGTCGCCCGGCTTCCAGCCGTCGGGGAACCGCTCGGCCTCGATCTCGGCGGGCGGACGCAACTGCGTCAACCGCACCCGGATCTTGGCCCGCACCGACAGCACACCGCGGTCCATCGCCATGATGGCTTCGGCCGGCGAGCTGAACACACCGGACTCCGGCTGATCCTTGGCAGCTGCGACGAACTCGCCCAGCTCGCTGTCGATCTCGGTGGTCAGGAAGTACAGCCCGGTCACCATGTCCAGACGCGGCATGGCCAACGGACGGCCCGACGCGGGCGACAGGATGTTGTTCGAGGACAGCATCAGGATGCGGGCCTCGGCCTGCGCCTCCGCCGACAGCGGAAGGTGCACGGCCATCTGGTCACCGTCGAAGTCGGCGTTGAACGCCTCACAGACCAGCGGGTGCAGCTGGATGGCCTTACCCTCCACCAGCTGCGGCTCGAAGGCCTGGATACCGAGGCGGTGCAGCGTGGGCGCGCGGTTCAGCAGCACTGGGTGCTCGGCGATGACCTCTTCGAGGACATCCCACACCTGGGGACGCTGACGTTCCACCATGCGCTTGGCGCTCTTGATGTTCTGCGCGTGGTTCAGGTCGACCAGACGCTTCATCACGAACGGCTTGAACAGCTCGAGTGCCATCAGCTTGGGCAGACCACACTGGTGCAGCTTGAGCTGCGGGCCCACCACGATGACCGAACGGCCCGAGTAGTCGACGCGCTTGCCGAGCAGGTTCTGACGGAACCGGCCCTGCTTGCCCTTGAGCAGATCGGACAGCGACTTGAGCGGACGGTTACCCGGTCCGGTGACCGGCCGGCCACGACGACCGTTGTCGAACAGCGCGTCAACAGACTCCTGAAGCATGCGCTTCTCGTTGTTGACGATGATCTCGGGCGCACCCAGATCGATCAGTCGCTTCAACCGGTTGTTGCGGTTGATGACGCGGCGGTACAGGTCGTTGAGGTCAGAGGTCGCGAAGCGGCCACCGTCGAGCTGAACCATCGGACGCAGTTCCGGCGGGATCACCGGCACGGCGTCGAGCACCATGCCCATCGGCGAGTTCCGGTTCGTCTGGAACGCCGCGACCACCTTCAGGCGCTTGAGGGCACGGAGCTTCTTCTGGCCCTTGCCGTTCTTGATGGTGTCGCGCAGGCTCTCGGCCTCGGCGTCGATGTCGAAGTTCTCGATGAGCTTCTTGATCGACTCCGCGCCCATGGCGCCTTCGAAGTACTCGCCGTAGCGGTCCTGCAGCTCGCG
The DNA here is from genome assembly GCF_049683935.1 of Mycobacterium sp. GTDB lineage: Bacteria > Actinomycetota > Actinomycetes > Mycobacteriales > Mycobacteriaceae > Mycobacterium. The sequence goes on along the minus strand of NZ_JBAUJR010000034.1, from coordinate 10,074 downwards.
GTAGAGCAGCTCGTCGACGATCAGCTGCTTGGGAGCCAGCTTGGTGAACGTCGTCCAGATCTCGTCGAGCCGGTCCAGCTCACGCTGGGTCCGGTCACGGAGCTGACGCATCTCACGCTCGCCACCGTCGCGCACCTTGCGCTTGACGTCGGACTTCGCGCCTTCTTCCTCGAGCTCCTTCATGTCGGCCTCGAGCTTCTGCGCCCGGGCCTCCAGGTCGGAGTCGCGCTGATCCTCGACGGCCTTCTTCTCGACGACCATCTCGGCTTCCAGCGTGGAAAGCTCGTTGTGCCGCATCTCGGTGTCGACCGCGGTGATCACGTAGGCGGCGAAGTAGATGATCTTCTCGAGATCCTTCGGCGCCAGATCCAGCAGGTAACCCAAGCGCGACGGAACGCCCTTGAAGTACCAGATGTGCGTGACCGGGGCGGCCAGCTCGATGTGCCCCATCCGCTCACGACGCACCTTGGCGCGAGTGACCTCGACGCCGCAGCGCTCACAGATGATGCCCTTGAAGCGAACGCGCTTGTACTTGCCGCAGTAGCACTCCCAGTCGCGAGTAGGTCCGAAGATCTTCTCGCAGAACAGGCCGTCCTTCTCAGGCTTCAGCGTGCGGTAGTTGATGGTCTCCGGCTTCTTGACCTCGCCGAAGGACCAATTACGGATGTCGTCCGCGGTGGCCAGACCGATACGGAGTTCATCGAAGAAGTTGACGTCTAGCACGTAACTCCCTTTCCCCTTGCGGGATTTGTAGCCAATAACTCATTAGCGCCTGCGGCGGAGCCGCGAATCAAGCGAGATCTTCGACGGACGCGGATTCGTTGCGGGACAGGTTGATTCCGAGGTTGGCAGCAGCGCGCTCCAGATCCTCGTCGTCGCCGTCACGCATCTCGATCGCGGCACCGTCAGAAGACAACACCTCGACGTTGAGGCACAGCGACTGCAGTTCCTTGAGAAGCACCTTGAACGACTCCGGAATGCCCGGCTCGGGGATGTTCTCGCCCTTGACGATCGCCTCGTAGACCTTGACCCGGCCGACGGTGTCGTCGGACTTGATGGTCAAGAGCTCCTGCAGCGTGTACGCCGCGCCGTAGGCCTGCATGGCCCAGCACTCCATCTCACCGAATCGCTGACCACCGAACTGCGCCTTACCACCCAGCGGCTGCTGGGTGATCATCGAGTACGGACCGGTCGAGCGGGCGTGGATCTTGTCGTCCACCAAGTGGTGCAGCTTCAGGATGTACATGTAGCCGACCGTCACCGGGTACGGGAACGGTTCGCCACTGCGACCATCGAACAACTGCGACTTGCCCTCGGCGTTGACCATCACGTCACCGTCGCGGTTGGGCAGCGTCGAGCCCAGCAGGCCCTCCAACTCGCCCTCACGCGCGCCGTCGAAGACCGGGGTGGCCACGATGCTGTCGGCCGGTGCCGAGAGCAGGGACTCGGGCAGCTTGCCCGCCCACTCCGGAGTTCCGCCGGCCACATCGATGTTCCAGCCGGCTTTCGCCACCCAGCCCAGATGCGTCTCGAGGATCTGGCCGATGTTCATCCGTCGCGGAACACCGTGGGTGTTCAGGATGATGTCCACCGGGGTTCCGTCCGGCATGAACGGCATGTCCTCGACAGCCAGGATCTTGCCGATGACGCCCTTGTTGCCGTGGCGTCCGGCGAGCTTGTCGCCGTCGGAGATCTTGCGCTTCTGGGCCACGTAGACGCGGACCAGCTCATTGACGCCGGCGGGCAGCTCGTCGTCGTCCTCGCGAGAGAACACGCGGATGCCGATGACCTTGCCGGACTCGCCGTGCGGCACCTTCAGGGAGGTGTCGCGGACCTCGCGGGCCTTCTCACCGAAGATGGCACGCAGCAGACGCTCTTCCGGGGTCAGCTCCGTCTCGCCCTTGGGCGTGACCTTGCCGACCAGGATGTCGCCGTCGCGGACCTCGGCGCCGATGCGGACGATGCCGCGCTCGTCGAGATCGGCCAGCACCTCATCGGAGACGTTCGGGATGTCCCGGGTGATCTCCTCGGCGCCCAGCTTGGTGTCGCGGGCGTCGATCTCGTGCTCCTCGATGTGAATCGAGGTGAGCACGTCCTCTTCGACCAGGCGGTTGGAGAGGATGATCGCGTCTTCGTAGTTGTGGCCCTCCCACGGCATGATCGCCACGAGCAGGTTCTTGCCCAGTGCCATCTCACCGTTCTCGGTGCACGGCCCGTCGGCGATGACCTGACCAGCCTCGACACGCTGCCCGGAGTCCACGATCGGACGCTGGTTGGCGCAGGTGCCGTGGTTGGAGCGGGCGAACTTGCGCATCCGGTAGGTGTGCCGGGTGCCGTCGTCGGCCATCACGGTGACGTAGTCGGCCGAAACCTCCTCGATGACGCCGGCCTTGTCGGCCACGACGACATCGCCCGCGTCGATCGCGGCACGCAATTCCATGCCGGTGCCGACCAGCGGAGCCTCACTACGCACCAGCGGAACCGCCTGGCGCTGCATGTTGGCGCCCATCAGGGCACGGTTGGCGTCGTCGTGCTCGAGGAACGGAATCATCGCCGTCGCGACCGACACCATCTGGCGCGGTGAGACGTCCATGTAGTCGACCTCGGAGCTGGACACATTCTCGACCTCGCCGCCCTTACGGCGAACCAGGATGCGGTCCTCGACGAATCGACCCTGCTCGTCGATCGGCGAGTTGGCCTGCGCCACGACGTGGCGGTCCTCCTCGTCGGCCGTCAGGTACTCGACGTCATCGGTGACGACCCCGTCCACGACCTTGCGGTACGGCGTCTCGATGAAACCGAACGGGTTGACCCGTGCGTACACCGACAGCGAACCGATCAGACCGATGTTCGGACCTTCGGGGGTCTCGATCGGACACATCCGGCCGTAATGGCTGGAGTGCACGTCGCGGACCTCGAGGCCGGCGCGCTCACGGGACAGACCGCCGGGGCCCAGCGCCGACAGGCGGCGCTTGTGGGTCAGACCCGACAGCGGGTTGTTCTGATCCATGAACTGCGACAGCTGCGATGTTCCGAAGAACTCCTTGATCGCCGCCACAACGGGACGGATGTTGATCAGGGTCTGCGGCGTGATCGCCTCGACGTCCTGGGTGGTCATCCGCTCGCGGACGACACGCTCCATGCGGGACAGGCCGACGCGGATCTGATTCTGGATCAGCTCGCCGACCGTGCGCAGACGGCGGTTGCCGAAGTGGTCGATGTCGTCGGTCTCCACCGGGACCTCGACCCCGCCGGGCACCGTCATCATCTTGTCGCCCTGCTGCAACCGCACCAGGTACTCGATGGTGGCGACGACGTCCTCTTCGGTCAGCGTCGAGCTGGTGATCGGTTCCCCGACGTTCAGCCCGAGCTTCTTGTTGACCTTGTAGCGGCCCACGCGGGCCAGGTCGTAACGCTTCTCCTTGAAGAACAGGTTCTCCAGCAGGGTCTGCGCGGACTCCTTGGTCGGCGGCTCGCCCGGTCGCAGCTTCCGGTAGATGTCCAGAAGCGCCTCGTCGGTGCCTGCGGTGTTGTCCTTCTCCAGCGTGCCCATCATGATCTCGGAGAAGCCGAAGCGCTCCACGATCTGCTCGTTGGACCAGCCGAGTGCCTTCAGCAGCACGGTGACCGGCTGACGCCGCTTGCGGTCGATGCGGACGCCGACGGTGTCGCGCTTGTCGACGTCGAACTCCAGCCACGCGCCGCGGCCCGGGATCACCTTGACGCTGTGCAGCGTCTTCTCGGTGGACTTGTCGATCGACTCGTCGAAGTACACACCGGGCGAACGGACCAGCTGACTCACCACGACACGCTCGGTGCCGTTGATGATGAAGGTGCCCTTCTCGGTCATCATCGGGAAGTCACCCATGAAGACCGTCTGGCTCTTGATCTCGCCGGTGTTGTTGTTGATGAACTCGGCCGTGACGAACAGCGGAGCCGCGTACGTCATGTCCTTGTCTTTGCACTCGTCGACCGGGGCCTTGACCTCGTCGAACCGTGGATCAGAGAAAGAAAGCGACATCGAGCCCGAGAAGTCCTCGATCGGCGACAGCTCGGTGAGGACCTCTTCGAGGCCACCCACCGGACTGGCGAGACCGCGACCACTGGCGTTGGCACGCCAACGCTCGGAACCGATCAACCACTCGAACGAATCGGTCTGCACGTCGAGTAGCCCCGGAACCTCGAGGGGCTCGCGAAGCTTCGCGAAAGAAATTCGATTTGGTGCTCCGGGAACGGAACTATTGGTGGTAGCTACTTCTGACTCGATCTGGCGGGACCCTGCCAAGATGCATCCTTCCAGCACCTCATGCGACTATCAGGTGCCGGATAGGACCGGACCATTTGTCGCGATATCTGCGTCGGTTCGGCTGGCCGATCAGGCCCGGAACTCTGACGCACGGCACGCGACTAGATCACTGAGCAGGGCTCAGGCTTGTTCACGATGTCGTAGGCGGGTGAGGTGGGCAGGATGCAGCCAGCGCAACGTCCAACAGTACCGCAGGACGGCATATTCCTCAACATCCGCAAGCAGGGACGGTCAGGCGCTGGCTGGCGGCCCTGATCGCTCTCATCCCTGCATACATTGCTGGCCAATAGATTGGCCCGCTTTCGTCCTTCCGTCAAGAGATAACACGGTGTTTGATGTGGACAATTCGTCCGAGGGCGCAACACAGGTCGCGAAGTTGATGCCGAACGCGATGTCGGCGAAGAACTGGAACACCTTGTCGATGAACGTCAGCCGCTCGGGCGGCCCCGGCATCACGTAGGCCGTCGCGGTGCCCCTGGGCGTGTCGATCGTGAGCGTGTCGCCCGCGGCGCCGTAGTAGGGCGACCCGGGGGTGGGCGCTCCGGCGAACATGTCGTTGACCCAGGCGGCACTGAGGATCTCGGCCGCCTTGACGTTCTCGATCTTCGACCATCCGGTGACCAGGTTGAGCCCGGCCTGGACCAGCGGGTTACCACCCAGCATCGTGTCGGAGTGCAAGCCCCCGACGAGGCGCACGCTGTGGAACTGGCCGGACCGGGACTGCTCGAGCGCGACGCCCGAGGACCCGTTCATGTTCCAGTAATAGGCCTTGCCGGCGAGGTTGTAGATCGGCACGTCGTCGGGAAGTTTCTGCAATGCCTCGGGCAGGACCTGACCGAAACCCACCCCGTCGAGCATCACCACCCCTGCCAGCCGGTCGATGGCGCCGTTGTGGGCCATGTAGCCCGCGGCCCCTGCCGCCAGCCCGCCGCCCGCGGAGTGCCCCATCAGCACCACCCGGTCGACGCCGGCCAGCAGCGATGGGCTGTAACCCGCCGCCGCCGCGCTGTCGGCCAGAGCGGTGTTGCCGTCGACGAACAGGCCCGCCACCGCCTCGTGCATCTGCGTGCCGCCGACCCAGCAGCCGTCACACGCCAGGAAGTTCGACGTCAGCGACGTGGTGACGACGATGCTGTGGGTGGCTTCCGCCAACCGGGACGCCGTGTAGCTATAGAACGGTCCGGCAGCCAGGAAGCCGTGCTGCAGGTAGATCAGTCGTGTCGGCGTCGGCCCCTCTGGGACATACCAGTCCGCGGGCACCACATATCCCTCGCCGCAGTCGATCTCCACCTTCGAACTGCGGACCGTGACCGTGCTGCCCCACGGCAACAGCGGTGGACCGCCGAACACCCTGATCGCAAACGAATACAGGTTGAAGACGATGGTCCCGACGATGCTGAGCAGCGTCTGCTTCGGCGCGGACACCTCGGCGGTGGTCTCGGCCGCTGTCGACACCACCGTCAGCCGCGCGACGCCCGGTGTCGGCTCGAGCACCTCTGCCGCTTCGGCATCGGTGGTGGGGGCCGTGTCCGCGGCGCCAGCCGACTCGGTCGTCGGTTCGGTGGCATCGGCGAGAACTCCGGTGGCGGTCTCCGTGTCGTCCTCGACAAACGCATCCGGCGTCATGTCCAGCGATTCGGTCACCGTGGTCACGGGCAGGGCCGTCTCGACCTCGGTCTCGACATCGGTCTCGACATCCGACTCGTCGTTCCGGCCGGTCGAATCGGTTTCCTCGGCTTCGGTCTCCTCGGCTTCGGTTCCCTCGGCGTCGGTCTCCTCGGCTGCGGTCTCCTCGGCGTCGGCTTCGGTTTCGGTTTCTTCGGTGTCGGCGTCGGTTTCTTCGGTGTCGGTTTCTTCGGTGTCGGCGTCGGTTTCTTCGGTGTCGGTCTTGGTGTCGGCGTCCGGTTCGGCCTTGTCGCGTTCGGCGCGGGGGTTGCCGGTTACCGACGCGTCGGACGTGGATGTCTCACCGCCGGCACCCGGGTCCGTGGATGCGATCGCTACTCCGGCTCCACCGAGCATGGCGGCGGACACACCGGCCGTGACCACGCCCGCGCCCATCCATATCGACATCCGGTCGAACATCGTTGGCCCCTATCCAAATCCGGCAAACCGTATCGCGGTCGCTCGGCTCACATGCCGATTTCCGGAATCTCAGCCGCCGGCCCGGACTGCCGGTCAGGCGGCGACGGTATCCGAGCGGTGCGGAATCATCGGCTCGAACCAGCGGGCCGTCTGGAACCACGGGAAGTAGCTGCAGTACATGGTCGTCGGATTGAGCAGGCACGCATACACCTGCTCGTACAGCTTCAGATCGACCCACTCGGTGGGCAGGATGTGGGCCACCCGAGTCCACCAGCCGTCGACGATGTCGAGGGTGGTGCCCGCGGGACCGTACAGCTTCGCCGTGTGCGTCCCGGCGAACATGTCGTTGATCCAACCGGCCGCGAGGATCTCATTGGCATTGATGTTCATCTGCGTGGAGAAGCCGGTCGCGAGGTAGGACATGAACTGCACGATCGGGCTGGCGCTCTGCATCGAGTCGGAATGCGATCCACCTTCGACCATGACGCCGGTGAACATGCCCGGCCGCGCCTCGACGAGCCGGATGTTGGCGTCGCCGTAGGTGTTCCAACTATCGGGCTCAGCGGCGAGGTTGTAGACCGGAATGGAGTGCGGGATCTTCGCCAGATCCGCGCTCATGTGGTCCAGGAACCCCACGCCGTCGAACATCACCACACCGGCCAGGTCGTCGGCGACACCGGATTCGACCAGGTACCGCGCCGTGCCTGCGACCAGACCGCCGCCGGCCGAATGGCCCGCCAGCACCACCCGGGTGGGCAACGTCCCGGCGAATCCCGCCGCTCGGGCGCTCGCAGTGAGCACCGAGCGGTCGCCCACGAACAAGTCGGCGACGGCGCGGTGGGTGTGCGGCAGCATCAGCGGGTAGTTGTCGGTGTCGAAGACGTTCCATGTCAGCGTCGGCGCTACGACGATGCTGTTGGTCTTCTCCGCGAGGTATGCCGCGGTTGCGCTGTAGAACGACGCGGTCGCGAGGAACCCGTGCTGGAGATAGATCAGCCCGGTCGGGGGCTCGTCGTCGTCGGGGAAATACCAGTCCGCCGGAACGACGACTCCGTTTCCGAGGGTCAGTGTCGACCTCTCCACCCGGACGCTGCTGCCGAACGGGGAGCGCGCCGGCCCGGCGAGGAACTGCATCGTGCTGGTGTACAGGTTGTAGACGAAGGTGCCCATGTCGTCGAAGAAATCGAGCAGCGCGGGCGGTGCGTCCGCTGCCCACGGCACACTCTCCGCGGCGGCACGCATCACAACGGCTCCGGCCTCGCTGGTGAGGTCTGTCTCGATGCTCGCGACGAATGTGCTGGGCTCCTCGGCGTCGGGTCTCCCGACGGCGGCGTCAGCAGTCGGCGTGACGATCGGCGCCTCAGGCTCGACCGGCGTCACCGGTGTCTCTACAACCACCTCCGTCGCGCCCTCGGCCGGCGTCGCTTCCTCGGCCTCGGGTGCGCGGTGCTTCCCACCCGCCGCCGACTCGGTTCCCGCGAGGTCGGTGCCGGGGTCGGCGACTTCGTCTTCAGGGTCTTCGGGGACTTCCGCGTCGTCCGCAGCGTCCTCATCGTCATCGTCCGGAGCGTCCTCGTCGTCCGGATCGGCCTCGTCGTCCGGGTCGACCCCGGATTCGGTTTCCCCGTCCACGCCGCTGTCGCTGTCGTCGCCGTTGTCGCTGTCGGCGTCGCGGGAATCGTCGCTGTCGTCGGCGTCGGCTGCTGTCCTGCCGGGCTTATCCGCCTCGGATTTGGATCGCGGTCCGGCCTTGGAACTCTCGGAGTCGCCAGACCCCGAGGATCCCTGCGCGCCAGCACTGGACGACGTGCCGTCGTCCGCAAGGGCAACGCCGGCACCGGCCAGCATCGCTGCGGATACACCCCCCGCTAGAACGCCTGCCCCCAACCAGACCCGGTAGCGGTCGACCATACGTCTCCTGTCCCATATCGCGGAGCATCGCCGTGCGATCGTCCCGGAAAAGGTTTTACAACGCGGATTTGCGATTCTGGCAAACTGTATAGGCGAGCAGATCAACTTCGCAAGACCCACGAACAAAAAATTGACGGCTGTAGACGAAAATCCTGATCGGACTGCTAGTGGCCGGTTTTGGGCGGCAGCTACCAGATCCATGACATCCGGGTCGACACCGGAGGTTTATTTCTCGGCGAACTCGCTACGAATTAGCAACGGCAGTCACACCGGCCACACGAATCGGCATTGTTTGCAAATTCAACCATCGATCGGTTGCTGAAATCGCATAGATCTGTCAGGCCGACATCCGGCCCGCATATGGTGCGGCACGCCGCTGACCAGGGAATTGCCGGACGGCCTCAGAGAGCTCGTCCACGTGGACCACCATGCGGCACGCAGCACGAGTCGACGGCGGCGCTGTGTGCGCCGCCGTCGTGCAGGTGTGGTCTAGCGCTCGCCGGCGACCGGAATGCGACCGGTGGGTGCGTCGTCCTCGACGCGGCGATGTGTGGAGGGCTCGCCGCCGAATTCGTGCGAGCTGTACTTGTGCGTGCCTTCGAGGTCGTCGCGAATGGCTTCCTGCGCGGCCGGCGGGAGGGTGCTCATGATCTCGCGAACCCGGGCCTGACGGCGACCCACGGCCTGGCGCTCCGGCATACCCGGGGTGGCCTGGATCTGCGGCGGCACGCCTTCGATCTCCTCGACACCACCGTCGTGGTGTCCGGCGTCGGCCATGGCCTGCTCTTCGGCCATCGTGCCTTCGTCCTTCTCCTCCGACATACCGATCGGGCCGAGGCGCCGACCGTTGAGGAACTGCTTGACGACAGGCTCGTCGCTGGTCAGCAGCACCTCGCGGGGTCCGAACATCACCAGCTTCTTGCGGAAGAGCATGCCCATGTTGTCGGGCACGGTACGGGCGATGTTGATGTTGTGCGTGACGATCAGGATCGTGCAGTCGATCTGAGCGTTGATGTCGATCAGCAGCTGAGACAGGTAGGCGGTACGCACCGGGTCCAGACCGGAGTCGGGCTCGTCGCAGAGGATGATCTGCGGATCCAGAACCAGGGAGCGGGCCAGGCCGGCACGCTTGCGCATACCGCCGGAGATCTCGCCGGGGAACTTGGTCTCGTCGCCCCCGAGGCCCACCAGATCCAGCTTCTCCATCACGATCTGACGGATTTCGCTTTCCTTCTTCTTGGTGTGCTCACGCAAGGGGAAGGCGGTGTTGTCGTACAGGCTCATCGAGCCGAACAGCGCACCGTCCTGGAACATCACGCCGAACAGCGTGCGGATCTCGTAGAGCTCCTTGGCAGAGCACTCGATGATGTTGGTGCCGTCGACGATGATCTTGCCGCGTTCGGGGCGCAGCAGCCCGATCAGCGACTTCAGGAACACCGACTTACCGGTACCCGACGGGCCGAGCAGAACGCTGACCTCACCGGCGGGGAGGTCGAACGTGACGTCCTCCCAGATTCGCTGGGACCCGAAGGACTTCGTGAGTCCCTCGACCTGAATACCAATGCCCACGCGAATTCCTCTCGCCAGTGCTCGACGCCACGCCACATGCTCCCCGCCTGTGGCTTGAGTCACTGTAACCTACCCGCCCACACCACAACACTCGGTCGGTGAACAACCGACCAGACTGGCGAACGGGACGATGTCGTGGCTGGTCCGTTTGCCAGAGTGACGCCGTCACGCCCTACGGGTTCGCGCAGACAGCACTGTGGGGC
>NZ_JBAUJR010000033.1:0-7165 GCF_049683935.1 Mycobacterium sp. | reverse complement strand
GCGCCGCAATGGCGGCGGCGGCTATAGCGGCGGCGGGATGCGCGGGGTGCGCCCAGACGGGGGCGTGGAAGGTCCGCGACATTCCGGCAACGCGTACGCCGGTGAACAGTTGATTCCTGATCATTGTCGTGACACCCTCCTCTCGCACATGGCCTTCGTCTGTGTGTTCCGAGGCTAGACGGTACCAGCCGAAACCGACAAGCGATTTTCTGACCAGCAGCTTTGGCACGATCTTTACGAAGTTTGGCGGCCTTTGACCATCGCGAGCACGTCGGTACCGAACTGCTCCAGCTTGCGCGCACCGATACCCGGGATGGCGACCAGCGCGGCGTCATCCGTCGGCAGGGCCTCAGCGATCGCGATCAGCGTGTTGTCGGTGAACACCACGTAGGCGGGCACGCTCATCTCTTTCGAGATGCGCAGCCGCCAGTCCTTGAGCTCGGCGAGCAGTTGTTCGTCGAGGTCGGACGGACACGTCTCGCACCGCCGCAGCATGATCGCCGGGGGTGAGGTCAGCGCGGAATTGCACACCCGACAGCGCGGCGCCGGCCCGCGGGGTTTACGCGAACGACTCGGGCCGTCATCGCGCTCAGACTGCGGTGCGATGCCGTTGAGGAAGCGCGACGGGCGCCTGCCCTGCCGTCCGCCGGGGGCCCGCGCCAACGCCCAGCTGAGCGCCAGATGCACTCGCGCCCTGGTGACTCCGACGTAGAGCAGCCGCCGCTCCTCTTCCACCGGCTCGCTGTCGGGGCCGTGGGACAACGCATGGGAGATCGGCAGTGTGCCGTCGGCGAGCCCGACCAGGAACACCGCGTCCCACTCCAGGCCTTTGGCGGCGTGCAGCGAGGCCAGCGTGACGCCCTGCACCACCGGCGGGTGGCGGGAGTCCGCCCGCTGGCGCAACTCGGTGACCAGGGCGCGGAGGTCGAGCTGTGGACGCTGCGCCACCTCCTCGTCGACCAACTCGGCCAGTGCGACCAACGCCTCCCAGCGCTCCCGCGCGCGGGTACCCGGCGGCGGCTCGGCGGTCAGACCCAGCGGCTCCAGCGTCGCTCGGACCATCTCCGGCAGTGGGCGTTCGGACTCGGCCGGATCCCGTTCGGCGGCGCGCTGCAGCGCCAGCAGTGACTGCCGGATCTCCTGCCGGCTGAAGAACCCCTCACCGCCTCGGACCTGGAACGGCACGCCGACCTCGGTGAGCGCCTCTTCGTAGACCTCCGACTGCGCGTTGATGCGGTAGAGCACCGCGATTTCCGAAGCGGCAGTGCCGGATTCGAGCAGTTTCTTGACCTTGCGGGCCACCGCTGCGGCCTCGGCGACCTCGTCGGGGTACTCGCTGAACGTCGGCTCCGGACCCGGCGGGCGCTGACCCACCAGGTGCAGCCTGCTGCCCGCCATCCGGCCGCGCGCGGCGGCGATCACCCTGTTGGCCAGCGACACCACCTGCGGCGTGGACCGGTAGTCGCGCTCCAATCGGATCACCGCAGCCTCGGGGAACCGCCGCGAGAAGTCGAGCAGATACCGCGGTGAGGCTCCGGTGAACGAGTAGATGGTCTGGTTGGCGTCGCCGACGACGGTCAGGTCGTCACGGCTGCCGAGCCAGGCGTCCAACACACGCTGCTGCAACGGGGTGACGTCCTGATACTCGTCGACGACGAAGCAGCGGTAGCGGTCGCGGAACTCCTGGGCCACCGCGGCGTCGGTCTCGATCGCGGCCGCGGTGTGCAGCAGCAGGTCATCGAAGTCCAGTAACGCCCTGCCTTCGTGGCGGGCTTTGAGCGCCTCGTAGGCGGTGTACACCGCGGCGACCTTGGCTGCGTCGAACGGGATATCGCGACCCGCCTCGGCGACGGTCGACGGGTAGTCCTCGGGGCTGACCAAAGACCCCTTGGCCCATTCGATTTCACCGGCGAGGTCGCGGACGTTGTCGGTGCCGGTGGGCAGGCCGCTGCGGTTGGCCGCCTGGGCCACGATCGAGAACTTCGTGTCGAGGAGTTGCCATTCGGTGTTGCCCACCACCCGGGGCCAGAAGTACGCCAGTTGGCGGCGCGCGGCGGCGTGGAACGTCATCGCCTGCACCCCACCGGTACCCGTGCCGTCGTCCAACGCCCGCAGACGACCGCGCATCTCCCCTGCCGCACGCTGGGTGAACGTCACCGCGAGCACCTGGGCCGGGGCGACATGGCCGGCCGTCACGAGGTGAGCGATGCGGCGGGTGATGGTGCGCGTCTTGCCGGTCCCGGCGCCGGCCAGCACACACACCGGTCCGCGCGCGGCGAGCACGGCTTCACGCTGCTCCTCGTCCAGGTCGCCAAGCAGCCGGTCACGCGAGGCCGTTGGGGACATGCCGCCCATCATGTCAGCGCGGCCTGACAACCGCGGGCACGGCTCGGGCATGTTGGCGGCGTCGACTACGTTGAGTGCCTTATGAGCGCTGATCAAAACGTTGTGACGATGTACACCACGTCGTGGTGCGGCTACTGCGTCCGCCTGAAGAAGGTCCTCAAGAACGAGGGCATCGCCTTCACCGAGGTCGACATCGAGGCCGACCCAGCCGCCGCGGACTTCGTGGCGACGGCGAACGGGGGTAACCAGACCGTGCCGACGCTGAAGTTCGCCGACGGCTCGACCCTGACGAATCCGACTGGAGCGCAGGTCAAAGCCAAACTCGCCGGCTAGTTCGGTTCGACCAAGCTCTCGTCACTCCTCGCATCGAGATTGACATCATGGCTGCGGTTTCCCGGCCCTTTGAGGGGTCTCACAGCCCAGGTGTCGATCTCGCCATGAGGCGGCATACCGAACCGATCCCGGGACTGCGCGCGTGGGCTCAATCCAGCGCGGCCCAGGATTCGATGATCTCCCGGGCGATCGAAATGGATCCGGGCAGCAGCAGTCGGGACTGACTCGTCGAACCCCAGTCGCCCTGATCGAGGGCCTCGCGGATCTCGGTGCGGGTGAACCACGCCGCTTCCGCGATCTCGCCGTCGTTGAATGCGAACTCCTGCTCGGGATCCCCAAGAGCGTGGAAGCCGATCATCAGCGATCTGGGAAACGGCCACGGCTGGCTGCCCAGATACTCCACATCGGTGACGGTCAACCCGATCTCCTCGGAGATCTCGCGAACCACACAGGTCTCGAACGACTCACCGGCCTCGACGAATCCAGCGAGGATCGAGAAAAGCCGGTCCGGCCACAGCGTCTGGCGGGCCAACACGGCGCGGTCGTGGCCGTCGTGCACCAGACAGATGACCGCAGGGTCGATACGCGGGAACTCCTCGCGGCCGGTGACCGGGTTGACCCGTGACCACCCGGATTTGGCGGGCACCGTCGGTGACCCGTCCAGGGGGCTGAACCGGGCGCTGTCATGCCAGTTCAACAGCGCTGTGGCGGTCGCCACCAACTGGGCGCTCACATCGTCGAACACCTGGCCGGCACGGCGGAGGTCGAGCACCTCGGTCGGCGCAGCGGGATCGTCCGGGGGTTGCAGTTCCGCGCGGATCGCCCAGGCATGCCGACCGTCTCGCAGTCGGCCCAGGAACACCGCGTCCTCCGGCGGCGCGTCCCCGAGCGCGCCTGCCTGGCCGAGGACCGCGCTGCCTTCGGAGATCAGCACCTGGTTACGCCGATCCACGCGCAGCAGCAGCGCCTCCGACCATCCCGCGACAGCCGCGTCGACGTCGGTGCGCAACGTGTCCGCGCGGTCTGCTCCCACCCGGGACAGCAGCGGGATGTTGCGCAGCCGGAAACCCGAAGGATTCATCGTCTTGTGCCGCTCTTCGCGCAAGCGCTCATCGCTGCCCACGGCTCTTCGCGCAAGCGCTCATCGGTCGGAGTCCGCGCTACGAATGAACAGCAGCCTGTCCCCGAGTTCGAGCGAGTCGACCTCGGGATCGTCGACGCGGATCAACTTCGTGTTCCGCACGACGCCGAGGACGATGTCGCTCTGATGCCGCGGCGAGCTGCCCGCTTCCTTGGGCGTGACCTCGCGTTCGGCGATCGCGAAGCCGGCATCGGGAGTCAGCAGGTCCTCCATCATCTCCACCACGCTGGGCGTCTGCACGGCGATGCCGAGCAGACGACCCGCAGTCTCAGACGTCACCACCGTGGAGTCCGCGCCGGACTGTTCGAGCAGATGCTGGTTTTCGGCCTCGCGGACCGCGGCGATGATCTTGGCGTTGGGTGCGAGTTCACGCGCCGTGAGTGTGACGAGCACAGCGGTGTCGTCACGATTGGTCGCGACGATGATGGACTTGGCGTGCTGGGCGCTGGCCAGTCTCAGCACTTCGGAGTCGGTGGCACTGCCGCGTACGGTCACCAGCCCGGCGCTCTTGGCTCGCTCGAGCGCGGTCGGGTTCTCGTCGACGACCACGATGTCAGCGGGCGCGATCTCGTCGCCGATCATCGCCGCAACCGCCGTTCGACCCTTGGTTCCGTAGCCGATGACCACCGTGTGGTTGCGCAACTTGTTCCTCCACTGCTGGATTCTGAACGCCTGCCGGGACTCGGTGGTCAGCGTCTCTACCGTCGTACCGATGAGCACGATGAGGAACGCCACCCGAAGCGGCGTGATGACGACGATGTTGACGAACCTGGCGGTGTCGGTGATCGGCGCTATGTCACCGTATCCGGTCGTCGAAAGGGAGACCGTCGCGTAGTAGAAACAGTCCAGCAGCGACAGCCCGTTCTTCTGCGTGTCGCTGTACCCGTCTCGGTCGATGTAGACGATGAGCACCACCGCGCACAGCACACCCAGAGCGATCACGATCCGCTTGGTGATCCGCAACCAGGGGCTCGGTACCTCGTGCGGGATCTGCACCCGATCAACAAGCGAATGCACCGGCTGATCGGCCAGTGAACGGTTGATCCTGCCGAGCCGCCGACGCAAACGACCTCTAACCATGGGGGTCCGTCACCGCTGGAGGCTGCCGCACCCGCACAATGTAACCATGGCCTCGCCCCCTTCCGTACTGCAGCAGATCACCAAGTCGTCGCGTGGCGCCAAGACCGGCGTCTGGCTGATCGGCATGGGGGTCCTGCACTTCGCCGCGCCCAAGCCGTTCGACACCATCGTCCCGACCGAGCTTCCCGGCAGTCCGCGTGCCTACACCTACGGTTCGGGTGTCGCCGAGATCGCCGTCGGTGGCCTGCTGGTGGCCCCGAAGACCCGGCGCGTCGGTGCGCTGGCCGCGATTGCGCTGTACCTCGGAGTGTTGCCGGCCAACGTGAACATGGTCCGGCTGTGGAAGGACAAGCCGCTGCCGATGCGTGCTGCCGCGGTCGCCCGGCTGCCACTGCAGATCCCGATGATCACCCAGGCGCTGAAGATCTACCGCGAGAGCTGAGCCGAGACAGCTCACGCGGCGGCCGCGTTCATCAACTCGGCCACCTCCTGCTCACTGAGCAGCATGTCAGGACGAACGGTCCGCCCGGATCGCACATAGTGGAACGCGGCGCGCACCGACGAGACCGGACAGCCCTGGAGCCGCGCCCACGCGAGCCGGTAAATTGCGAGCTGAACAGCGTTGCGCTGCAGATCTTCTGGTGTCGACGGCGGCGCTCCGGTCTTCCAGTCGACCACCGTCACCCCGCCGTCCCCGTCGGCGAAGACCGCGTCGATCCGACCACGCACCACACGACCCGCGATGACCATGTCGAACGGGATCTCCACCTCGACCGGCGTGCGCGCCGCCCATTCCGACACCGCGAACGCAGCCTGCAGTTCCTCGAGCTGTCCACGGTCCTGTCGGTCGGCATCCACGGCGCCGGGTAGGTCGTCGAGATCGAACAGCTTCTCCGCCTGGAAGTACCGCTGCACCCATTCGTGAAACGCCGTGCCCAGCAACGCCTGTGAGTCGGGCTGGCGCGGCAGTCGCCGATGCAACCGCCGTGCGACGGCGTCGGGTTCGCGGCCGAGCTCGACCAGCGTGCTCACCGACAGCTGCGTGGGCAACTCCGGGGTGGGCCGCTGTGCCGAGCGTTCCCGTTCGGCGAGCAGCGCATCGACATCGGCGGCCCAGCCGTGCGGATCGCTCGGCGTGTCGGCCTGCCGGTCTGCCGACATCGCCCGCACCACCAATCGGGCGCCTCGGTCGGTGTCCTCGCGGCGGCCGGCCACCGGGTCGACCGGCCACATCGCTTCGACAACACGATCGCGGACCGGGTTGGGCTCACCGTCGGCGGGGGCATCCGCCCACACCTCCACCGACCCGCACGGCGTTCCCGCGGCGACGGATTCGTCGATGACATCCTTGAGCTCACACAGAAAAGTCGACGGGCCTCGAGGCTTGGACTCGGTGGCTCCCCAGTGATGGCCCGATACGAGCAGGGTGCGTTCGGCACGGGTGATCGCCACGTAGAGAAGCCGGCGTTCCTCGTCGGTTCGTCGCTGGTCGAGGCTGCGCTTGTGGTCAGAGATGCTGTCCGACAGAGCTTTCCGGTCGCTGACGGTGGAGGTGTCGAGCACCGGGACGCCGTGGTCGGAGACCGTGGCGCAATCGCCGCGCAGCAGTGGAGGCAGATCGGCCGCATCGGTCAACCAGGTGCGAGAGGACGCCGTCGACGGGAAAACCCGACCGCTGAGGTGTGGCACGGCGACAACCTGCCATTCCAGCCCTTTGGCCGCGTGCACGGTCAAGATCTGCACCCGGTCCGCGGCCACCGTGATCTCGGCGGGCGCCAAACCGTTCTCGACCTGTTCGGCGGCGTCGAGGAATGCCAGCAGGGTCGACACCGTGGTCCCCGGCCTGGACGAGAAATCGGCGACCACGTCTCCGAACGCGTCCAGGTGCTCAGTACCCGACCACCCTGCCGACACTGGTTGCGCCGCTCTGACTTCGGCGTCGACCCCCAGCAGTCGGCGAATCTCGGCGACCAGATCGGGCAGCGGGCTGTCCAGATGAGCTCGCAACGCGGTCAGTTCCCGCCACAACGCCACGATCCTGGTGTGACCGTCCGCCGAGTACGCGCCGGCGAGTCCGGGATCGCAGATCGCGTCGGCCAGGCACGCCGCGTCCGCGTCCGGAGCGACCTGCGCGATGATCTTCTCGGTCCCACCGCTCTGCGCCGCCGCACCGACGTCGTCGAGCTGCACGGCGCGTCGCCACAGCGCCGCGATGTCCCGGGCGCCCAGTCGCCAACGGGGACCGGTGAGCACGCGCATCGCGGC
>NZ_JBAUJR010000032.1:0-2374 GCF_049683935.1 Mycobacterium sp. | reverse complement strand
GCACCATCACCGCGCCCAGCACCGTCAACCGCAGCAGCGACCCGCCGCCGCCCCAGTGGGCGGTCAGTTCCTCGAGCCCCAGCAGTTGGTCGACGACGTGGGCGGTCAGGCCGGCGGCCAGCGACGCCGTGATCGTCACCAGGATGGTGCGGACCACGTCGAGACCGACCAGGCGACCGCCCGGGGGATCGAGGCGGGTGCGCAGCAGCAGATGGCCGACGGTGGCCCCGGCGAGGAAACCCAGCCCGTTGGCCAGCCCCAGGTAGCCGGCGACAAGGTCCGGGTCGTCGGTGAGGTGCGGCGCCGCCAGCGACGCCGCGATCTTGACCGCGGTGATGACGATGATCAGCACGATCGGTGTCCACGGCTCCTGGCGCGCGTAGAACACCCGCAACTGGAGCAGTACCAGCGTGTAGGGGATCAGCGTGAACGCCGACAGCGTGATCGCCATGCCGAGGTAACCGGCATCGACCGAGCCGAAATTGCCGTAGGCGAACAGCGCGCTGCCGATCGCCGGTCCGCCGACCGTCATGATCGCCACGATCGGGATGAGCGTCACCATGGTCAGCCGGGTGGCAAGCGACAGATCGGCCAGCACGGCGGGGCCGTCCTCGGCGGCGGCGTTGCGCGACAACCGCGGCATCACCACGGTCAGCACCGTGACGCCGATGATGCCGAACGGCAGTTGCAGCACCAGCCAGGTGTAGTTGTAGATGGCGGGCCCGGATGCCGATGCGGCACTGGCGATCTGGTTGCCCACGACCATGCCCACCTGGCTGACGAGCACGTAGAGCACCATCGCCAGGGCCATCATCCCGAACTTCTTCAGGCGATCGTCGATGCCCCACAGCGGGCGCAGGCTGATCCGTTCGGCCCGGATCGCGACGAACAGCACCGCAGCCTGCGCGACGACGCCGAGGGTGGTGCCGATCCCGAGCACCAGCAGCTTGGCGTTGCCCATCTCGACGGGGTTGATCGAGAGCTCGCCCGGGACAAGGACATACAAACCGAGGGTGAGGATCGCGACCACGTTGTTCACCACCGGGGCCCACGCGGGCGGCCCGAAGATGTTGCGGGTGTTCAGGATCGCCATGAAGACCGAGGACAACCCGTAGAAGATGATCTGCGGTAGCAGCAGGAACGCGAACGCCGTGGTCAGCGGCCGGTTCACCAGCGGCTCGGATCCCAGCATCAGGTCGACCAGCAGCGGCGCCGCCAGCGTCGAGACGATGGTGACCACCAGCAGCAGCGTCACCGCCAGCGTGAGCAGTCGCCGGATGAAAGCGGACCCGCCGTCGGGGTCGTCGCGCTCGGCGCGGGCGAGCACCGGGACGAAGATCGCGGTGAACGTCGCCTCCAGAACCAGTGCGGCGATCATGTTGGGTAGCTGGTTGGCCACGGTGAACGCGCTGGACAGCGCGGCCCCGAGGATCGTGGCCAGCAACACGATCCGGGCGAACCCGGTGAGCCGACTGACCAGCGTGGCGATGGCCATTCCCCAAGATCGGGAGACGACCGCGGCGTCCGACAGTTCCGGTCGCGTGGTCGGTTGGTGCGGCACGGGCTGGGGTGGCACCCGCGGTGGGGGATGCGGGGTGCGCGCGCGCTGACCCGGTGGTTCGGTCGGGCGAGGCTTCGTTCGGCCCCGCCGACCGGGGTCACTCACTGCTGCCGCCGGTGACCGGACCCGCCGGTCGCGGCCGGACACCGTCGCGCTCCTGTCGGTGGGCGGGGTCGTCATGGCCGTATGCCAGCGCGACTTCGATGGGATCGGGACGGTCCAGGTCCGCCCGGTCCGGTTGACCGCGGAAGCGGTGCCACAGCCGGCGGCCCGCCAGCAGGACCAGCACCGCGCCCGCGGACAACGTGATGAAGAACAGCACCTGGCCGTAGGCGTTGGAGTGCACCGAGAGCCGCACCGGTTCGCCCAGCGGCAGTCCGTCGGCGGTGCTCAGTGCGACGTCGACGGCGACCCGCTGGGTGAAGTGCACCTCGATCGGCACCTTGAGCGGCAGGAAGCCCGGCGGCAGCACGATCTCTCCCATGTCGGTGACGGTCATCCCGGGCGGCGCGTCGATGTCCAGGCGGACCCGGATGGGCACCGGGAGGTCGTTGCGCAGCGCCAGGGGCAGCGGGCTGCGTTCGGTGGCCAGCGTGTAGGACCCGCCCGGGTTGACGATTGACACCGCGTTGAACAGATCCTCGACGGTGCGGCCCACCGTCGTCAGTCGCTGCTGGGCCAACCCGTTGCGGGCGTCGGGCGGCACCGAGAGGCTCAGCGCGCGAAGCAGATCCTCGCGCAGCGGCGCGGTGTACTGGTAGCCGGTCTGGCCGGTGCGCTCGTCGGTGGTCAGTGCGGCGGTCAGCCCCCAGA
>NZ_JBAUJR010000031.1:0-6297 GCF_049683935.1 Mycobacterium sp. | reverse complement strand
CGAGAAGACGCTGCGCGGTGTCGGCGGTGGCCCGGCGCAGCAGGTGCTCGAGGACGGCCTGCTCGCGCCCCTCCTCGCCGGACTCGAACTCCAACTTGCCGCGCAGCACGTCGATCACCGTGCCGAGGTCCACCACGCGTGCCACGGGCTCCTGTTCACCGAGCACCGCCGCCCGGTGCCGCGCGGATGCCGCCACGGTCTCGGCGGCCGCGATCGCAAACCGTGCGGACACCCCGGATCGTTGGTCGATCGAATTCGATTCGCGCAGGCTGCGGGCGAACCGCGCCAAGATCTGCAGCAGGTACTCGGGCACCTCGGCGGCCAGGTGGGCCTCCTGGTTGATGACACCGATCTCGGCGTCCAACTCGAGCGGGTAGTGCGTGCGGATCTCCGCCCCGAACCGGTCCTTGAGCGGGGTGATGATGCGGCCGCGGTTGGTGTAGTCCTCGGGGTTGGCGCTGGCCACGACGAGCACATCGAGGGGCAGCCGCAGCGTGTAGCCGCGCACCTGGATGTCGCGCTCCTCCATCACGTTGAGCATCGCCACCTGGATGCGCTCGGCGAGGTCGGGCAGTTCGTTGACCGCGACGATGCCGCGATGCGCGCGGGGGATCAGCCCATAGGCGATGGTTTCCGGATCACCGAGGCTGCGCCCCTCGGCGACCTTGATCGGGTCGATGTCGCCCACCAGGTCGGCAACGCTGGTGTCCGGGGTGGCCAGCTTCTCGGTGTAGCGCTCGCTGCGATGTCGCCAGGCGATCGGCAGATCGTCTCCGGAGTCCGCCGCTCGGCGGATCGACTCCGGGGTGATCGGGCTGTAGGGGTGCTCGGCGAGTTCCGCGCCGGCGATGACAGGGGTCCACTCGTCCATCAGACCGGTCAGCGCGCGCAGCAGCCGGGTCTTGCCCTGACCGCGTTCGCCGAGCAGCACGACGTCGTGCCCGGCGATCAGCGCGCGTTCCAGCTGAGGGATGACGGTGTCCTCGAAACCGAGGATGCCCGTCCAGACGTCACGCCCTTCCGCGAGCGCGACCAGCAGATTCTCCCGCATCTCGGCCTTGACGCCGCGTTCCTGATGTCCGGATGCGCGCAGCTCGCCGACGGTGCGTGGGAGGTCGTTAGGTGAAGTCACCACTCCACGCTACGACTGCTGTCGAGTTGCGGCACGGCTGGCATCCCGGCTGGGCTTCTCAGACGGCCTTGGTGACGCCGTAGTAGGCGACGATGTCGTCGGTGTCTGTGGTCGAACTGGTCAAGATGGCGTACGAACGCAGGAACGACTGGCCGGCGCAGCCGTCGATCATGATGTGGACGTCTTTGACGGTGACTCGAGTCGAGGTGCCGCTGAACTCCTTCTCCAGCACCCTGACCTGCTCGACCCGGCCGGGCAGGAGGACGACCTCGACCGAACCACCGATGCCGATGCCGATGTCGTCGTCCAACGCCAACGACAGGGAGTCCACACCGATATCGCCACTCAGCGAGACCTTTGTCGAGGTTGATGCCGCAGCCGATCTGATAACCGACCTCCAGAGTTCCGCCGGCCAGTTCCGTGCTTCCCGAGCCCTCGACGGCGCCCGAGAACGTACCCGCCGTCAGATACTCCCGCGACGAGAGCGCCGTGGTCAGCGGCGGCACCGGCACCTGGGATTCGTTCGTCGCGGCCAGTGTCAGCGTCCAGCCGTCGGGGGTCGCGACGACCTGCGGCGGAGCGGACTGGACGAGACCGGGGTCCGGAGCCGGGGCCGGATTGGCGACCGGCTCTGCAGGCGGCGCCGGTGGCGGGGTGGGTGGTTGCGCCGACGCGAGTGGTGCCGTCGCGCCGGGGACCAGCACCCAAGCCACCGTCAGCGCGATGAGTCGAAGCACCATGGTTGCCTGGAGGCCTTTCGCCATGGCGATCACACGACCTTCGTCACGCCGAGATAGGTGACGACGTCTTCGGTGTCCTCGGTCGAGACGGCCAACGTCGCATACGAGCGGATGAACGACTGACCGGCACACCGATCGAAGTTGACGCGCAAACCGGTTACGGTGACCCGTGTTTCGGTGCCCTCGAATCTCTTCGCGGCGACGTCGACGACATTGACCTCCCCCGGGAGCAGATCTATCCCCCCGCCGAGTTCGATGTCGGCGTCGAGAACGTCGAAGGGGACGTTGACGTCGAAGCCGCCCCCGACTTCGATTCCGATCTCGTCCGCCAGGATCCCGCAGCCGATCTGATACCCGGCCTCGAGGGTTCCGCCGGTGAGCTCCGTGGAGCCCTCCCCCGTGACGTTCCCGATGAACGTGCCGCTGACCAGGTACTCACGCGACGAGACCGCGGTCGTCAGCGGCGCCACGGGTACCTGTGATTCATCAACCGCGTGCACCTCGACGTGCCAGCCGTCGGGAGTGTCCAAGATCCCCGGCGCCCCGGAAAGGACGGCACCGGACGGCGGGGCCGATAACGGATCGGCGACCGGCTCGGCAGGTGGCACCGGAGGCGGCGGGACCGGCTGCCCTGCGGCGAGTGGCGCGAACAAGGCCGGGATCAGCAGGCAGACCGCCGCCACGGTGAGAGATCGAAGCAACACCGTGGTGTCGCGGCGTCCCGCCATCGCGGCCTCCCCTCGTCGCGCAGTCGCGGGAATCGCACGGTGAGAATCATCAGGCGCCCGGTGACACCAACTATAAACGGAGCGTCCCCACCTCCCGCCGGCTCTTGCATCGTCCGTTGCTCTGTATTTGCGGGCGCGTTGCGGAATCCCGGCCATGGCCCGAATGCGCTTGCAATACGGTGGTAGTCGTGAGATCGGGGTCGTCACACGTGCGTGGGCAAGCGCGGGCCGCCGCGCTCGTGGTGTTCGGTCTCGCGCTGAGCGGAGCGGCCATCGCCTCCGCGGATCCGGGTCAACCGCCCGCCCCCGCGTCCGCGGTCGCGTGCGAGCGGTTCGCCGGGGCATGGCGTGTCTCGTCGGCCTACTACAACGCGTTCGCCTACTCGATCGCCGGCAACGGTGCGTACGTCGACTATCAGGACCCGACAGTCAGGGGCAACAACGTCGACGGTCGAACCGCGCTGCGCAAAGCCGCCGCTGAGGCGCTGAGTGCATCGGGTACGCCCGGTCTGGCGCCGGAGATCGCGGCTCCGATGCGGTCGTGGTCACTGCGCGCGACGAAGCTGCTGCTGGCCATGGGGCTGCACGGCAACGGCGACACTCTCAACGCGGCGGCCACCGAACTCAACATGGACGCCACCGATACCAAAATGGCCTGCGCCCAAGCCGGAGCGCGCACCTGAGGCCGCCTCGCTGACGACGCCTACGGAACGGTCGTGCCGCCGGCACCGGGCGCGAGGCCGGGTGTGTCTGTGACGTCCTGCTCGAACCACTGTTGACCGAGGTCACCGGGTGAGGGACTCGGCGTGAACAACGCCGAGCAGGCATTGGTGATGGGATCCAATTGTTCGCCGTGCGGGCACTGCGCCATAGGCGTGCCCGTTGCCGGCCTCGAGCCTTCGAGGACGCCGATCATCGGCGCGACGGCGAACGCGGCAGCGACTCCGGCCAGGGCAGCCAACCGACGCGGAGAAATCGCCATGGCATGCTCCCTGTCTGTGTCCCTGCCGGGAGTCTATCCAAATGTGCCCGAGATACTGCGGATTCGGACGAATCGTCCCCGGCGGCAGGGTTCCTCAGTGCGCGAAGTGACGCGCCCCGGTGAGGTAGAGCGTGACGCCGGCTGCCTCGGCGGCGGCGGTCACCTCGTCGTCGCGCACCGAACCTCCGGGATGCACGACGGCCTTCACCCCGGCCCGCATCAGGGTCTCGAGGCCATCGGGGAACGGGAAGAATGCATCGGAGGACGCCACCGCCCCCTGGGTCCGGTCGCCGGCCCGCTCGACCGCCAGCCGGGCCGCGTCCACCCGGTTGACCTGACCCATGCCGACACCGACGGTGGCGCCGTCCCTGGCGACGACGATCGCGTTGGACTTGACCGCCCGGCAGGTCCGCCACGCGAACACCAGATCCGCGAGCGTCGTCGGATCAGCCGGAGAGCCGGTCGCCAACGTCCAATTGACGGGGTCATCGCCGGCGGCGTCCACCGCATCCCGCTGCTGGAGCAGGAGGCCGCCGCTGATCTGCCGGAACTCGGTGCCTCCCGACTGCGGCTCGGAGGCGACGAGCACGCGGATGTTCTTCTTGCGGGCAAGGACTTCCACCGCGCCGGGTTCGTAGGCGGGCGCGATGATCACCTCGGTGAAGATGCCCGCGACGGTTTCGGCCATCTCGACGGTGACCTCGGTGTTGGCCGCGATCACCCCACCGAATGCCGACAGCGGGTCACATTCGTGTGCCTTGTGATGGGCGTCGGCCACCGAAACCGAGGACACTGCGATGCCACACGGGTTGGCGTGCTTGATGATCGCCACGCAGATGTCCTCGTGGTCGAACGCCGCACGCCACGCCGCATCGGCGTCGGTGTAGTTGTTGTAGGACATCTCTTTGCCGTGCAGCTGCTCGGCCTGCGCCAGTCCCGGCCACGCACCGTCGTCGCCGTAGAGTGCGGCCTGCTGGTGCGGATTCTCGCCGTACCGCAACACCGCTGTGCGTCGGTACGTCGCGCCCAGCCATGGCGGTAGCGACGCCGGCGCCTCCCCGCCTTCGGGAGCCAGTACCGACTCCATCCAGGACGCCACCGCCACGTCATATTCCGCGGTGTGCCGGAATGCCAACGACGCCAGCTTCTTTCGCTCGTCGAGGGTGAATCCGCCGGCCCGCACCGCGGCCAGCACCCCGTCGTAGCCGAGCGGATCGACAACTACCGCGACGCTCGGATGATTCTTGGCGGCCGCGCGCACCATCGAGGGACCGCCGATGTCGATCTGTTCCACACACTCGTCGACGCCCGCCCCTGAGTTGACGGTCTGAGTGAACGGGTACAGGTTCACCACCACGAGTTCGAATGCCGCCACGCCGAGTTCGGCGAGCGCCGCGACGTGCTCGGGCTTGCGCTGATCGGCGAGCAGTCCGGCGTGCACATGGGGATGCAGGGTCTTGACCCGGCCGTCGAGCACCTCGGGGAAACCGGTGACGTCCTCGACCGGGGTCACCGGAATACCGGAATCGGCAATGGTTTTGGCGGTCGAACCGGTGGACACGATGTCCACGCCGGCCGCGTGCAGACCCTGCGCGAGCGCGACGAGACCCGACTTGTCGTAGACGCTGATCAGTGCACGACGGATCCGCCGCCGGCCCTCGTTCTCGCTCATCCTATGGTCGCCTTTCGTCCCGTCCACGTCACGCCGCCAAATGCCAACGCCGCCAGTACATCCACCAGCAGGTCTCTCTCGATCACCTTGATCCGTTCGTGCAGAGTCGCCTCGTCGTCGCCGTCGAGCACAGGGACAGCCTGCTGGGCGAGGATCGGCCCGGTATCGGTGCCCGCGTCGACCAGGTGAACCGTGCAGCCGGTGACCCTGACTCCGTAGGCCAGCGCGTCACGGACCGCGTGCGCGCCGGGGAATGCGGGCAGCAACGCAGGGTGGGTGTTGACCACCCGCGCGGGAAATCTCGAAAGAAAGCTGGGTCCAACGATTTTCATGAATCCGGCCGACACCACCAGGTCGGGCTGGTGCTCAGCCGTCGCCTCGGTCATGGCGGAGTCCCAGGCAGCCCGGTCCGGATGGTCGCCGAGCGGAACCGTGAACGTCGGCACCGACGCAGCGGCAGCGATGTCCAGAGCGGCGCACGTGCGATCGGTTCCGAGCGCCACCACTCGAGCCGGATAGTCGCCGACGGCAGCTCTCAGCAGTGACGCGAACAGCGAACCCGCGCCTGATGCGAGCACCACCACCCGCGCCGGCGCGCTCGGGGGCACTCGGACCGCTGGCTGCACGCCTGAGAGCCTAATGGGTGGCTAACCGGCGGTTCCTCCGCGGTGGCCGCCATCAGGGGAGTCCGCGTCGTCTACGACGCCGGGGCCATATTGTTCGTCTACGACGAAGTGCTCCTCAGGGTCCAGCTCATCCAACGGTGGCACCTCGTCGAGCACCGGAGGCGGCACGGGCTCGGCGTCGACCACCGGGGCGGGTTCGGACTCGTCGTCGACGACGATCGCGACGGTCGCAGGGTCGATGTCGGCCGGGTCGACCTCGGAGGTGACCGGGTCGGACTCATCGACCTCGGTCTCGGAGACGTCCGCTGCGGCACCAACGTCGGCGGCGACTTTCGGACGGCGCACCCGCGGCCGGAATCCCCCCGACATCGCGACGGTCAGCGCGCCGATGCCTGCGAACCACACGAAGACCCCGGG
>NZ_JBAUJR010000030.1:0-19355 GCF_049683935.1 Mycobacterium sp. | reverse complement strand
GCGGAGAGCGCTGCGGCGACCAGGGCGCCGGCGGCGGCCATCGCGTCGAGTTCACCGGCGCTGCGCTGGGCGACGACCTTGCGGCCGCGGAGGCCGGGCAGAGAGACCATGGGTACTAGCGGCCGAGCGCCTTCAGCGCGCGGGTGAAGACCTCGTCGAGTTCACCGACGGCATCGACGGTGACCAGGGAGTCGCTGTAGTAGTCCAGTAGCGGAGCGGTTTCGTCGCGGTACACCCTGAACCGGTTGCGGATGACGTCCTCGGTGTCATCGGCGCGGCCGCGGCCCTTGAGCCGGGACACCAGCTCCTCTTCGGGGACCCGGAACTCCAGCACGGCGTCGAGGGCGAGGTTGCGCTTCTCGAGCATCCCGGCGAGCGCCTTGGCCTGCTCGACCGAGCGCGGGAAGCCGTCGAGGATGAAACCGCCGGCCGCATCCTCGTGATCGAGCCGGTCGTCGACCAGAGCGTTGGTGAGCGTGGCCGGAACCAGGTCTCCGGCGTCGAGGTACTTCTTGGCTTCCAGCCCGAGCTCGGTGCCGTTGCTGATGTTGAAGCGGAACAGGTCACCGGTGGAGATCTGCGGGACCCCGAGCTTGTCGGCCAGCTTCTGGGCCTGCGTTCCCTTACCCGCCCCGGGCGGCCCCAACAGCACGATTCTCAACTTAGGAACCCTCTCTCACTTCAAAAAGCCTTCGTAGTTGCGCTGCATGAGCTGGCTTTCGATCTGTTTGACGGTGTCGAGCCCGACGCCGACGGCGATCAGCACCGCGGTGCCACCGAACGGCAGGTTCTGCACGGCACCGGTGTTGCCGATCTCGAGGAACAAGTTGGGTAGAACCGCGATCGTACCCAGGTAGATCGAGCCGGGCAGGGTGATCCTGGACAACACGAACCGCAGGTAGTCGGCGGTCGGCTTACCCGGCCGGATGCCCGGGATGAAGCCGCCGTACTTCTTCATCTCGTCGGCACGCTCGTCGGGGTTGAACGTGATCGACACATAGAAGTACGTGAAGAAGATGATCAGGCCGAAGTAGATCGCGATGTAGACCGGGCTGCTCGGGTCGGTCAGGTACTCCGCGACGAACGTCTGCCACCACCCGGTGCTCTGGGTCGCGCTGCCGCTGGTGATCAGCTGGGTGATCAGGTGCGGGATGTAGATCAGCGACGACGCGAAGATGACCGGGATGACGCCTGCCTGGTTGACCTTCAGCGGCAGGTAGGTCGACGTCCCGCCGTACATCCGCCGGCCGACCATCCGCTTGGCGTACTGGACGGGGATGCGGCGCTGGCCCTGCTCGACGAACACCACGCCGACGACGATGATCAGCGCTGCGATGCAGACGAAGGTGAAGACCATGCCACCGCGGCTGTCGAGGATGTTCTTGCCCTCACCGGGGATGGCGGAGGCGATGCTCGCGAAGATCAGCAGCGACATGCCGTTGCCGACGCCACGCTCGGTGGCCAGCTCGCCCATCCACATCACCAGCGCCGCGCCTGCGGTCATCACGATGACCATGACGGCGAGGGTGGTGAAGTTCAGTCCGTCGCTCTGGCCCTGGATGATGTCGAGCGAGCAGCCCTGCAGCAGCCCGCCGTTGGCGGCGAGCGCCACGATGCTGGTGGCCTGGAGGATGGCCAGCGCGATCGCGAGGTAACGGGTGTACTGCGTGAGTTTCGCCTGGCCGGCCTGGCCCTCTTTGCGCAGCTGCTCGAATCGCGGGATCACCACACCCAGCAACTGCACGATGATGCTGGCGGTGATGTAGGGCATGATGCCCACCGCGAACACCGAGAGCTGGAGCAGCGCGCCGCCGGAGAACAGGTTGATGAGCGAGTAGATCTGCCCCGACTCACCGCCACTGACCTGTGCGATGCACTGCTGCACGTTGGGGTAGTTCACGCCGGGGGACGGCACCGAGGCGCCGACCCGGTAGAGGACGACGATGCCGAGCGTGAAAAGGATCTTTCGTCTCAGGTCCGGGGTTCTGAACGACGAGATGAAGGCCGAGAGCACTCTTTCCTCCTGCACGGCCGAGTTGACGATCGCGGCGTGCTCTTTGGCTGGCGTGACCAGCGTCGTGGTTGGGTCGTGCGCGCGCAGTCACGTGCAGGCATACGACCTGCGCAAGTCACGCGTCCGAACAGTCTACGAGACTAACAGTTGCATCTTCGCCCGCCCGAATCCTGTCCGGGGAGGCGTACAGTCGGGGTAAGTCATTACCTCACCTAACTAAACGCCTCCAGTGCAAGGGATTCAGCTGTGGTACGCACCGACAACGACACATGGGATCTGGCCTCCAGCGTAGGCGCGACGGCGACGATGGTCGCCGCGGCCCGCGCGGTGGCCTCACGCTCCGACGACGCGGTGATCGACGATCCGTTCGCCGAACCACTGGTTCGCGCGGTCGGCGTCGACTTCTTCACCCGCCTCGCCTCCGGTGAGCTCACACCCGCCGACCTCGAGCGGGACACCGAGGACGGCCGATCACCGGTCGGCATGAGCCGGTTCGCCGACGGGATGGCCGCCCGCACCCGGTTCTTCGACGATTTTTTCGCCGATGCTGCCGCCGCCGGTGTCCGGCAGGCCGTGATCCTGGCTTCCGGACTGGACGCCCGCGGGTACCGCTTGTCGTGGCCCGAGGACATGGCGCTCTTCGAGATCGACCAGCCCGAGGTGATCGCGTTCAAGACGACGACGTTGGCCGGGCTCGGCGCACATCCGACCACCGATCTGCGGACGGTCGCCGTTGACCTGCGTCATGACTGGCCCGCAGCGCTGACAGCCGCGGGCTTCGACACCACCAGGCCGACGGCCTGGATTGCCGAGGGCCTGTTCGGCTACCTGCCACCGGAGGCGCAGGACCGCCTGCTCGACCAGATCGGCGAACTCAGCGCGGCCGGTAGCCGGTTGGCCGCCGAGGGCGTACCCGCCCATCACGACGCCGACCACGACGCGATGCGCCAACAGATGAAGGACGCATCCGACCAATGGCGCAGCCACGGGTTCGACCTGGATTTCTCCGAGCTGGTGTTCCTCGGTGACCGCGCCGACCTCACCGAGTATCTCCGTGGAGGCGGGTGGCGCGTCGAGGCGTTGCCGACCAATGATCTGCTGATCAAGTACGGACTCGCCCCACTCGACGACGGCGAAGGCTTCGCCGACGTCGTTTATGTGACCGCGCTCAAGTAGGAGACCGACGATGGCTCGCTCCGAGGGCGACACCTGGGATCTGGCGTCCAGCGTCGGCGCCACCGCCACGTCGGTGGCCGCATCCCGGGCATTCGCCAGCCGTGGTCCCGACCCCCTGATCGCCGACCCGTATGCCGCCACCCTGGTCGAGGCCGTCGGGTTGCCCCACTTCATCGAGGTGGCCCGCGGCGAAACCGACTTCGGCGACGATCCGCTCTTCGGCGCCACGCAGATGCGCGAGCACATCGCGGTGCGCACCCGATACTTCGACGACTTCTTCCTCGAGGCGACAGCCGCCGGGGTACGCCAGGCGGTGATCCTGGCCTCCGGTCTCGACACCCGCGCCTACCGGTTGTCCTGGCCGGACGGTGCCGTGGTCTTCGAGATCGACCAACCCAGCGTCATCGAGTTCAAGACCCGGGTCCTCGCCGACGCCGGCGCCGCTGCGGCCGTCGAGCGCCGGACCGTCGGCATCGATCTGCGCGACGACTGGTCGAAGGCGTTGCGGGAGTCCGGTTTCGACCCGAGTGTGCCGACCGCGTGGATCGCCGAGGGCCTGCTGATCTATCTGCCCCCGGAAGCCCAGGACCGGTTGCTCGACGACATCACGGCGCTGAGCGCACCGGGCAGCAGGCTCGCCACCGAACACATGGACCCCAAGGCGCTCACCGGGGACTGGGCCAAGGCGATGACCGCCCGCGCCCGCAGGCACGGCAGCGACATCGATCTCGAGGAGCTGTTCTACACCGGTCCGCGCACCCCCGCCGGGGATCACCTGAATTCTCGCGGGTGGCGGGTCAACGTGCTGCCGAACTCCGAGGCGTACGCCGTCAACGGCTTCGAGCCGCCGGCCGATCATCTGATGGCGATGGTCGGCGACTCCGGTTATCTCTCAGCACGACTCGACCAGGAGTGATGTGACACGCACCGGTGACGACTCATGGGATCTCGCGTCGAGCGTCGGCGCGACGGCGACGATGGTCGCCGCGGGCCGGGCGTTCGCATCGCTGGACCCGAAGGGTCTGATCGACGATCCGTTCGCCGCTCCCCTGGTCCACGCGGTGGGCCTGGAGTTCTTCACCACCATGCTCGACGGCGACCTCGACGTGTCACGACTCCCGGGTGGCTCCGCCGACCGGGTGCAGTCGATGATCGACGCGATGGCCGTGCGTACCAGGTTCTTCGACGACCATCTGATGGCGGCCACCGCTGGCGGCGTGCGCCAGGCGGTCATCCTGGCGTCCGGGCTGGACTCCCGCGCCTACCGATTGCCCTGGCCCGACGGCACGGTGGTCTACGAGATCGATCAACCCGACGTCATCACCTTCAAGACGCAGACACTGGACGACCTCGGCGCCGAACCCACCGCGACGCGGCGGACGGTGTCGATCGATCTGCGCGAGGATTGGCCCACGGCCCTGCGAGACGCCGGATTCGACGTATCCCAGCCGACCGCGTGGCTGGCCGAGGGGCTGCTGATCTACCTCCCTCCGGACGCGCAGGATCATCTGTTCGACCTGATCACCCGCCATTCCGCCGCGGGCAGCACGCTGGGCACCGAGTACGCACCGGGCATCGTCGACTTCGACGCCGAGAAGGCCCGCGAGTTGTCCGCGCCGCTGCGGGAGTACGGCCTCGACATCGACATGGCGTCGCTGGTGTACGCGGGCCACCGCAACGAGGTGACCGACTACCTACGCCGCAGCGGTTGGCAGGTCACGGGCTCACCCCGTAACGAACTCTTCGGCAAGTTCGGGGTGGCGGTCCCCGCGCCGGAGGACGATGACGTGCTCGGCGAGATCGTCTACGTCAGCGCCCACATTCAGCCCACCTGAGCTAGAACCGCCACTCCCCCAGCCACAGCGCGTTCGCGCCGGTGAGCGACCGCTGGGTCTGGTCGAGGACCCCGGACACCGTCGCGACCACCAGGGCCCCCATCGCGTCGGGCAGGGATGCGGCGGCCGGCTGAGAGGAAGGCTTGGGCCGCAACATATCCCGAAGTGAAGAGCCGGGGAGATTCTTGACGGTGACCTTCTCGTCGGGATCGATCCCGGCGAGCACCTTGGCCCGCCGGATCGCGGTGCGCAGGCCGCCGAGTTCGTCGACCAGACCGCGCTCGGCCGCGTCGGCGCCGGTCCACACCCGTCCACGCGCCACCCCGTCGACCTCCTCGACACCCAACTCGCGGCCGTCGGCCACCCGCTTGACGAAGTCGGTGTAGAACAGGTCCGCCTCGGCGACGACGTGGGCGTGTTGCTCGTCGGTGAAAGGCGCGTTCACCGACCATGCGTCGGCGTTGGCGTTGGTACGCACGCTGTCAGAGCCGACGCCCAACCGTCCCTTGAGTTCTCGCGCCACCAGCTTGCCGGTGACCACGCCGATAGAGCCGGTGATGGTGCCGGGATTGGCGACGATCTCGTCGGCGGCCATCGACACGTAGTACCCACCGGATGCCGCGACGGCGCCCATCGAGGCGACGACCGGCTTACCGGCCGCCCTGGCCCGAACGACCTCCCGCCACACGGTCTCCGATCCGGTCACCGACCCGCCGGGACTGTCGACCCGCAGCACGATCGCCGAGACATCCTCGTCGGCGACCGCCTCACGCAGTGCGGCGGCGATGGTGTCACCTCCGGCGCTCGGTGACCCCAGCGGCGACATCTGACGCCCGCGGCCGCTGACGATCGGTCCGGCGAGGGTGACGACGGCGACGGTCTTCCTACCGTTGATCCCCGGCATCGACACCGACAGCCCCTTCGCCCTGGCGTAGCGCGTCAGGAACAACCGCGGTGGCGCGTCGTCGCCGTCCGCCTCATCAGGGGCCTCCTGCGATGTCGGGACGCTCATCTGCGCGATCCGCGCATAGGCCTCGTCGCGGAACCCGATGCGGTCGACGAGACCTCCGGTCACCGCGTCGTCACGCAGCAACGGCGCTTTGTCGGCCAGCAAGTCGAGGGCGGCCGCATCAACACCACGTGAGGCCGACACCGCTTCCCACACCTGCGCGTGCAGGCTTTCGACCATCCGGGCGTCAGCCTCACGATGGGAGTCGGTGTAGCTGTCCTGGGTGAAAACGTTTGCCGCTGACTTGTATTCACCACGGGCCACGAACTGCGCTTCGAGGCCGGCCTTGGCGAGCGCGTCGCGCAGGAACAGCGCGCTGGTGGCGAATCCGACCAACCCGACGGTGCCCGAGGGCTGCATCCACACCTCGCCGAAGGCCGAGGCGAGATAATAGGACAGCGTGCCCGGGTAGGTCTCGGCCCACGCCACGGACGGCTTCTCGGCGGAGAACGCCACGATGGCCTCGCGCAGTTCCTGAACCGGACCGGGCGAGGCGGCCGGGATCTGGATGCGTGCGATCAGGCCCGCGACCCGCGGATCGTCGGTGGCGCGATGGATCGCCTCTATCGCCTCCCGCAGCAGCAGTGGTTTGCCCGCACCGTTGACCAGCACCAGAGGGTCGAACCCGCTGGTCTCCTGCGGCATCGCCTGGAGATCGAGTTCGAGGATGCAGCCGTCCGGTACGCCGTGATGGCGAGCGGTGTCGACCTTGCGGGCGAGCGCCCGGACGTCGTCGACACCGGGAACGCTGGGAAGGAAGGAGAGCATGCGGTTCAGCCTACCGACGCTCTGTACCGTCGAATTCGTGGACATTCTCGACTCAGCCGCACAGCACCTCTCGATCCCCGACGGCGAGGGGCCACAGCGCGCGCCTGGAGTCGATTCTGACCGAAGGCGCAGTGCCGCACGATGTCAAGGAGTACCCCGACGTCGGTCACTCGTTCATGAACGACTGGCGCGACGCACCCTGGCGCCTACGGGAGGATGCGTGGTCGCGGATCGTCGAGTTCTTCGACGCTCACCTCAACGTCCGATGAACCGGGCCTGCTGCGGGCAGTAGACGCCCACCGAGGCGCGCATCAAACCCACTGCCTGTTCGCGGCTGATGCCGCTGTTCTGCAGCGTGGTGACCACACCGCGCACGGCGGGCACCGGGTTGACGCTGGTCACCACCTGGGTCGCGAACATCTCGCAGACCTGCTGGCCCACCGCGGGGAGGTCGGTGCCGGGTTCCACCTCGATGCCCATGGCGTCCACCGCCTGGGTGAATCGTTCATCGGGGGTCTCGGCAAGCGCGGGGGCCGCGGCAGCGAACAGGGAGAATCCTGCGGCGACCATCACTGCGGCGACGACGCGTCGGTCACGGGTCATTGGGTTTCTCCTAGGGGTGCGTACGCAGAGTCTAATCGCGCCGGGCGCGGGAGGCGTTACGACCGCAACAGCACGAAACCCCCGCCGAAGCGGGGGTTTCCTGTCCAGACGTGTGCTCAGAGTTCGGTTGCGGTGCCACCTGCGGCGGTGATCTTGTCCCGCGCGCTGCCACTGAACTTGTTGGCGGTGACGTCGACCTTGACGGTCAGTTTGCCGTCGCCGAGTACCTTCACCAGGGTGTTCTTGCGCGCCGCACCGGCAGCCACCAACTCGTCGACACCGATGGTGCCGCCGTTGGGGAACAGCCTGTTGAGGTCGCCGACGTTGACGACATCGTACTCGGTGCGGAAGCGGTTCTTGAAGCCCTTGAGCTTGGGCAGACGCATGTGAATCGGCATCTGGCCGCCCTCGAACGTCGCGGGGACGTTCTTGCGCGCCTTGGTGCCCTTGGTGCCGCGGCCGGCGGTCTTACCCTTGGAGCCCTCACCGCGACCCACGCGGGTCTTCGCCGTCTTCGAACCCGGAGCGGGCCGCAGATCGTGCAGTTTGATTGTCATCGTGTTAGACCTCCTCAACCGTCACGAGGTGGTGGACGGTCTTGATCAGCCCGCGGGTCTGGGAGTTGTCCTCCCGAACCACGGACTGGCGGATCTTGCGCAGACCGAGAGTCCGCAAGGACTCCCGCTGCTTCCAGCGCGCACCGATGGTGCTGCGCACCTGGGTGATCTTGAGTTCTGCCATGGTGGTTAAGCCGTTCCCTCACGCGCTGCACTGGCGGCCACGGCTTCCGCCTCACGGCGGGCCCGGAGCATGCCTGCGGGCGCTACATCTTCGATCGGCAGGCCGCGGCGGGCCGCGACCTCTTCGGGGCGCTGCAGCTGCTTGAGCGCCGCAACGGTCGCGTGCACGACGTTGATCGCGTTGTCGCTGCCCAGCGACTTGGCCAGGATGTCGTGCACACCCGCGCATTCCAGCACCGCACGGGCGGCGCCGCCGGCGATCACACCGGTACCCGGGCTGGCCGGACGCAGCATCACGACACCCGCCGCGGCCTCACCCTGCACCGGATGCACGATCGTGCCGCCGATGAGCGGGACGCGGAAGAAGCCCTTGCGCGCCTCTTCGACACCCTTGGCGATGGCGGCCGGAACTTCCTTGGCCTTGCCGTATCCGACGCCGACCATGCCGGCGCCGTCGCCGACGATCACCAGCGCGGTGAAGCTGAACCGACGGCCACCCTTGACCACCTTGGACACGCGGTTGATCGCGACCACGCGCTCGATGAAGTTGCTCTTGTCACCACCGTCGCGGCCTCCACGGCCACCGCGGTCGTCACGGCGGCCACGGCCACCTCGGTCATCGGAGCGTCCGCCCCTACCTTCGGAGCTCGACGGCCCGCCGGCTCCAACAGCCTGCTCGGCCATCATGCAATCCTTCCGGTCTCTTGGAAAAAGGTCATCAGAACTTCAGCCCGCCCTCGCGCGCCGCGTCGGCAAGTGCCGCGATACGTCCGCCGTAGGTGTAACCACCGCGGTCGAAGACGACCTCGCTGATACCCGCGGACTTCGCACGCTCGGCGATGAGCTGTCCGACCTTGGTGCTGTGTGTCTTCTTGTCGCCGTCGAGGGCACGCACGTCCGCCTCGATCGAGGACGCCGCGGCGAGCGTGACGCCTGCCAGGTCGTCGACCAACTGCACGTGGATGTGGCGTGCCGAGCGGTTGACCATCAGGCGGGGCCGATCCGCGGTGCCGGACACCTTCTTGCGCAGCCGGGCGTGCCGACGCAGTCGCGACGTCCGCCGTGCCTCGGAGATGTTCTGCCCCACCGGCTTGCGCACGGTGTCTTTGGTGTTTGTGGCCATGAGTTACTTACCCGTCTTTCCGACCTTGCGACGGATCTGCTCACCCTCGTAGCGAACGCCCTTGCCCTTGTACGGGTCCGGGCGGCGCAGCCGACGGATGTTCGCCGAGATCTGTCCGACCTTCTGCTTGTCGATACCGGAGATCGAGAACTTGGTGGGCGTCTCCACCGCGAAGGTGATGCCTTCGGGAGCCTCGATGATCACCGGGTGGCTGTACCCCAGCGCGAACTCCAGCGTGTTGCCCTTGGCAACGACGCGGTAGCCGACGCCGAAGATCTCCATCTTGGTGGTGTACCCCTCGGTCACACCCGTGACCAGGTTGGCCACCAGTGTCCGCGAGAGCCCGTGCAGCGAGCGGTTGCGCCGCTCGTCGTCGGGCCGGGTGATCACCACGGCGCCGTCGTCATCGCGGGACACCGAGATGGGCTCCGCGACCGCGAGTTCCAGCGTGCCCTTGGGGCCCTTGACGGACACTTTCTGGCCGTCGATGTTGACGTCTACTCCGGCGGGAATGACAACCGGTTGCTTTCCAATGCGCGACATAGTTTCTCCTCCCCCGCTACCAGACGTACGCGAGGACTTCGCCGCCCACGCCCTGTCGTGAGGCCTGGCGGTCGGTCAGTAGGCCGGAGGACGTGGAGATGATCGCCACGCCGAGGCCACCGAGAACCCGCGGCAGGTTGGTGGACTTCGCGTACACCCGCAGTCCGGGCTTGGACACCCGGCGGAGCCCGGCGATGCTGCGCTCCCGGCTGGGGCCGTACTTGAGTTGGACGACCAACGATTTGCCCACGCGGGCGTCCTCGGTGTGGAAGTCGGTGATGTAGCCCTCCGCCTTGAGGATCTCGGCGATGTTGGCCTTGATCTTGCTGTGCGGCAGGGTCACTTCGTCGTGGTACGCCGAATTGGCGTTGCGCAGACGTGTGAGGAAGTCTGCGATCGGGTCCGTCATGGTCATGACAGCCGGTTCACCTTTCTCGCGGCGGTTCCTCCGAGTTGATTTCGGGAGGCCTACCGCAACCTGTTATTAAGAACTGAATGTGGTTGGGGCTGGTGCTAGTTGCTCTTCGCGCAAGCGCTCATCGGTCACCAGCTGGACTTCTGCACGCCCGGCAGTTCGCCGGCGTGTGCCATCTCGCGAAGGCAGATGCGGCACAGACCGAACTTGCGGTACACCGCATGCGGGCGGCCGCACCTGTTGCAGCGCGTGTAGCCACGCACCTTGAACTTGGGCTTCTTGTTGGCCTTGTTGACCAGAGCCTTCTTTGCCATCTGCTCAGTTCTCCTTGAACGGGAAGCCCAGGGCCCGCAACAGCGCCCGTCCTTCGTCGTCGGTTGTCGCCGAGGTGACGACGGTGATGTCCATGCCGCGGGGCCGGTCGATGTCGTCGATGTTGATCTCGTGGAACATCGACTGCTCGTTGAGCCCGAAGGTGTAGTTACCGGTGCCGTCGAACTGCTTGGGGCTCAGGCCCCGGAAGTCGCGGATACGCGGCAGCGCGATCGAGGTCAACCGATCCAGGAACTCCCACATCCGGTCGCCGCGCAGGGTGACCCGGGCGCCGATCGGCATGCCCTCGCGCAGCTTGAACTGGGCGATGGACTTGCGGGCCTTGCGGATCTCGGGCTTCTGGCCGGTGATCAGGGCGAGGTCGTTGACCGCGCCGTTGATCAGCTTCGCGTCGCGGGCAGCGTCACCGACGCCCATGTTGACGACGACCTTGACCACGCCGGGGATCTGCATGACGTTCGCGTAGCCGAACTCCTTCTGCAGCGACTCGCGGATCTCTTCGCGGTAGCGCTGCTTGAGGCGCGGCAGGGTCTTCTCAGTGGTGGTCATTTCACAGATCCTTGCCATTGCTCTTGGCGATCCGGACGTTCTTGCCGGTCTCGTCGTCCTTGCGGTAGCCAACGCGGGTGGGCGTGCCGTCGGAGTCGATCACCATGACGTTGCTCACGGAGATGGCCGCCTCCTGGGTGACGATGCCGCCCGAGGATGCCCCACGCTCGGTGCGCGATTCGGGGGTGTGCTTCTTGATCCGGTTGACGCCCTCGACGAGGACCTTGTTCCGGGTCGGGTAGGCGACCAGCACCTTGCCCTTGGCACCTTTGTCCTTGCCGGAGATCACGAGCACCGTGTCGCCTTTGCGGACCTTCATCTACAACACCTCCGGGGCGAGCGAGACGATCTTCATGAAGCGCTTCTCGCGCAGTTCGCGACCGACCGGTCCGAAGATGCGGGTGCCACGCGGATCGTTGTCGGGCTTGATGATGACGGCGGCGTTCTCGTCGAACTTGATGTAGCTGCCGTCGGCGCGGCGGCGCTCTTTGACGGTGCGCACGATGACGGCCTTCACGACGTCGCCGCGCTTGACGTTGCCGCCCGGGATTGCGTCCTTGACGGTCGCCACGATGACATCACCGATGCCGGCGTAGCGCCGTCCTGAGCCGCCGAGTACACGGATGCACAAGATCTCCTTGGCGCCCGTGTTGTCGGCGACCTTGAGACGCGATTCCTGCTGAATCACTCGATCTCCTGACCTGGGTTTTCTGTATGCACGCAGGATTACCGACCCTGACGTACGCGGTCTTTGTCACCCAAGAGCACGCAGGGTCGTCCGTGAAAGACAACCGAGGTCTGCCCAAGGCAACCCCCATATACTAGGTGAGCTGAGGGAATGCTCCAAATCGCTGCTCAGGCCACGCAGCGGAACCCGATATGGGTGGTGGCGCTGTCCTGGCTCTGCGGTGACCGGGCGGTCGGCCGGTACCGGTGGCAGTACTCCGGCGCGCACAGGTGCGAGCCTCCCTTGAGCGCCTGGTTGACCGTCGGGTCCGGGTCCGCCGGAGGGCAGCACGCCTGCGCCGGAGCGCCCACCTCGTGGTGGCCGCCGAAACGGGTCGTCGTCCACTCCCACACGTTGCCGATCATGTCGAGCAGGCCGTAGGCGTTCGGCGCGAACGTGCCGACGGGCGAGGTGCCCGACCAGCCCAGCGCACCGTCATTGCGGTACGGAAAGCTGCCCTGCCAGGTATTGGCCATCAGCTGCCCGCCGGGAACGGGATCGTCACCCCAGGGGTAGACGGCCGTCGACCCGCCGCGGGCGGCGAACTCCCACTCCGCTTCCGTCGGCAGCCGCCGACCCGCCCATCGGGCGTATGCGGCCGCGTCGGCGAAACAGACCTGCACCACCGGATGACCGGACCTGTCCGCGATGGAACTGCCGGGGCCGAACGGATGTCGCCAGCTCGCACCGGGTACCCATCGCCACCACTGTCGCCAGTCCCGCAGGTCCACGGGGCCGCTCGTCGCCTGGAACACCAGCGCACCCGGAACCAGATCCGCCGGCGCGGCGCCGGGGAACAGCGCGGGGTCGGGGGCCACCTCGGCGACCGTCCGGTAGCCGGTGTCGGCCACGAAAGCCTCGAACTGGGCGTTGGTCACCGGGTGCCGCTCCACGGCGAACGGCGCGACGGTGACCGTGTGCACCGGCGCCTCTTCGGGATAGAACTGCGTCGACCCCATCCGGAACGCTCCGCCGTCCAACTCGACGAGGTCGGTGAGCATGACGGTCAGGGTAGTCCGATCTCGAAATCGCCGGTCACCAACGACGCGGCATCCTCGAAACCGGGTGTGTCCGAGGGCGCCTCGACATGGATGGCGATCAGATAGTCCTGCGCGGGCGCGGGGACGTGCACCAGTCGGTCCTCGTACTGCACGGTGTCGGTGCCGTCGGACAGGATTCCCATCAGCTGCTGGCCGCTGTAGCCGCACATCTCGCCGGGCAGCAGGCTGACTGTGCTCACGACGGAGTCTTCGGTGAGGTCGTCGGAGTACCGGCGGAACGCGGCCGCGGGTGCCAGTGAGGTCGCGGCGATCGTGACGGTGGCCCGCATGCCGCTCGGCCCCTCGAGTCGAGCGCCCACCGGATCGCCGCCACCCGAGGACATCGACCAACCGTCCGGCACGCCTACGGTGGCTGTGGGTGCCGCCGGATCCGATATCTGGGCCACGGTCCGCACCGGGGGCAGATCGGGCGGGGCGCAGACCGTTCCCGCGGCGCCGGGGGCCATGGTGGGCACGACGCCCGGCTCGTCGCCCTCCTGGGGGTCCGGCGGATCTGTTTCGGAGGTAGGCATCTCGTAGGTCGCGGTGGCCGCGCGGCGTTCGCCGTCCGACGTGGGCACTCCCTGGTCGGTGCGGGTGCAGGCCGACGCCACCAGCGTGGCGCACAGCACCAGAGCCAGTACCCCGCGTCGCATCGTGTCAGTCCCTGGCGAAGGCCAGCGCGAGGTTGCGCTCCACATCCGGGTACGGCGCGCCGGATACGTCGACTCTCACCTGCGCTATGGTGCCGCCGGTGAACGGGAACGGTGCCTGGTACTCCTGCGAAACCGCTTGTCCCAGATTGCGTCCCACGCTCACTCCGCCCCCGGCCAGCCCGAAGAGGAACGGGTGCGCTCTGACGTCCGCGAGGGTGGCGACGGCGTTGCCGTCGACGTAGAGGGTCGCGTCCCCGACCGGCGTGTGGCTGCCCTCGACCGTTCCTGTGCGCGCGTAGCCGACACCCAGGATGTGGTCGCCCTGCGGTATCGGGTCCGGTGAGTTCAGACGCTGTTCCTCTTCGCCGAAGAAGTTGTAGACGAACTGCAGTCGGCCGTCGGCGACGTACAACACGTAGCCGCCGTGACCGGCACCCTGCTTGAACAACACCCCCTCGACATCCGGACTGTCCACGGTCACCTCGGCGAGCACCGAGAAGGATCGTCCCTGGATCTCCACACACGCCCCCACCGGTACCGGCGCGGTGTTCGGGTAGTACAGATAGCTTGATCGACCGCCGGCCAGCGACGGTCGCCAGCGTCCGATCATCTCGAACACCCCGAGATCCGACAGCGGCAGACCGTTGTACTTCTCGGCTTCGGCGAACCAGAGTGCCTGCAGTTCGGCGAGTTTCTCCGGGTTCTCGCCGGCCAGGTCGTGGCATTGGCTGCGATCGGCCTCGATGTGGAACAGCTCCCACCGGTCGTCGTCGAAGTGGGACCAACCAGAAGGCGAGGCGGGGTGCACGGTGTTGGCGAACCAACCCCGATGCCAGATCCCCCGGGTGCCGAGCATCGTGTAGAACTGCGTCTCCTTGCCGGTCGGCGCAGCCGGATTCTCCAGTGTCACTTTGAAACTGACCCCGTCGAGCGGTTTCTGCGCGACCCCCTTGACCAGGGCGGGCGGGGTGATGTCCAGCATGTCGTACACCGTCGGCGTGATGTCGCAGACGTTGACGTAGTTGTCCCGCACCTCGCCGTGCGCGGCGATTCCGTTGGGCCAGGAGATGATTGCGGCGTCGGCGATCCCGCCCTCGTGGGAGGCGTATCGCTTGTAGAGCTTGTAGGGGGTGTTGAAGGCCATCGCCCAGCCGATCGGGTAGTGACCGTAGGTGGTGGGACCGCCCAGCTCGTCGAAGAACCGCATGCTCTCCTCGACGGTGTCGATATAGCCGTTGAAGAATTTGCCTTCGTTGACAGACCCGTTGGGCCCGCCCTCGCCGCTGGCGCCGTTGTCGGAGATGACGACGATGATGGTGTTGTCCAACTGACCGGATTCGTCGAGATAGTCCAGGATCCGCCCGATCTGGGCATCGGTGTACGACAGGAACCCGGCGAACACCTCGGCCATGCGGGCGAACAGTCGCTTCTCCTCGTCGCCGAGGGAATCCCAGGGCCGCACGGTGTCATGATCCGGCCACGGTTCGCCGTTGGGTCCGGTGACGTCCGAATAGGGGTTGACCGCCGACAGTTCGGTGTCGACGGGCACGATGCCCAGTCGTTTCTGATTCTCCAGCACGATCTCCCGATAGCGCTCGTAGCCCATGTCGAATGTGCCGGTGTAGCGGTCGGCCCACTCCTTGGACACATGGTGCGGAGCGTGGCCGGCGCCGGGACAGACGTAGGAGAACCACGGCTTGTCAGGAGCGATCATCGTCGAGTCGCGGATGAATTCGATTGTCTTGTCGGCGATGTCCTTGGAGAGGTGGTAACCCTCCTCGGGGGTGGCGGGCGCTTCCACCGGGTGGCCGTCGTGGATCAACTCGGGGTACCACTGGTCGGTCTCACCGCCCATGAATCCGTAGAACCGCTCGAAACCGCGCGACAACGGCCAGTGCCGTCTGGTCGCTGCGAGGTTGGATTCCTCGATCGGGGTCAGGTGCCACTTGCCCACGCAGTAGGTGTTGTAGCCGTTTTCGGCGAGCACCTCGGAGATCAGCGCGGTGTCATCGGGGATGCGGCCGTTGATGCCGGGAAAGCCCTCGGTGAACTCTTCGACCATCGCCATGCCGACCGTCGTGGCGTTGCGGCCGGTCAGCAGTGACGCCCTGGTCGGTGAGCACAGCGCGGTGGTGTGGAACTGCGAAAGCCGCACCCCACGTTCGGCGATCCGGTTCATGGTGGGCATCTCGACGAGCCCGCCGAAGCAATCCCACGTCGCGATCCCGATGTCATCCCACACGAGGTAGAGGACATTGGGCGCATCCGGCTGCGCTGTCGGAGCAGCGAACGGACCCCAGTCGGGTTCGGAATCGCGGATGTCGAGCTCGATCTTGCCCTTGAATTCCGTTCCCATGGCCCCGCACAGTACACCGCCCACCGATGGGGCAACCGCGAATCCAGCGGCCGCGCCCCAGGTCTGCAGTTAAGCCGCCGCAGCACGCTCAGCAGCGTAAGTGTCCAGCCCAGCCAAGCTCCAAGGCCTGAAGGAGCCACAGCTCGGGCAACCCGCCACGAATCGCCTGGCGGACGAATCCCTTGCGGCTGTTCACGTTTGTGCGGCGGGTGTGATGGCGGCGGCCGTATGCGTGATCATCTGCGCCGTTCGATGCGCCATCGCCATCGTCGAGATCATCGGGTTCACACCGGTCGCTGTCGGTAACGCGCTCGCGTCACCGATGTAGACACCGGGGGTGTCGTGCAGC
This sequence comes from Mycobacterium sp., assembly GCF_049683935.1. Taxonomy (GTDB): domain Bacteria; phylum Actinomycetota; class Actinomycetes; order Mycobacteriales; family Mycobacteriaceae; genus Mycobacterium. Next base: position 3,119 of record NZ_JBAUJR010000030.1, on the reverse strand, counting down.
TCGCCCCACGTGTCTGCCACCGATGTCTGCGGATCGGCGCCCATCCGGCAGCTACTCATCTGATGAGCGGAGAACAGTTTGTGCCCACCGGCGCCGAGAGGGATCGCCTGCATCTCGACGATGAACTTGTCCAGGTCGTCGCCCTTCCGCCACCGGGCCGTGGTCGCGGCGAACGGGACGATCTCCTGGGCTCCGCCGGCTGCGTGCAGCCGTATCTGGGCCTCGATCGAGCGGTGGGCGACCCGCACGTCGAGTTCGTCGGACAGCACGTAGTGCACGACGGCGTTACCGGCGGCGTCGATGGTCACGCTGCCATGGCCTCGGTCGCGCGAGATCCCGACCCACCAGGCGGCCTTTTCCAATCGGGCCATCGTTTCCTTGAGTTCCTCGCCCGACTCCCGGGCCATGCCGCCGGCCACGATCGACGTCGCCCACTGTGCGTTCTGGACGAGGAAGCCGTAACCGTCCTCGATGTCGGCGAATTCGTCGACCATCGCGGTCATCGGCGCGCCCCACCACGGTCGTTGCGGCTCAGCGTGCAACGACAGGGTGGCGACCACCGGGTGCAGGTGCAGGTAGCGTCCGACCGCCGGCCCGCCGATTCCGGAGCGGAGCAGCAAGGCCGGCGACTCCAAGGAGCCGCACGCCACCACCACTCGGGGTGCCCGCACCTCGACGGGCGTGGGCGTGCCGGTTCGCGGGTCGACGAACGTCGCCTGCACACCGGCCGCGCGGCCGTTCTCGACACGGACCCGTTCGGCGTGACACCGCACGATCACCCGGGCGCCCGCGTCGACCGCGTCGCGCAGATAGGTACGGCGCACATCGAGCTTGGCACCCGAGCGATCACCGAGGCCGATGTAGCCCGCGGTGTCGGGAGAGTAGGCGGCCGGGTCGGCATTGCGGTGCAAGGTGGTGAACGACCACCCGAGCGCCGTTGCCCCGTCACGCATCCGCTCGTGCGGACCGTTGAGGTGCGAGCAGTCGGCGTTCACTCCGAGCCGCGCCCAGACCGCATCGGTGTGCCGGTCGAAGTCGGGTCCATCGACGCCCTCCAGGCCGAACTCGCGGGTCCACTGTTCGCGCACGGCTGCGGGAGTACGCAGGCAGTTCGACCAGTTGACGGTGGGACCGCCACCGAGCGTGCCGCCGGCCAGCATGGTGACGTTGAAGTCTGCGGTCGGCGTCGGGCCCCCGCGCCAGAACAGCTGCTGGAAGGCTGGCAGTTCCAGGCCGGCGAAGTCGGCCTCGTTGAAGTTGCCGCCGGTTTCGAGCACGACGACGTCGAGGCCCGCCTGCGCGAGCAAGCCCGCGACAAGGCCGCCACCGGCACCGGAACCGACAACGCAGACATCAGCGGTGACCACCGAACCGGGGCCGTCGGGTACGAACGGCTCGAGCGCGTCATCGCAGCCCGGGTCGATAGCCGGGGCGCCCGGATAACCGAAACCCGCCCACATCGGGTTGCTTCCGGTCTGCGGATCGGGTCCGGCGTAGGCGAAGGCCAACGTCAGGGACTCCAGGGCGGCTATCGCCGCGGCAGCGTGCGCGCCGGTCGTCGCGACAGTGCGAATCATCTCTTCGCGTTCGGGCCGCGACGCGGTGACGAACCCGTGCGCACTCAGCCCTTCGAGCAGCGCGAGCATCCCGGCGCGCTGATCTTCGGGCAGGCCGGAAAGGGCTTGCTCGACGCCGACGTTGGCCTGCACGTCGCTGCCGCTGAGCGCCCAGAATCGGGTCGGGTCCGCGGGCCTCTCGAGCGACGGCACAACCGTGTCCGCGAGCGCCCGCAGAACCGCACGATGCGTCTCGTCTATCTGTGCATCCAACGGTCTCTCCCTCCTGTACCGCAACCGGCGCGGCCGCGAAGTGTTCGGCTGATTGCGCAATGGTGTCAAGTTGTGACCACGGTCACAACAGGTTGGTGAAGATCGCGGCGGGGACCAGGTGAGAGCGACCGCAGTATGCAAAAATCCCCGCTGCCGATGTGGCATGCGGGGATTTCTGTGAGGTGGCGGAGAGGGTCGCTTACTTCGCCTTTTCGAGGATCTCGACGAGGCGCCAGCGCTTGGTCGCGGACAACGGCCGCGTCTCCATCAGCGAAACCCGGTCGCCGACACCGGCGTCACCGTTCTCGTCGTGCGCCTTGACCTTCGAGGTCGTCCGGATGATCTTGCCGTAGAGCGGGTGGCTCTTACGATCTTCCAGCTCGACCACGATGGTCTTCTGCATCTTGTCACTCACCACGTAGCCGATCGCCGTCTTGCGGCGGTTGCGTGGCTTCTCGGTCCGCGGCGTCGTGGCCGGGCCCTTCTCTGTTGCTTCAGCCATCAGGAATCCTCACCTCCGGGTCCGGCGGCCAGACCCAATTCACGTTCGCGCAGCACGGTGTAGAGCCGTGCGATCTCCTGCCGCACGACACGGAGCCGGCGGTTGTTGGTGAGCTGGCCCGTCGCCATCTGGAAGCGCAGGTTGAACAGCTCTTCCTTCGACTCGCGCAGCTTGTCGGTCAGTTCGTTGTCGGTGAGCTCGCGCAGTTCGCCCGTCGTTGTTCCGACTGCCATCAGAACTGCTCCTCTCTGGTGACGATGCGTGCCTTGATCGGCAGCTTGTGGATCGCGCGGGTCAGCGCTTCCCTGGCGATCTTCTCGTCCGGGTAGCTCAGCTCGAACAGCACGCGGCCGGGCTTGACGTTGGCGACCCACCACTCCGGTGAACCCTTGCCCGAACCCATGCGGGTTTCGGCGGGCTTCTTGGTCAGCGGGCGGTCCGGGAAGATGTTGATCCACACCTTGCCGCCACGCTTGATGTGCCGGTTGATGGCGATACGAGCGGACTCGATCTGCCGGTTGGTGATGTAGGCATGGCCCAGGGCCTGGATGCCGTAGTCACCGAAGCTCACCGAGGTCCCGCCGCTGGCGATGCCACGCTGCCGCGGGTGGTGCTGCTTACGGTGCTTGACCTTGCGGGGAATGAGCATTGCCTAGCTCCCTGAATCCTGTGTAGCGCTCTCAACTGCTGCGGGTGCCTCGACGGCGGCGGTCTCAGCGACCGGTGCTGCAGCCTCTTCCGAGGTCGCGGCCCGCCCTGCGTCGGTGCTCGTCGCGGTGGTGCCCGAC
>NZ_JBAUJR010000029.1:0-5186 GCF_049683935.1 Mycobacterium sp. | reverse complement strand
GCCTGGCAGCGCGGGTCGTCGACGGACCGCACGTCGTGATCGCCGCGACCTTTGTCGCGTGCGCCGGCATCGCTCTGATCAACGTGCTGATCCCCGTCGTCATCAAGGGGTCTTTCCCGGCCCGCATCGGCCTGATGACCGGCATCTACACCGCCGCGCTCCAAGGCGGCGGAGCGCTCGGTTCGGCGGTGACACCCGGTCTGGAGGAGCCGCTGGGCGGGTGGCGCGTCGCACTGGCCGCATGGGCGGTCGTCGCCTTCGTCGCGCTCGCGGTGTGGATCCCTGCGGCGCGCCGACACCGCGGGGCGTGGGCGGAACATGCCAGATCTGCCGGGCCGCGGCGCTCGCTGCTACGCAACCCGGTCGCCTGGACGGTCACCGTGTTCTTCGGCTGCCAGGCCTTCATGGCCTACATCGTGATGGGGTGGCTGCCTCAGGTGTTCATCGACAACGGCGTCGACAAGCTGCACGCCGGACTCCTGGTCGGCCTCACCTCACTCATCGGGGTTCCGGTGGCCTTGCTGATCTCACCGCTGGCGGCGCGCAGCGCCAACCAGACGTGGTGGATCGTCGGACTCGGCGTGGTGGGCTTCACCGGCGCCGTCGGAGTGATGGTCGCGCCCGCCGCGCAACCCGTCGCCTGGAGCGTGCTGATCGGCGTCGGTATGGGAGCCTTCTCGATCGCGCTCGCGGTGATCGCGCTGCGGGCCCGCACGTCCGAGGACACTGCACAGCTGTCGGGCATGGTGCAGGGGCTCGGTTATCTCTTCGCCGGCACGGGGCCGTTCCTGTTCGGGTTGCTCCACGACGTGACCCATGGCTGGACGGTGCCGTGGCTGATGTTCCTCGCCGTTTACGTCGTGCAGATCGTCACCGGTGCTCTCGCAGGCCGCGGTCGGTATGTCTGAGCCGACCGTGCAGAATCACAGGCATGGACACGCTGGGGGGACCGGCGGATGACCGTTGGGTCGTCGGGAACCATTCCGGCCTGACCTTCCCCGCCGATGCCGATGCACTGCACAGTGGCGGCGCCGACTTCCTCACCGACGCGTTCCACCGTTCGGGCGTACTGCCCGCCGCCAACGCCGTTGTCGCCATCGAGGAACTGAGCGAGTTCCGCGGCGGTAGCACCGGCCGAAAGGCGCTGCTGTCGCTGACCTATCGGCATCCCACCGACCTGCCGCGGGACCTGTTCGTGAAGTTCTCCCGCGATTTCGACGACCCCGGTCGCGACTTCGGGCGCAGCCAGATGGCCGACGAGGTGCGCTTCGCGTTGCTGACCCGCGGACCGGGATTCCCGATCGAGGTGCCGACGTGCCTGTTCGCGGACTTCCATACCGACTCCGGCACCGGAATGCTGATCACGAGCCGAATCGGCTACGGCAGCAATGGGATCGAACCGCACTACGACAAGTGCGCCGACTACACCATGCCCGACCCGCCCGCGCACTATCGGGCACTGCTTCACTCGCTGGCCACCCTGGCAGGCACGGACAAGGCCGGCCGGCTCGCCACCGATCTGGAGTTCCCGGTCGACATGCGCGCACTCTCGGTCGGCGAGCGTCCTGCCCCTACCGCAGACCAGTTGCGCAAGCGGGTGGATCGCCTCGGCGAGCTGACGGCGCGTCATCCCGGGCTGCTGCCTGCGAATATCGCTTCCCCGGAATTCATTTCACGTCTGTGCGGCGAGGTCACCCTGGTGCCCGCCAGGGCTGACGCACTCTGGGAACACCTGGGCGCCGACTCGGACTACGTGGCGCTGTGCCACTGGAACGCCAACGTCGACAACGCGTGGTTCTGGCGAGCGGCCGGTGCCCTCGAGTGCGGACTCCTGGACTGGGGTTGCGTCGGCCGGATGAACGTCGCGATGGCCATCTGGGGCTCGATGTGCAGCGCCGAAACCCAGATGTGGAACGACGATTTCGACGCACTGCTCGACCACTTTGTGGCCGTGTTCGCGGCAGCCGGTGGTCCGCAGCTGACCGCTACCGTGTTGCGGGGATACGTCCTCACCTACGCCGCCATCATGGGCACGACATGGCTGCTCGACGTGCCCGGCTACCTGCTGAACCTGCTGCCGGAGCCGGTGCACGACCGGTTCGACCCTCGGATCGCCGACAGCGAGCAGGCCCGAAGTCGGCTGCTGATGATGACGAACTTCCTCAACCTGTGGGAGAGGTCCGACGTCGCCGCGGTGTTGGGCCGGTAACCGCGTGAGCACCCCCGACCTGCAGCAGACCGTCGACGCGGTCTGGCGGATGGAGGCGGCCAAGATCGTCGCGACCCTCACCCGCGCGGTGGGAGACGTCGGCCTGGCAGAGGACGTCGCGCAGGAGGCACTGATCGACGCCCTCACTCAGTGGCCGAAGACCGGCGTGCCACGAAATCCCGGCGCCTGGCTGACCACTGTGGCCAAGCGCAAGGCCATCGACCAGTTGCGCAGGCAGGACACCCTCGATGCCAAGTACGCCGTACTGGCCCGCGATCTGGAGAACCACGTCGACGATGCGTGGGATCCCGAACAGATCGACGACGACGTGCTCCTGCTGATCTTCATGTCCGCCCACCCGAAGCTGTCCCGGGAGAACCAGGTCGCGCTGACGCTGCGGGTCGTCGGGGCCCTGACCACCGAAGAGATCGCCAAAGCGTTCCTGGTTCCCACGGCCACCGTCGCGCAGCGCATCGTGCGCGCCAAAAAGGCGTTGACCGGAGTGCCTTTCGACGTCCCCGACCGCGCGGCCTACTCACAGCGGCTGTCCTCGGTGCTCGCCGTCATCTACCTGATCTTCAACGAAGGGTACTCCGCCTCTGCCGGCGAACGCTGGACTCGCGACGAGTTGTGCAGTGAGGCATTGCGTCTCGGCCGTTCGCTGGCGGCACTGACACCCGACGAGGCCGAGGTCCACGGACTGGTCGCGCTGATGGAGTTCCAGTCGTCGCGCCTGCAGGCCCGCACCGCCCGCGACGGCACACCGATTCTGCTCGAAGACCAGAACCGCACCCGGTGGGATCGGGCGCAGATCCAGCGCGGTGTCGCCGCACTCCAGCGCGCCTCTAACCTATTGCACCGCAAGCGAATCGGCTGGGGACACTACTCGCTGCAGGCCGCGCTCGCCGAATGTCATGCCGCCGCGCCGACCGCCGATGACACTGACTGGCCGCGCATCGTGTCGCTGTACGACGCGCTGCTGCAACTCACCCCTTCACCCGTGGTCGAACTCAACCGGGCGATCGCCGTCGCCATGACCGACCCGGTGACCGGACCCTCTGCAGCGCTGCAGATCATCGACGGGATCGCCGGTCTCGAGGGTTCACATCTGCTGCCGAGCGTGCGGGGCGAGCTGCTGTTCCGGCTCGGCCGGACCGCCGATGCGGCAACCGAGTTCGACCGTGCCGCCGCGTTGGCCGACAACACGCGTGAACGCGATGTGTTGCAGGACAAAGCCTCGCGGGCCAGGAGCCGCTAGGCACCCGGTACCGCGGTGCGTGCGGCAACCGACGCGCCGCCGGCGCGGTCGAACACATCGATGACGACATCGCCGTCCCTGTACACGCCGATGTGGTGCAGACCCGCTGTCGCGCCGATGATGTCGTTGGCACGGTCGCCGTCCATCGGATAGTCCTCGACCCGGTGGCGCCAATGCGCCGCCACGACCGTCGCCGTCGGCGTCAGCCTGGGCACCTCACGGTCGAGCAACCCGCGCAGCACCTCAGGCTGCAGGTAGTAGCAGACCTCCGACAACACCACCAGGTCAAAAGGTCCCGCGGGCCAGGGCTGGTCGATGGAGCCACGCAGCAACGTCACCCGCTCCCTGACCCCGCCGATCGTCAGCCTGCCGTTCGTGGCGTCCAGTGCGCCGACGCTGATGTCGGTGCTGGTCACGTGATCACAACGGTCGAGGAGCTTCGCGGTGAGCACGCCGACCGAACAGCCCGGCTCGAACGCGTGCCGGTAACGCTGATACGGCAGCAATGCCATGGTGATCGTATACTTGCGCTGTTCGTACCACCTCGACTCCAGCTGCCAGGGATCCGCGGCCTGGGCGTACATGTCGTCGAAGTAGCTGTCGGGGAGTCGGGGAGTCAGCGGAAGAGCACCTCCCCCAGGGCGAGCAGCCTGCTCAGCACGAACGGTGGCAGCACCGGCGCAGCACCGGGGGCCGGGGGCACGAACTGGCTGCAGAAGGTCTGCGCCGCTTCGATCTTGCGCTCGAATGCGGATCGGGTCAGCGGGGCGGCGCACGCGCGGTCCCACGGCACCGCCGGGTCGCCGGGCAGCGCCCAGTGCCACATCCAGACCGGATACTCCATCAGCACTGCGCCGGTGCGTTCGGCGGCAACGGCGGCCGAACGTCCGACCGCCTCGTGGTCGGGGTGACCGTCACCGCGCCATGTTGCCGCACACCAGGTTCCGACGGGCTTGGTGGCCAGGACCTCGGTCAGCAGGTCGGCCAGCCGGTCCTCGTGCTCGGCGATCTGGCCGTCGGGCAGCCCCAGGCAGATCGGCGCACTCAGGCCGAGCACTCCCGCGGCCCTTCGCAGTTCGGAGCGGCGGATGCGTTCGAGCTCGAAGCGTTGCAGCAGAGACTGATCCGGATGCGCTGCGCCACCGTCACTGGCGGAGACGATCTGCACTCGGATGCCCGCTTCGGCCAGCAGCGCGGCCGTCGCGCCGAGACCGAGCGTCTCATCGTCGGGGTGTGCACCTACCACCACCATCTCCGGACACTGACCAAGATCCAGCTCGGGCAGGTCCAGTCCGGCGTCGAGCCAGGTGGCCGTCGGGGTTCCGCCCTCAGCCAGCGGCACGGCGGCCAATCGGGCCGAATTGCCCATCTGCACAATGGTCATGACGATTTTCCCGCCAACTGTCCCAGCCTTTCCAGATCCCGCTCAGCATGGCTCTGACGAACGTAGATCGACAGGTCCGCCACCCGCTGTGCGTGCGCGCCGTCCAGACTCAGCGGGGCCGGACCCAGCGCACGAGCGGAGCGGTGTATCGATTCGTCGACCGCGGTCTCCGCCGTTGCGCGTGCGCGCCGGGCCAGCAATTCGGCGCGACCCTTGCGGTTCAACGGATCCGCGTCGAATTCGTGCGCCACCGACATCAGCGTCGCGTCGGCGGCGGCCAACGCGGCGTCGACCGCACCCAGGTGTGCGAGCAGATGCGCGTCGGTGGTCTCGGC
>NZ_JBAUJR010000028.1:0-11313 GCF_049683935.1 Mycobacterium sp. | reverse complement strand
GGCCCGCCGCGCGGTCCGCGATGCGCCCCCGCCCGCTGCCGATCACGATGAAGTGGTGGGAAAGCTGTTGGCGGCCATGGCTTCCGGTGATCTCGGCGCTGTCGTCGCGGTGCTGCATCCCGACGTGACGTTCACCGGCGACTCGAATGGGCGCGCGCCGACGGCGGCGCGCGTCATCCACGGCAGCGACAAGGTGGCGCGGTTCCTGCTGGGGCTGGCGCAGCGGTACAGGCCGCGGTTGTTGTCCAGCGGCAGGCCCGGTCTGGTCAACGGCGAGTTGGGCGTCTACACGGCCGGTGCCGAGACCACCGGCGAGTGGCCGGTCCTCTCGCCGCGCATCCAGGCGCTGACGGTGCACAGTGGACGGGTGATCGCGGTGTACGACATCGCCAACCCGGACAAGTTCAGTGCCTCTCCCTTGCACCGCGAGCGCTGCCGAAATGTCACCCCGGAGGCGGTGGCGGTGCCGGCGCGCCCTTGGGAATCGGGATCTTCGGGTAGCTGCGTGAACCGGCGACCTCGGTGACCTCCTCGCCATCGCCGGACCCGGCGGACTCGACGGGGGCGCGACCCGGCGACGGATCCCAACCGGTGTCGACGAGCTTGCGCTGCACGGCGATGGCCAGCCCGAGCAGTGCGGCGGCGATCAACAACATCACCACCACCCCCCAGACCGTGCCCAGTTTGGCGGCGTTGCCCAGCAGGATTCCGTACCAGCCGAAGTCGGCGTCGCCGAAGGTGGTGTTCTCCTCGCCGAAGGCGCCGAGCACGCGCACCAGCAAGGCCGGCAGGAAGGTGATCAGCAGACCGTTGACAAAACCGCCGGCGATGGCGCCCCGACGTCCGCCGGTGGCGTTGCCGTAAACGCCGGCGGCGCCACCGGTGAAGAAGTGCGGGACCAAACCGGGCAGCACCAGCACCCAGCCGAACGCCGGACCCAGCCACAGCGACAGCACGGCCAGGCCGGCCAGCCCGGCCACGAAGCTGGAGATGAACCCGATCAGCACCGCATTCTGCGCGAAGGGGAAAACGATCGGTGCGTCCAGAGCGGGTACCGCGCCAGGGACGATCCGTTTGGCGATGCCCTGGAACGCAGGCACCAGTTCGCCGAGGATGGTGCGAACTCCGAACAGGATCACCGCGACCGCGACACCGAAGCTCAGGCCCTGCGTCACGCCCAGCATCACGTAGTTGCCGACTCCGCTGGCCGCACCGGCGCCGGTGTCGTCGGCGAACGCCTCGAACGCCGTGTCCTGGCCCGCCCTGGCGAGATAGACCAGCGAGACGATCACATACATCAGCACCATCGACAGCGCTGTCGCCACCATCGAATCCCGGAGAAAGCGGAGGGATTCCGGCAGCTTGAGGTCCTCCGTGGACCGGCTCTTGGCGCCGCCGACGAACCGACCGGTGATGCCCGAAGCGATGTAGCCCAGCGTGCCGAAGTGCCCGATCGCGATGCTGTCGTCACCGGTGATGCGCTTGGTCCACGGTTGGGAGATCGCCGGCAGTGCGACCATCACGACACCCAGCAGCAGACCACCCACCAGCACGACCGTGGTCGCGGACAGGCCGGAGGTGGCCAGCACGATCGTCAGCAGTGTGGCCATGAACAGCGTGTGATGGCCCGTCAGGAACACGTAGTGCAGCGGGGTGAACCGGGCCAAGATCAGGCTGATGGCAAAGCCGAGGATCATCAACCAGGCAACCTGGCCACCGAACTGGTCCTGTGCGATGCCGACGATGGCCTCGTTGGTGGGCACCACTCCCTGGCTACCGGTTGCGCCCTCGATCATCACCCCCAGCGGCTCCAGGGACGAGGTCACCAGGGTTGCCCCCGCGCCGATCAGCAGGAAGCCAAGCGTGGCCTTCAGTGCTCCGCCGATCACCTGTCCGGTGGATTTGCGCAGCGCGATCAGGCCGACCGCAGTGATGATGCCAATGAGATAGGCTGGTACAGAGAGAATTTCGTTTACGAAGAACTCGGCGATGCCGACCAGCCAATCCACAATGAACCCCTTCGTGTTCTCAGATGTCGTAGGAGTCGCGCAGGGTTTTGTCCACCTCGCCCGTGGAGGTGAAGTTCTCGATCACCTTCACCGGTACGCCGACGTCGCCGAGGGTTCGGGCGATCTCACCGGAGGTCAGAATCAGGTCGGCTTCCTTGGCCCTGCCCTTGGCCGAGATGGTGTCGGTGGCCTCGACTCTGATGAACGGCGCCCAGCCCCAGGTGGACAGCACCTGCTCCAGCGTGTTCTTCAGAAACAGGCTGGTGCCCAACCCATTTCCGCAGACGGTCAGGATCAGGTTCTTGGCCGGTGGGGTGTCGGCGGCCGCCGCCCGGGAAGAGGGCGCCGAACCGCCCAGAGCGACCAGCAAATCGGCAGGGGTCGCAGCGGTGTCCAAGGCTGCGCGTCTGTCCGGATCGCCCAGCAGTTTGGCCAGTTCGGCCATCGCGGTGTTGTGCGCACCGGAATCGGTGGCGGCCAGCGCGACGACCAGCGAAACCGGATCATTGGTCTTGTGCCCGAAGGCAACTGGATTGGCCAGCCGGACCCAGGACATACCGGTGCGCTTGACCGCAGCGGACGGTCTCGCGTGGGCGAAGGCGAATCCCGGCGCCACCACGATATAGGGGCCGTTGGATTCGACGTTGTCGACCATCGACTGCGTATAGGTCGCATCGGCGATGCCGTCGCGTTCCAGCAGTCCGCCGGCCGCGACGATCGATTCCTGCCAGGTGTCGGCTGCCACGTCGAGTTCGATGCACTGCGGGGCGAGTAGCTCGAGCAGGTCGGCCATGGGCGAACGATACCCAAATCGATGGGGGTCGTTGTGGGGTTTGCACCGCCTGTCATATCGCCGCGCGCAGCGTCGCCGCCGAACGCTACCGAAATGTCACCCAGCCCAGGGCACCCGGCATGCGTCGCCGGAGTTGAAGCCCTGTTCGGTGATGCCCAGCGCCGAGTACATCCGGGCCCGCATGTTCTCCAAGCCGATGTGATAGCTGAGCTCGAGGACCCCGTCGTCGCCGAAACGAGCACGCAGATCGGCCACCTGCTCATCGGTCACGGCGTGCGGGTCGGTCGTCATCACATCGGCGTAGGCGATCGCGGCCCGCTCGTCGTCACTGAACAGCGCAGAGGTCGCGTAATCGTCGACGTGCTTGAGCCTTTCGACATCGAGACCGTCCAGTCGCTGCAGCATCGAGCCGAAGTCGACACACCACGAGCATCCGATCGTTCGTGCAGTCCAGAACACCGCCAGCTCGCGCACGCTGGCAGGCAGCTTCGTCGACGCGGAACCCACCATGCCCTCGTGGACGGCGTTGGCGAGCAGCAGACGTCGATGGTGGGCTCCGACGGCGAACGGTTCCGGGACTTCGCCGAACCGCCGCTTCAACACGCGGTAGATCAGCCGGGTCGGCAGCGAGGTCTGGGCGGGGGCCAGGGGAGCGATGCGGGTTGTTGTCATACCTGTCAGACGAGACAGCCGGCGAAAGTGTGACAGTCAGCCGCGACTGCGCTGGTAGTGGCGGCGGGCCTTCATGCGGTTGCCGCAGATCGCCATCGAGCACCACCGGGCGGTGTTGGGCTTGCTCCGGTCGATGAGGAACAGATGGCACTCGGTGTTGGCGCACGGGCGCAGTCGTCCCGGGCTGGTGATTCGCAGCCCGTCCCAGGCGAGCACGGCCCTCGCGGCACCGGCGGCGGCGTCGTCGACGTCGAGTCGCCAGGTCACGCCGGCCTCGCTCGCGGTCGGGACCAGGCGGGCGCAGTCCAGGAACGGTTGCAGCGTCACCGCGGGTTGGTCGCCGCGGACGACGGCCTGCACCGCGGCGCGGGCGTCGGTGAGGGCCGTCCATGCCGCGGCGGTCGCGGGGATCCCGTATGCGGTCATCCAGGGCGCAGCGGCCGCGACGTCGGCGAGTGCGTCGGTCGGGACCCCGTCGATCACCGGCGTCGTGTTGAGCAGGTCGAGGAGGAATGCCTCGTCGTCGGCGCCCGTCGCATACACATCCATAACTAACCTCCAAAAGACTATTGACAGGTTACACGAACCCGGGTTCAATCGGACTAACCAGTCAAACCCAGTTGAGGAGTTAGTATGGAAACCGTTCACCACCGCTACGCCACGATCGACGGACGCCAGGTCTTCTATCGCGAGGCGGGTGCTCCCGACGCCCCGGTGATCGTGTTGCTGCACGGATTCCCGACGAGCTCGTTCATGTTCCGCAACCTGATCCCCGCGCTCGCCGACCGCTACCGGGTGATCGCTCCGGACTTCCTCGGTTTCGGCTACACCGACGCTCCGTCGGTCGACGACTTCGACTACACCTTCGACGCCCTGGCCGAATCGGTCGCGGGCCTGCTGACCGAGCTCGGCGTCGCGCGCTATGCGATCTACGTGCAGGACTACGGCGCGCCCGTGGGCTGGCGGCTGGCGCTGCGAGACCCACAGGCCATCACCGCGATCATCACGCAGAACGGCAACGGCTACGACGCCGGCTTCGTCACCGACGGTTGGGTGCCGGTGTGGAACTACCAGCGCGAGCAGACACCGGAGACGGCGGCGGCGCTGCGCGAGTTCCTGAGCTATGAGGCCACCAGGACGCAGTACGTCGCCGGTGTGCCCGACGAGAGCGTGGTCAGCCCCGACACGTGGCACCACGACTTCGCGCTGCTGTCGCGTCCCGGCAACGACCTGATCCAGCTCAAGCTCTTCCTGGACTATGCGACGAACCCCAAGCTCTATCCGTCGCTGCATGACTACCTGCGCGCCAGCGCAGTTCCGCTGCTGGCGGTGTGGGGCGACAAGGACCCGTTCTTCGGGCCGGACGGTGCGCGCGCCTTCGCTGACGACGCCGTCGACGCCGAGATCCACCTCCTCGACGGCGGCCACTTCCTGCTGGAGAGCGCGTTCGACGAGGTGACCGCGCTGATCCGCGATTTCCTGTCCCGGCGTCTGTGACTTCGGCGTGCTTGAGAGGGCGCGCGACGGGTAGAACAGGCGGGTGGACGAAAAGACATCGGCTGTCGGCGCGCGTGGGCCGATCTTCAGCGCCCATCTCCGCTCGAGTGCGACGGTCGCGGTGCAGTTCGTCGCGGTGGCGGCCGGTCTGTGGGTGCTCTCGTGGGTGATCGGCAAGACATGGGTGATCGTCCTGCCCGTGCTGCTGGCGGTGATCGCCTGCACGGTGCTGTGGCCGCCGGTTCGGTGGTTGCGAAAAAAGGGCCTGCCGCCGGCGGCGGCGGTGCTGATGACCCTGTTGCTCGCCGTGGTGGTGATCGCCGGTGTGGTGGCGGCAGTGACTCCGGCGATCGTCGATCAGTCCGGTGAGTTGGCCGAGCAGGCCACGGCCGGCGTCGTGCAGGTGCGGGATTGGCTTGGCGGTCCGCCGCTGAACATCAGTGAAGCGCAACTGAATTCAGCGGTCGCGGCGATCAACGACACCGTGAACTCGAGCAGCGCGCAGATCGCGACGGGGCTGTTCACCGGGGTGGGCGCCGCGACGTCGGCGCTGGTGACCCTGTTCACCGCCATCGTGGTGAGTTTCTTCCTACTCAAAGACGGCCCGCGGTTCCTGCCCTGGCTGCGTCGCACCGTCGGCAGGCCCGCCGCACCGCACGTCGCGGCAATTCTCGAGCGAATCTGGTCGACCATCGGAGGCTTCATCCGGACACAGGCGCTGGTCAGCTTGGTGGACGCGGTGCTCATCGGCATCGGCCTGGTGATTCTCGGGGTGCCGCTGGCCTACGCCCTGGCGATCATCACGTTCATCGGCGGCTTCGTCCCCATCGTCGGTGCGTTCGTCGCCGGTGGTCTTGCGGTACTGGTCGCGTTGGTGTCGAACGGTCCGGTGGACGCGCTCATCGTGCTGGGCATCATCGTGGCGGTGCAGCAGTTCGAGGGCAATGTGCTGCAGCCGTGGTTGCAGTCGAAGTCGATGAATCTGCACGCGGTGATCGTGCTGCTGTCGGTGACACTGGGCGCCACGGTGTTCGGCATCATCGGGGCGTTCCTGGCCGTCCCGGTGGCCGCCGCGCTTGCGGTGATCCTGCGCTACTACGACGAGCAGGTGAGCCTACGGGCCGGCGAGGACCCGCGGCCGGAAGCCGACGACGGGGACGAGGCCGACTCCGAACCCGAGGCCGACGACGAGGCCGAGGCCGACTCCGAACCCGCGAATCCGGCGCGCTGAGTGACGCTCAGCGTCGCGGAACGCGCCTGATTCGCCGAGAAAAGAGAACTAGCGCGCGAACATCAGGGCGCGCTTGACCTCTTGGATCGCCTTGGTCACCTGGATGCCACGCGGGCAGGACTCGGTGCAGTTGAACGTGGTCCGGCAGCGCCACACCCCGTCGACGTCGTTGAGGATGTCGAGCCGCTCGGCGGCCCCCTCGTCGCGCGAATCGAAGATGAACCGGTGGGCGTTGACGATCGCCGCCGGCCCGAAGTACGAACCCTCGCTCCAGTAGACCGGGCAGCTGGTGGTGCAGCACGCGCACAGGATGCACTTGGTGGTGTCGTCGTAGCGGGCCCGGTCGGTCTGGCTCTGGATCCGCTCGCGGGTCGGCTGATTGCCGGTGGTCATCAGGTACGGCTTGATCGCCCGGAACGCGTCGAAGAACGGCTCCATGTCGACGATCAGATCCTTCTCCACCGGCAGGCCGCGGATCGGCTCGATGGTGATGGTCAGCTGCTTGGAGGCCTTCTTGGGCAGCATGTCGCGCATCAGCACCTTGCAGGCCAGCCGGTTGACGCCGTTGATGCGCATGGCGTCCGACCCGCACACGCCGTGCGCGCAGGACCGCCGGAACGTCAGGGTCCCGTCGAGATACCACTTGACGTAGTGCAGCAGGTTGAGCAGCCGATCCGACGGAAGGCACGGCACGCGGAAGCTCTGCCAGCCCGCCGCGTCGGGGTCTTCCGGGTTGAACCGGGCGATCTTCAGCGTCACCATCACCGCGCCCTCGGGCACGGGCGGGGTCTCCTGCTTGTCGATCGTGGGTGCAGTCATCAGTACTTCCGTTCCATCGGCTCGTACCGCGTCTGTGTCACGGGCTTGTAGTCCAATCGGATGTCGGAGAGCAGATCGGAGCCCTCCTTGTAGGCCATCGTGTGGCGCATGTAGTTGGTGTCGTCGCGGTTGGGGTAGTCCTCGCGGGCGTGCCCGCCGCGCGACTCCTTGCGATTGAGCGCTCCGGCCACGGTGACCTCGGCGAGCTCGAGCAGGAAGCCGAGTTCGATCGCCTCGAGCAGATCACTGTTGTAGCGCTTGCCCTTGTCCTGCACCGTGATTCGCGCGTAGCGCTCCTTGAGTGCGTGGATGTCGGTCATCGCCTGCTTGAGGGTCTCCTCGGTGCGGAACACCGCGGCGTTGTTGTCCATCGACTGCTGCAGTGCGCCCCGGATGTCGGCGACGCGTTCGTTGCCGTGCTCGGAGAGGATGTCGCCCACCCAGTTGGTCACCATCTCCGCCGGCTTCGACGGCATGTCGACGAAGTCGTGGCCGAGTGCGTAGTTCGCGGCGGCGATTCCGGCGCGACGACCGAACACGTTGATGTCGAGCAGTGAGTTGGTGCCCAGGCGGTTGGCGCCGTGAACCGACACACACGCACACTCGCCCGCGGCGTACAGGCCGGGGACGACGGTGGTGTTGTCGGAGAGCACCTGACCGTTGACGGTGGTCGGGATTCCGCCCATCACGTAGTGACACGTCGGGTACACCGGCACGAGTTCCTTGACCGGGTCCACCCCGAGGTAGGTGCGGGCGAACTCGGTGATGTCGGGCAGTTTGGCCTCGAGCACGTCGGCGCCGAGGTGGCGCACGTCGATGTAGACGTAGTCCTTGTTGGGGCCGGCGCCGCGACCCTCGAGCACCTCGAGCACCATCGACCGGGCCACGATGTCGCGGGGCGCCAGGTCGACGATCGTCGGCGCGTAGCGCTCCATGAACCGCTCACCCTCGCCGTTGAGCAGGCGGCCGCCCTCGCCGCGCACCGCTTCGGAGATCAGGATGCCCAGGCCCGCCAGGCCTGTCGGGTGGAACTGGTGGAACTCCATGTCCTCCAAGGGAAGTCCCTTGCGGAAGATGATTCCCAGCCCGTCGCCGGTCAGGGTGTGGGCGTTCGATGTGGTCTTGTACATCCGGCCTGAACCGCCGGTGGCGAACACGATCGCCTTGGCGTGGAAGACGTGGATGTCACCGGTCGCCAGTTCGTAGGCGACGACGCCGGTGGCCACCGGGCCGGACGGGGTGTCGGTCAGGGTGATGTCGAGTGCGTAGAACTCGTTGAAGAACTCGACGTCGTGCTTGACGCAGTTCTGATACAGCGTCTGCAGGATCATGTGGCCGGTGCGGTCGGCGGCGTAACACGCGCGTCGCACCGGGGCCTTGCCGTGGTCACGGGTGTGCCCGCCGAAGCGGCGCTGGTCGATGCGGCCCTCGGGGGTGCGGTTGAAAGGCATCCCCATCTTCTCGAGGTCGAGCACCGCGTCGATGGCTTCCTTGGCCATGATCTCGACGGCATCCTGGTCGGCCAGGTAGTCGCCGCCCTTGACGGTGTCGAAGGTGTGCCACTCCCAGTTGTCCTCTTCGACGTTGGCCAGCGCGGCGCACATGCCGCCCTGGGCCGCGCCGGTGTGCGACCGGGTCGGGTAGAGCTTGGTCAGCACCGCGGTGCGGGCCCGGGGGCCGGCTTCGACGGCCGCGCGCATGCCCGCCCCGCCGGCACCGACGATGACGACGTCGTAGCGATGTTCCTGAATCATCGTTGCTCCCTGCAGATCAAGAGATCGTCGCGTCGAAGGTCAGCAGCACGTAGGTGCCCAGTACCAGGGTGAACGCCATCGACAGCGCCAGCAATGTGTTGAGCCAGAACTTCGTGGAGTCTTTTCGGGTGTAGTCGGCGATGATCGTGCGCATCCCGTTGCCGCCGTGCAGTTGCGCCAGCCACAGCAGCAACAGGTCCCAGGTCTGCCAGAACGGCGACGCCCAGCGTTGCGCGACGAAGTTGAAGTCGATGCGGTACACCCCGTTTTCCCACATCAGCATGATGAACAGGTGTCCGAGGGCCAGGAAAACGAGCACGACGCCCGAGAACCGCATGAACAGCCAGGTGTACTTCTCGAAGTTGGGCATCCCGCCCGCGCGGCGGGGCGCGCGGGGATTGTCCAGGCCGGCGGGCCGGTCGTGGCTGCGCTGCATCACCGGCGCCGGACCGCCGCGATCGCTGATGTGGTCGTAAGGGTTTTCGCCCTTCACCGACGCGCTCACAGGAACCGCTCCACCATGTGCATGCCGATGACCCCGATCGCTGCGGTGAAGACCGCGATCCAGACGCCCGCGACGACCCACAGCATCAGTCGCTGGTACTTGGGACCGTGTTGCCAGAAATCGATCAGGATGATGCGCACCCCGTTGAGGGCGTGGTAGAGAACGGCGGCGACGAGGCCGATCTCCATCAGTCCGATGATCGGCGTCTTGTACGTCTCGATGATCTCGTTGTAGGCCTGCGGGCTGACCCGGACCAACGCGGTGTCGAGCACATGGACGAACAGGAAGAAGAAGATGGTCGCGCCGGTGATGCGGTGCAGCACCCACGACCACATGCCCGGATCGCCGCGGTAGAGGGTCCACCTCCGCGCCTCGGACCGCGGAGCGGGCACGTCGCCGCTCCCGGTTGTCAGACTCGATGTCTGAGTACTCATCTGGCCTCCAACGCCATCGGTGGACGCTCGGGGCGGGGGTCCCACAGGCTCCCGGTAGGCGTGGCCCTGGGCCGCTGCTCCAAACCTCGGAGCGACTCTAAACCCCTTTGTACTGTTGAACGAACTAGCGTGTGGGCCATATGTCTGGATCGGGGGCCGAAGTTAGGGTCGACTATCTAGGACGTTGCTCACGGAACGAAGTTTTCGGAATGGATTCAGAATCGATTCGGACGGTGGGACATGAGCTCGGAGATCGACTGGAACATGTTGCGCAGCAAGGCAATCGACTGCTCTGAGCATGCCTACGCGCCCTATTCGGGATTCCGGGTGGGGGCGGCGGCACTGGTCGATGATGACCGAACGGTGACCGGATGCAATGTGGAGAATGTCTCATATGGTCTGGGTCTCTGTGCCGAGTGTGCAGTGGTCTGCGCCCTACATTCCGGCGGTGGCGGACGCCTGGTCGCGCTCGCCTGTGTGGGCCCCGACGGCGGGGCTCTGATGCCGTGCGGCCGCTGTCGTCAGGTGCTCCTCGAGCACGGCGGGCCGGACATGCTCATCGACCACCCGCACGGCCCGCGCAAGCTGTCCGAACTGCTGCCCGACGCCTTCGGCCCCGACGATCTGGCCCGCAGCCGTGGTGGGGAATCACCGTGACGCAGTTCACTTTCGACGGTGCGCCCGACTTCGACGCCCCGACGCTCATCCGGACCAAACGCGACGGCGGGGTCCTCGGCGACGACGCCATCGACTGGGTGATCGACGCCTACACCCACGGCCGTGTCGCCGACGCGCAGATGTCGGCGCTGCTGATGGCGATCTTCCTGCGCGGTATGACCACCGCCGAGATCGCCCGGTGGACCGCCGCGATGGTCGATTCGGGGGAGCGTCTCGATTTCTCGGATCTGCGCCGCGACGGGAAACCGCTGGCGTTGGTGGACAAGCATTCCACCGGCGGCGTCGGCGACAAGATCACCATCCCGCTGGTGCCGGTGGTGATGGCCTGTGGTGGTGCGGTTCCCCAGGCCGCGGGTCGCGGACTCGGCCACACCGGAGGCACCCTGGACAAATTGGAGTCGATCCCCGGCTTCACCGCGGAGATCTCCAAAAGCCAGATCCGCCAACAGCTCTGCGATCTCGGCGCGGCGATCTTCGCGGCCGGTGAGCTGGCCCCCGCGGACCGCAAGATCTATGCGCTGCGCGACGTCACCGGCACCACCGAGTCGCTGCCGCTGATCGCCAGCTCGGTGATGAGCAAGAAGATCGCCGAGGGCACCCGGGCACTGGTGCTCGACTGCAAGGTCGGGTCGGGTGCGTTTCTGGCGACCGAGGCCGAGTCGCGAGAGCTGGCGCGCACCATGGTGGATCTGGGCACCGAGCACGGGCTGCTCACCCGGGCGCTGCTCACCGACATGGAGATCCCGCTGGGCCGGACCGCGGGTAACGCCGTCGAGGTCGTCGAGTCGCTCGAAGTGCTCGAGGGCGGCGGACCCGACGACGTCGTCGAGCTGACGCTGGCGTTGGCCGGCGAGATGCTCGACGCCGCGGGAGTCGACGGCGTCGATCCGGCGCAGACCCTGCGCGACGGGTCCGCGATGG
>NZ_JBAUJR010000027.1:0-1558 GCF_049683935.1 Mycobacterium sp. | reverse complement strand
GTCCATGTCAGCGCGCAGCGCCACCCGCGGCCCGTCCTCCGGGCCGAAGTCACACGTCAGGCCGGTTCCGCCCGGCAGCACCTTGGGGTTCAGGCCGACATCGGCCAGCAGCGACGCGGCGAACTGGGTGGTGGCGAACTCCTGGCGACCGAGTTCGGGATGGGCGTGGATGTGGCGCCGCCAGCCGACCAACTGGTCGTAGTTGGCCGACAGCCAGCGCGCGGCGGCGTGGGGCAACATGCTCATGACGCGCGCCTGCGCTGATGTTCGAGCACCCGGTCACGTTGCACCGGGTCAGCGGCGAGCGCAACCACCGTGCGGGCCAGCATGATCGAGCCCTCGACGACCGCGGTGTCCGCACTGGTCGACACGGCCGCGGCGGCGAACGCCGGCTGATGGATCGACGCACCGCCGGCGTCGATGCCGACGATCGGATGGATTCCCGGCATCACCTGCGTCACGTTGCCCATGTCCGTGCTACCCAGCGGCAGCGATGCCTCGACCTCCTCGGCGACCGGAGTGCGGCCTAGGCGCACCATCTCGGCCCGCAGCGTCGAGGACAGCCACGGATCGGGAAGCAACTCGGCGTACGCCGGTGCGGTCTCGGTGACGGCGTGCTCGCAGCCGGTCGCCACCGCGCCCGCGGCGAAACAGCCGGCGATCCGAGACTCCAACTCGCGCAACGATTCCGAGTTATTGGCCCGCATCGTGTAGCGGAGTTCGGTGTGTGCCGGGATCACGTTGGCCGCCTGACCGCCGTCGGAGACGATGCCGTGCACCATCTGCCCGGGCGCCAACTGCTGACGCAACAGGCCGACAGCCACCTGCGCGACCGTCACCGCGTCGGCGGCGTTGATCCCCAGATACGGCGCGACCGCCGCATGCGACTCCCGACCGGTGTAGCGGATCGTCGCCTCCGAGAGCGCCAGGGAGCGAGCCGCGGCGATGTTGATCGGACCGGGATGCAGCATCACCGTCGCGGCGATGTCGTCGAACACGCCGGCCTCGAGCATCAGCACCTTGCCCCCGCCGGCCTCCTCGGCGGGCGTGCCGAGCAGCACCACCGTCAGCCCGAGGTCGTCGGCGACGTCGGCGAGCGCCAACGCGGTGCCGACCGCGGCCGCGGCGATGATGTTGTGCCCGCACGCGTGACCGATGTCGGGCAGGGCGTCGTACTCGGCGCAGATGCCGATGACCAGCGGGCCGCTGCCGAACTCGGCACGAAACGCCGTGTCCAGCCCCGCCGTCCCGGTGGTGATGTGAAAGCCCCGCTCGGCGACCAGCGCCTGGGTCTTGGCGCAGCTGCGGTGCTCGGCAAACGCGAGTTCAGGTTCGGCGTGGATCGCGTGGGAAAGCTCCACGAGGTCGCCGCGGCGTGCGGTCACCACGTCTTCGACGCAGGAGGACGCGGCCGTGAGCATTAAGGCAGTATCTCACTGCTCGTCGGAACGGCTGATCGGCCTTAAGCTGCCGGGCGTGGAGCAACCGTTGGAGCAGGCCCGGCTGGCCGCCGCCGCGCTGGCCGAGCGCACCGGCGTCGATGCGCACGACATCGCGG
>NZ_JBAUJR010000026.1:0-1836 GCF_049683935.1 Mycobacterium sp. | reverse complement strand
CCGCCGCACGGGGCGCCGCAGCAGCCGCAGCAGCCGCAGCCTCAGGGGTACTGGTACCCCCCGCCCCCGCCGCCGGGATGGCAGGGCGGTCCGCAGGCCCCGGCTCCGTACCCGGGTTATCCGCCGTATCAGCAGCCGTACCCGCAGCAGGGGCAGCCCGGTCCAGAGGGCGGTGCACCTGCACCCGGCCCGAAGGACGAGCCTGATCGCGAGAGTGGCAAGCACAGAGATCGGGCTGATCCGCCGAACCGCGGTTAGTCCCTGGCTGATATCCGAACGGAGACTTCGATGACGCGGTCGCACAACAATGATTCGGCCACGCTGCCCAGCCCTGACTTCGATCAGGAGCGCGCGGAGCGGGCCGTTCGCGAGTTGCTGATCGCGGTCGGTGAGGATCCCGACCGACATGGTCTGGCGGACACACCGGCCCGGGTGGCCCGCGCCTACCGCGAGATGTTCGCGGGCCTGTACACCGATCCGGATACCGTGCTCAACACCACCTTTGACGAACAGCACGACGAGTTGGTGTTGGTCAAAGAGATCCCGATGTACTCCACCTGCGAGCACCACCTGGTGGCGTTCCACGGGGTGGCCCACGTCGGCTACATCCCGGGGATCGACGGCCGGGTCACCGGACTGTCCAAGATCGCCCGCCTGGTGGATCTCTACGCCAAGCGGCCACAGGTCCAGGAACGGCTGACCGCGCAGATCGCCGACGCGTTGATGCGCAAGCTCGACCCGCGCGGTGCCATCGTGGTGATCGAGGCCGAGCACCTGTGCATGGCGATGCGGGGGGTGCGCAAGCCCGGCGCAACGACGACCACGTCCGCGGTGCGCGGACAGTTCAAGCACGACAACGCCTCTCGGGCCGAGGCTCTGGATCTGATCCTGAGAAGGTGAGTTTGGCCAGCCATCAGACCCCGGCGGTGACGCACGTGAAGGTGATGGGGGTCGTCAACGTCACCGATGACTCGTTCTCCGACGGGGGCCTGTTCCTCGACCGCGATCGTGCGATCGAACATGGTGTCGAACTCGTCGCGCAGGGCGCCGCCATCGTCGACATCGGTGGTGAGTCGACGCGCCCGGGGGCCACCCGGGTGGCGCCTGAGGTCGAGACGTCCCGGGTGCTTCCCGTCGTCAAAGAGCTTGCCCAACAAGGGATCACGATCAGCATCGACACCATGCACGCGGGTGTCGCGAGCGCGGCGCTGGAGAACGGCGCGACGCTCGTCAACGACGTGTCCGGTGGCAGGGCGGACCCGGACATGGCCAGAGTGGTCGCCGATGCCGGGGTGCCCTGGGTGTTGATGCACTGGCGGTCGGTGGGCAGTGACCGACCGCACGACGTACCCGACTACGGCGACGTGGTCGGCGAGGTCCGTGACGAACTGATGGCCGGCGTGGATGCCGCAGTGCGCGCAGGGGTGGACCCGGCCAAGTTGATCATCGACCCCGGACTCGGATTCGCCAAAACCGCACAGCACAATTGGGCGTTGCTCGATGCGTTGCCCGAGTTCGTCGCGACCGGGATCCCGATCCTGGTCGGAGCCTCCCGGAAACGGTTCCTCGGCTCTCTGCTGGCCGGGCAGGACGGCGAACCCAGGCCGCCGGCGGGTCGGGAGACGGCAACCGCGGTGATCTCGGCGCTGGCCGGGTGGCATCGGGTGTGGGGTGTCCGGGTGCACGACGTCCGTGCCTCGGCGGACGCGCTCGCCGTGGTCACGGCGTGGCGCACGGCAGGGGAGTTGATCGGTGGCTGATCGAATCGAGTTGCGGGGGTTGAAAGTTCGTGGCAACCACGGTGTCTTCGACCACGAACGCCGCGACGGCCAGGAC